>CANJQI010000036.1 GCA_947476215.1 Betaproteobacteria bacterium
GACCCGGATGGGAAAAGTCATCAAGGATGCGGGCATACAGGCACATTGATTCGTAATGATGTAAACGAAGGGAAAAGCATGAAGGCGCAGGGCAATCAAACCACGAACAGGGCAGTAGACCGCATCCAGAAGCAACTGACCGAATACGCGTGCAAACTGACGTATGAGGCGTTGTCGCCCGCGGCGATACACGCCGCCAAGATACGCGTCATCGACACGCTGGGCGCGTTGATCGGCGGATTCTTCGCCGAGCCCAGCCAGATCGTACGCGAACTCGCCGCCAGCATGCCGATGCCGGACGGCGCGACCGTCATCGGCACCCGCCTCAAAACCACGCCCGACATGGCTGCATATGCCAACGCCACCACCGCGCGTTATGTCGAAATGACGGATTTCTACCATTGGCCGGGCAGCGCGGAAGGACATCCGAGCGACACCGTGACACCGCTGCTCGCAGCGGCGGAGCACGCACGCGCCAGCGGGTGCGAACTGATTACCGGCGTGGTACTGGGCTATGAGGTCTACCAGCGCACCTCCGACAACTTTCGCAATCCGGGATTCGATCACACGAACTTCGCATGTCTCGGCGTGGCGACCGCCGCCGGCAAACTGCTGGGGCTGACACCGCACCAGATGTCGCACTGCATCTCGATGGCGGCTGTGGCCAACAACACGCTGCGACAAGCGAGGACCGGACATCTGTCGATGTTTAAAGCAGCGGCCTCCGGTCAGGCAGGCCGTGCCGGGGTGTTCGCGGCGCTGCTGGCGCGCGCCGGCATGGAAGGTCCGCACCTGCCGTTCGAAGGCAAGGCCGGATGGTGCGATCACGTCGCAAAATCACGTTATGCGCTCGACAAGCTGGGCGGCGGCAGCGAGCCATATAAGATACTGCATTCGGAAATCAAGCAGCGGCCCTCGGTCGGCAACACCATCTCTTCAATTCTTGCCGCGGAAAAAATTGCGCCCGTCAACATCAAGAATATCAAACATATCACCATAGAACTCTACAAGCGCGCCGTGGACCGCGTCGGCAGCGGCGACCATCCGTGGAATCCAGAATCACGCGAGACCGCCGATCACAGCGCGCCCTACGTCGTCGCCGCGACATTGATGGACGGCACGGTCACGCCGCGTTCGTTCAATGATGCGCATCTGTGGAATCCCGACCTGCGCGCGCTGCTAAAAAAAATCGAAGTGGTCGAAAACCCGGAATTTACCGCCGCCTACGCGAAAGTGCCGCCCGAGCATCGCACGCGCGTTACGGCGGTAAGCAACGACGGCCAGCAGCTGGTTGGCGAATCCGGCGGCGAGAGGGAACTGTCGGCGCGGGAAAAGGATGCGCGGATCGAAGACAAATTTCGCGGACTTACAGAGGACGTGCTGGGCGCGAGGCGCGTGGGAGGCATTTTGGACAAGCTATGGCACTTGGAAGATCTTGCGAATACGGAAGATATCCCCCGGGCATTTGTTCTGGGATAACTTTTATAGGTGTCGTCGCGTCACAAATGAGCAATATAATTATAGAAATAAAATGTGTCTATTCAGTCCAATCGACTCAGACATCTCCGGTAGCCCGGAAGGAGTCCGCAGGACGTATTCCGGGAAAAAGCACTGCGTACCGAAAGCACGTGAGTTCGTGCCTCTGTATTTCCCCGGAATACGGCCATGATAAGACCATGACCTTCTTCCGGGCTACGTTCGCCCGGGAGCAGAAGTTAATCGGCACGCCTACTCTTAAGGCGTAAACTCACCGCCTCAAGTTACCGGAGCATCGCATGGTTACCCGCCCCAAATTGAATAGTTCATCCAAATGGTTAATGGCTGCAGTCGCGACGTTCATGCTGTCGGCCTGCGCCACCCCGTCACCCGAAGACCGGACGAAATGGCTGGACGCACGCTACGGTGCAGCGTGCTCGGTCGGCGCCGCGGACAAAGCCAGCCCGCAATATCAGGAATGTGTGTCGAGCGCGTACAAGATCGAAAGACAGCGTGCGATTGCGCAATACAACACTGACACCGGCAAGACCGGCATTGGCGTTCTGCTGATATTTCACTGACGGCGCGCGTTTCGCGCACCGGCGTCTCTCATTTCACGATCGAGTAATTGACCGGCACCCACGCATAACCCGCGCCCTGCGCGCAGACGGCCGATGCCAGGAAATGAAACGTGTGAGATGCCGACCAGATAACCCTGTTTGGCGGCGTCCGCGTAGGCTTTTCTGCGCTGCACGGCAGCGGCCTTGGAATCAGTATCGAACTGTATTGTTACGGCGGGGTTTTCAAACTGCACCGCGGCGACGTGCATCATGTCACCCCAGAACACCATCTTCTGCGAGGGCCATCTTGTCGCCTGCCATCAGTCCGCCGACGTGGTCAGCATGCATATGGGTAATGCAAACTTACTCTGCCTTCATGCCCGTATCCTTGATGAGCTTGCCGACACGGGCTACGTCTTCTCTCATCGCAACGGTCAACGCCTGCGGTGAACTGCTGACGGCTTCGACGCCGATGCTCATCAGCTTCTCTTTCACGTCGGGCTGACCGAGTGCATAACCGAGTGCCTGATTGACGCGCCGGATGATGGCTGCGGGCGTTCTGAGCGGCGCCATCAGTAATCCGATCGACACCGACTCGTAACCGGGCAGTCCCGCCGCCGCCACGGTGGGCACGCCCGGCACGAGGTCCGAGGGCTGCGCACTGGTGACGGCCAGCGCTTTCAGCCTGCCCGACTTCAGCAAAGACATCACCGATCCGGTGCTGGCGAACACCAATGGCACCTGTCCCGCAATCACATCGTTAAGCGCCGGGCCGCCGCCCTTGTACGCGACGCGCACAATGTTCACGCCGGCCATGGACTTGAATAACTCCGCCGCGAGATGATTGGATGCGCCCACCGGGCCTGAAGCATAGTTCAGACCGCCGGGTTTGGCTTTGGCCAATGCGATCAACTCCTTGATGGTATTTGCGGCAACCGTGGGATGCACGATCACGACGTTGGGATAGCGGGCCAGTATCGAGATCGGCGCAAAATCCCGCACCGGATCGTAGGGTGTGGGCGTCAGCAATGGCCCCAGCACAAAGGCATTGCCGACGGAAAGCAGCGTATAACCATCGGCTTGCGCCTTCCGCACAATTTCACCTTGCATGATCCCGCCCGGGCGGTTGTCTATGATGATTTGCTGGCCCAGGCTCACGGTCATGCCCGGCACCACCATGCGCGTCGCGCTATCCGTACCGCTGCCGACAGAACTGCTGACCAGTCGTATCGGTTTTGTGGGATAGCCCGCGCCCGGCGGCGCCTGAGCAAATGCAACGCCGACAAAAACCAGCGTTAGCGCTGCCGCAGCAGCGTGCGGTATCGACATAGCAACTCCTGACTTGCTGCGTGCGGTGTTCCGCGCCTGCGTGCGATTCGGGCCGACTTACCCGGCCGGGTACTGCGTCTTCTGGAACGAGCTGCGTTGCGACAGCTTGTCGTAATAGCGCTTGAGCGTGGGATGCAATGCACGCCAATCGATGTCGCGCCACGCACGATCAAGATATGCCAGTGCGTAACCCGCGCCGATATCGGCCAGACTGAAGGCGCTGCCATGGCAAAACTCGCGGTCGCCAAGATCCCCCGCGATCGTGGCCAGACCGCGCAGAATTTTCTGGCTTTGCTTGTCATACCATGCGGGGCTTTCGCGGCTACCGGCAGGCTTGCGAAAGTCGTGCGACACCGCCACTGTCGCGTCGGCGATGCCGTCGCTCAGCGCTTCCCAGCGTTTGACTTCTATGCGTTCGGCAAATACGGCGGGCAACAGCGTCGGCTTGCCGGTGTAGCCGTCGAGGTATTCGGTGATGACGGGCGAATCATAAATGGCACGGCCGTTGTCCAGCACCAGCACGGGCACTTTGCCAAGCGGATTGTGCTCAGGCACTTTTGATCCCGGCTCAGAAGGTCGATCGATGACAAACTCGCAGGGCACATTCTTTTCCTCGATGACGAGGCGCACCTTGCGAACATAAGGACTGGTGGGGCTGCCGAGCAGTTTCATTTGATTTCTCCTTGAATTTCCGAATGTTGATTTTAAATCAGGATGGTTACTCTTCGCGTATGCCCGCGTCACGGATCACCTTACCCATGCGCGCCATTTCCGATTTCATGGTGGCGGTCAATTCCCGCGGGGAACTGCCTACGATTTCAACGCCGCTGCCGGCCAATTTCTCCCTGATTTCGGCACCGCCCAGCACGCGCAACATCTCCCGGTTCATCAGTTCGATGACCGCGGACGGTGTTCCGGCCGGCGCCATCATGGCATAGATGCCCCCCGATTCATAACCGGGCAGACCGGTGGCCGACACCGTGGGTAAATCGGGAACCACGATCGACGGCTGCGCCGTCGTCACGGCCAAGGCCTTCATGCGGCCCGCCTTGATATGCGGCATCACCGACGACGCAGTGGGAAACATCAACTGCACGCGACCGCCAATCAAATCGGCGATCGCCGGCACCGCACCTTTGTAATTGATGCGCACAATATTGACGTTGGCCATCGAGTTGAAAAGTTCAGCCGCGAGATGCGTTGCGCCGCCCGTGCCACCCGCCACGCCGTAGTTAAGTTCCCCGGGCCGCGCCTTGGCCCACGCAATCAGTTCCTTCACCGACTGTACAGACAACGCTGGGTGCACGACGATAATGTTGGGGACTCTGGCGGTCATGGTAATGGGCGCAAAGTCCCGCAACGGATCCCACGGCGCTTTGTCACGCAGAAACGGCAACAGCCATATCGCGACGCCATGCGACAGCAGGGTGTAGCCGTCGGACTGCGCCCGCGCCACGGTTTGCATCGCGATCGCGCCACCGGCACCACCACGGTTGTCAATAATGATCTGCTGGCCCAAATTCGCCGAGAGCGCAGGCACGACTATGCGCAGCATCACGTCGTTTCCGCTGCCCGCATCCGGAGCAACCATGCGTATGGGTTTGGACGGATACCTTGGTGACTCAGCCGGTGGCGCAATTTGCGCCACCGGCTGACCGAACGCAAGCGTCGTGACACATGCCAGCATGGCCGCAAATGCCGGTGCCGCAGTATGTCGCATCATATTGAAAACTCCTCGTTTAGAGGTGCAGTTCCGGCGGCATTTGATATCAGCGGACGGGCCATCAATTCTCCTGTTGCTTTCTTTCGCGACGAGACATCCACACGACTCAGCAGCGGGGCGCTTCGAATCCGCGACGTACGCGACAGGCATCCTCGTTTCGTCGACTAATCAGTGGTCGTATAGTAAACTAATTCATGCAGGAGGCAGTTGAATTCCTACCGTACGTAAATCAAACGACAGTCAATCTGGCATTTCCGGTTCCGCCTGGATGGTCGAAAACTTAAGGAAGACGTCATATGCCGATACCATATCCCGCAATTGCAGCATACGCACTGGCTGGCGTCATCACAGCCAGTGTCGGGCCCGTTACCGGGCAAAACTATCCCATCAAACCGATCCGCATCTCCACCAGCGCCATAGGCGCCAGCAGCGATTTCACCTCGCGCCTGATTGCACAGGACATCACCGAAACGTTGGGTCAGCCGGTGATCGTCGAAAACAGAGGTACCGTGCCGGCGATTGAATACATATCCAAGGCGCCGCCGGATGGTTATTCCCTGCTCATCGGCGGCAGCGCGTTGTGGATCACACCGTTTCTGCGCAGCGATACTTCGTGGGATCCCATACGCGACTTCGCGCCGGTTAACCTGGTCGAGCGTTCACCCAACATACTGGTTGTGCACCCGTCTTTGCCGGTGAAGTCGGTCCGGGATTTGATGGCGCTTGCCAAATCCAGATCGGGAGAGCTTAACTATGCATCGGCGCCGGCGGGAGGGTCTTCGCATCTGGCAGGCGAATTATTCAAGGCGATGGCGGGCGTCAACATCGTGCGCGTGGCGTATAAGGGTGCCGCGCCCGGCATGATAGGCCTGATGGGCGGCGAGGTACATCTGACGTTTGCCGGTGCGGGTTCGGCCGTGCCCCATCTCAAGTCCGGGAAGATCAGGGCACTGGCGGTCACCGGCTCACGCCCGTCAGCGCTGCTGCCCGGCATGCCGACGGTGGCGACATCGGGCCTGCCCGGATATGAAGTTGAATCGATAGATGTCGTCATGGTCCCTGCAAAGACGCCGGCGGCCATCATCAAGCGCCTGCATCAGGAGATCGTCCAGGTGCTGAACAAGCCTGACGTCAAGAACAAGCTCCTGCTCGCCGGCGTCGAAGTCGTCACCGGCACGCCAGATGAAGTGGCGAGCATGATGAAAAGCGAAATGGCGAAATGGGGCAAGCTCATCAAGGACGTTGGCATACGCGCCGACTAGACACGGAACAGCAACATGGAAAAAGCATTAGCCGGTTATCGCGTATTGGACCTGACCCACGTCCAGTCTGGCCCCACCTGCACGCAGTTGATGGGTTTTCTTGGCGCGGACGTCATCAAGGTTGAACCACCGAGCGGTGATGTGACACGCGGCCAGTTGCGCGACATACCGGAAGCGGACAGCCTGTACTTCACGATGCTGAACTGCAACAAGCGCAGCGTGGTGATAGACCTGAAGCAGGAACGCGGCAAGGAAGTGTTTTCAGACTTGTTGCGCAAGGCAGATATTCTTATCGAGAATTTCGGTAAAGGCACGCTGGACCGCCTGGGCTTCACTTGGGAAACCGTACACAAAATCAATCCGCGGGTTATCCTCGCTTCGATCAAGGGATATGGAAGCACAGGGCCTTACTCTGATTTTCCCGCCTATGAGATGGCAGTGCAGGCAATGGGCGGCAATATGGGCGTTACCGGCTTCGCCGATGGCCCTCCCATCGTCAGCCATGCAGCGATTGCCGATGCCGGTTCAGGCGTGAACATGCTGGCCGGCATACTCGCGGCGCTCTTGCAGCGCGAGAGAACCGGCAAAGGTCAGCGCGTCGAAGTCGCGATGATGGATGTCGCCGTGGGCTGGATACGCACCAAGCTGCGCGATCAGCAGCGGCCCGGCTTCGAGGAGCCGAAACGCACCGGCAACGACTCGGGCGGCGGACAACCGGGCTATCTGGTGAAATGCAAGCCCGGCGGACTCAACGACTATATTTTCATCTATACGTCCAACCGGCGCGACGTATGGGAAGCGCTGTGCCGGCACATGGCACGCGAGGACTGGATTGCGGATCCGAAATTTGCCACCCCCAAACAGCGCTACGAACGGCGCGAGGAAATTTTCGTCGTCATCGAGGAATGGGCCAAGGCCTACACCAAATGGGAATTGATGGAGATACTGTCCGGTATAGGCGCGCCGGCAGGCCCGGTACTCAGTACCAAGGAAATCCTCGAAGACAAACACCTGCGCCAACGGCAGACCATCGTCGACGTCAAGCAGCCCATACGCGGGTCATTCAAAAACGTCGGTTGTCCGATCAAGCTTTCCGACTCGCCGGTCGAAGTGACCAGCGCGCCTGCATTGGGTCAGCATACCAATGAAGTGTTGCAGGAATTGCTCGGTTATCCGGACGCGAAGCTGACTGAACTGCGCGGCGCAAAAATCATCGGATGAAGCGGTGACTCGCCAAACTGAGCAACCAGCGAGCATGCCGAGGCTGCGTTTATCCGCATGCGTGCTCACCATCGCGACCCTCGCGTCAGGCGTGTTTCCGGTGGCGGCGCAAAATTTTCCATCGCGGCCGATACGCATCGTCACTGCCCAGGTCGGCGGCAGCAACGATTTCGCGGCGCGCCTGATAGGGCCGGAACTCTCGCGCAATGTCGGGCAGCCCGTGGTGGTGGAAAACCGTGGCGGCATACTGGCTGGAGATATCGTGTCCAAGGCGCCGGCGGACGGTCACACGCTGCTACTCTATGGCAGCACGATATGGCTGTTGCCTTTATTTCAGTCTCATGTGCCATACGAGATGAAAGATTTTCTGACCATAACCACCACCAACAACGCCCCCAACCTGTTGGTGGTATATCCCGGATTGGCGGCGAAATCGGTCAAGGAACTGATCGCGGTCGCCAAGGCACGGCCGGGTGAACTGAACTTCGGCATGTCCGCGCCCAGCTCGTCGCAGAATCTTGCCGGCGTGCTGTTTAACGTGCTGGCGGGCGTCAGGATGCAGGCGGTTCCTTACAAGGGCGTAGGCCCGGCACTTATCGATGTCATGGCCGGCCAGATACACCTGATGTTTCCGACCGGGGGCGCGGTCAAAGGATTTCTCGAATCGGGAAAATTGCGCGCGTTGGCGGTCGCCAGTGCAAAGCCGTCGCGGTTGCATCCCGACCTGCCCACCGTCGCCTCGTCGCTGCCCGGCTATGAGTCGACATCGGTCTGGGGCATGCTCGCGCCGTCGGGAACGCCTTCCGCGATCGTCAACCGGTTGAACCGCGAGTTCCTGAAAGTGCTGCAGAAACCGGAAATGATAGAACGATTCTTTGCGGCGGGCCTGGACACCGAAGGCAGCACGCCGCAGGCATTCGCGGCGGTCATTAAAGCCGATAGCGCACGATGGGCCAGGCTGATCAAGGACGGCGTCATCGCCACTGAAAAATAGCGTTGCGCGAGCGCAGCGGGGAGGAACATAGCGTGACCAATAAACAGAATAACGGCGAACCTCGTTACCAGGCTCTGAGCCCACTTGGAAGCGCGTGCCGCGAGGTTACAAAAGCCGCTTCGCACTCTTCCGATTTGAACGGCAAGACCATCTGCGAGCTCGACGGCAGGGGATTCAGGGCCGACGAAACGCTGATCGTAATCAGGTCGCTGTTGAAAAAACGTTTTCCCGGCGCGAAATTCATCGAAGCAGGAACCATATTCTCCCCCGGGTCGCAGGATCAGGCCGCCGGCATACGGGAGAAATCCCTGAATGAGCTGAGAAGCGCGCTCATGCAGCATGGTGTGGACGCGGTCATTACCGGCAACGGCGCCTGAGGGACCTGCTCGGCCGCAGTTACGCGGACCGCCACCACAGCCATCAAGGCCGGCATACCTGCCGTTGCGATCATCGGTTCGTCCTTTGTGCAGACCGTGCGGACGGTCGCCACATTCGAAGGCGTGCGCGAGCTGCCGATGGCGGTGTATCCCGGCGCGATACAGGGACACACCAAGCAGGAACTCCAGCAAAATGTCGAGAAAATATTCGATCAGATCGTCGACGGCATCACCAAACCGGTTACAGGTTCGATAACTGCCGCTGCTGCGCCCAATCCGGAGCAGCTTGCGCTCGAAGGCACGCTCGACGAGATCAATGCCTATTTCCTGAGCCGGAAGTGGTCTGACGGACATCCGATCATCCCGCCGACCGCGGACAAAGTCCGCGAATTTCTGAAGTATACGGACCGGGCAGCGCATGACGTCATTGCAACGCTGCCGATCTCATACACCCAGGCAACACCGCGGAATATCGCGGTCAACGCGATCATGGCGGGATGCCGTCCGGAATACATGCCGGTATTGATCGCAGCGGTGGAAGCACTGGGCGATCCGGGATACGACATTACTGGTCTGGGCAGCACCGGCGGTTACATGCCGTTCTTCGTCATCAACGGTCCCATCGCCCGCGAACTGGACATACGCTCGGACCTGCCCGCCATTTCGCATCCGGCCAACGCAGTGATCGGACGCGCGCTGGGCCTCATCATCAGAAACATTGCGGGTTTTATTCCCGGCGAAACCGCGATGGGTACTTTCGGTTACATCCTGCCGTTTGTTTTTGCTGAAAATGAAGATGTGTGCAACGAGATCGGATGGGAACCGTTTCATGTTCGACACGGGCACGACAGCGCTTCCAGCGTTGTAACCGTCGGCGGCAGCGGAAACTGGGGCCATCAAAGCACGCCCACCGGCGCCGATGCGGCGATGCTGGCGGAATACGGCGTGCGCGAAGTTCTGCGACGCGTCATCGCCGAGCGATCGGTCGCGCGCCGCGACGCCTCCGGCATGTTCTCGATGGTGATTACGCCATCAGTGAGCAGGGTGCTCGCCCAGGGCGGATACTCGGTTCAGGATCTTACGAATTACTGGTTCACTCACGCCACCATCAAACGGCGTGAATACGATTTCCGCTCCAAGTATGGGCAATCAACCACGCCGGCGCCGACGATCCAGAGCCTGCTCGATAAAGGCGCCATCGATCCGAAGTTATTCGACAAGGAACCGGACGATCCGATACCCATCTTCCAGACGCCCGACACCATGCATGTTTTTGTCTCGGGCGATAAAGGTCGCAACAAATACATGAGCTTCTGGGGCCCGTACTTCAAACCGGTGCTCAAGGAAATCAGATTGCCCGCTCAGTGGCACGAACTCATGCATCACAAAAAATAAACGTCAATTACTTTATATAAATAAAAAGGATACGTGATATGACCACGGGTGCGGAACTGCTCGCGAAATCCCTCGTTGCACAGGGCGTGGATACGCTGTTTTTTCTGATGGCTGGCCCCATGCACGATGCCGAGACGGCAATGGCCGCGCACGGATTACGCATGATAGACGTGAGGCATGAACAAGCCGCCGCCATGATGGCGCATGCTTACGGCCGCGTCATGCAGCGGCCCGGTGTGTGTATGGGCGGATCAGGTCCCGGCGCCCTCAATCTACACGGCGGGCTTGCGAACGCGCTGATCGACTGCGTGCCGGTGGTTGCAATCGGCGGCTCAAGTCCGCTCGAATTCAACGGCATGGGCGTGTTTCAGGAGATCGATCAGGTCGCGGCGATGCGCCCGGTAACCAAATGGGCGCAGCGCGTCTATGAAACGCGCCGCATACCCGAACTCATAGCTACCGCATTCAAGCATGCGATGACGGGCAAACCCGGCCCGGTATACCTTGATTTTCCGGGCGACATACTGAATGCGACCGTCGCAGACGAGGTCGTCGAATGGCCGAATTTCGAAAAGTCCCGGCGTCGCTCGCGCCCTCGCGGCGACCCCGAACTGACGGCGGCCGCACTGCAGATGATCGCCGGTGCAGAACGTCCCATCATGATCTATGGCAGCGGCGTGCTGTGGTCGCAGGCTTGGGAACGATTGCAGAACTGGGCGGAACGCACCGGCATACCGTTTTACGCAACCCCGCAGGCGCGCGGCTGTATCGCCGAAGACCAT
The DNA here is from genome assembly GCA_947476215.1 of Betaproteobacteria bacterium. Lineage (GTDB taxonomy): Bacteria > Pseudomonadota > Gammaproteobacteria > Burkholderiales > SG8-41 > PALSA-1004. The sequence continues at coordinate 11,120 of CANJQI010000036.1, forward strand.
GCGCTGTCGTTTCCTGCCGCGAGATCCCATGCATTCAAGAATGCCGACGTGGTGCTGGTGGTGGGCACGCGCATGACCTACGGACTGACCTTCGGCATGCCGCCGCGATTCAACGCCAACGCGAAATTCATCCGCATCGATATTGATCACGAGGAAATCATCGCCAATCCACGCGTTGAGATAGGAATCAACGGCGATGCACGCGCCGTGCTCGAACAGTTTGCCGAAGGGTTGCCCGGCAGCGGAATTGATCCGGAACGTTACAGCGCATGGCGCGTTCAGTTGAAAAAGGACGATGACGTGCGCGCAAATGCACAGGAAGCACGCCTGAATACCGATGCCGTACCTATACATCCGATGCGGCTGTGCCGCGAGGTGCGCGATTTCATGGATCGCGATGCGATTCTGGTCGTCGATGGACAGGAAATACTGAACTACGGAAGACAGTCGATACCAACGTACTATCCCGGCCACCGCCTGAATTCCGGCACATTCGGCACCATGGGCGTGGGCATGCCGTTCGGCGTCGGCGCAAAAATTGCGAGGCCCGACAAGCAGGTCATCGTTCTGCACGGCGACGGATCATTTGGCATGCACGCCATGGAACTCGATACCGCGGTACGCCACAAGGTGCCCGTGATCGTGGTGATCAGCCTGAATGGCGGATGGACGGCGGACCCAAAACGCAACAAGGTAGGCCGCAATCTCGGCTACACGCGCTTTGACCGCGTCGCCGAAGACCTGGGCGCGCACGGAGAATTCGTCGAGACACCCGATCAGATCCGTCCCGCTCTGGAACGCGCCAAGACCGCGGTGGCGGCCGGTCGGCCCGCGCTCGTCAACGTCGTCACCGACTGGAGTGCGCGCGCGAGTGCGATACATTTCACCAAACACATGACTTGAATCCGGAAAAGGCTGTTGGCCCGGAGTCGCCAGTCGGACAATAAAATTCTGTGGAGTCTCGTATTCCATATTGTCAGATTCTCACGCTGTATGCTATGAGTACAGACTCTTCACCCGGCGCCATAGCGCTAGATGTTAAATTGTGCCTGCAGACAGTGGATGGCAGGGAAACGTACTCTGGCAAGATGGTGTAAGACCTGAAACGGCGATCCGATGTCGCATGCGGCAGCGCATTGGCAGGAGGGCAATTTATGTTTCGCAGAGTGATGAAAATGCTCAACCGGAAAGAAGGCGGCTCGGGACTGGTGAGGCGCCGGGCCAGACCCACCAGGCAAGGCTTGGGAAGTCTCGCGGCAAGCGCCTATCTGCGACTGTTCGCCGCCGCGTCCATCGTCTGGTTCCACGTAGCGCACTCAGGACCGGTAGCCAGTGTAGCCGCGGTTGGCGTGGGGATTTTTATCTATTTCTCGTTCATGCACCTGGGTCGGGAGAACGGCTTCAGAGTTTTTCTTAACCGCGCCGGTAAGCAACTGCTACTACCGTGGGCCGCCTGGTGGCTGTTCTATGCCGCAACGCGTTTCTGGGTAGCTCGCGGCGTACCGCCCGAGATCAACGCTGCGGCGCCGATTGGAACGCTGCTGGCTTTCCCGGCGGTCCATTTGTGGTACCTCCCGTTCGTGTTCCTGGCCAGCCTCGGGGTCGTAGCGGTGCGCGAGACTCTCACTCCGTGGCCGGCGCAGATCAAGGTCGTTATAGCCCTCGTCGCGGGATTGGCCCTGGTGCCATTGTTCGGTTCCACCGACCAGCTGCCGACGACCCTGCAGATGATCGTCTACGCAACTCCGGCGATCGGGCTGGGGCTGGTGTACAGCTACTGCATGCGTCTGGAGTCTTCCTCACAAAGGCGGGGCTGGTTCATCGCGATTGCAGCCCTCGTCGCCGTCGCCTGCGTACCCCTCTGGTCGGCGGGAATTTACATTGTGGCGACGGGCTATACCGTTTCCACGCTGCTGATGATACTTTGCACGTTTTCCCTGCCACGCAACAGGCTCTTAATGCGGCTAAGCAGCCTGACTTTGGGAATTTATCTGGTGCACCCGTTTGCGATGCTGGTACTGTGGAAAATCGTCGGCCCCTTTCGTCCTCGCTGGCTCTTCGCGCTGGCGGCTTTTGCCTTGTCGGCGCTGATCGTTGCGGGCATGCGCCGGGTTCGCTACCTGCGGGCGCTGGTCTGACTCCGCCGACGCTGCGGATCCATGACACAGGGTGAGGCAGTCAAACGATCGGGACTTTGACCGCATTGCTGCTGCTTGCGGCGATCCTGCCCACGGTGCGAGTCAAAGCAAACATGATCCCCGGCTCCAAGCGGTAGGTTTATTCCTCGCGAATACCGCCGTTGCGTATCACCTTTCCCCACTGGGCGATCTCTTCCTTGACCACGACTGCAAGTTCCTCCGGCATACCACCGACCGTTTCGAGTCCGGCATTCATGATGCGTTCCTTCACGTCCGGCCGGGCAATCGTGCGCAATCTCTTGAACCACAGGATTCCCTTTATCATCAGGCGATCAGGCGGCTCCGCTGTCCTGCCTGGAGCCCGGATTGGTCATATTATGGAAAATCGGGCATGAACCCGCAAGCCGGTGATTACCCGAATCTTTTTTGACCCTAACAACCCGGTTACAGAGTGTCAACTCGACCAACCGTGATTTCGCGACCCGCAATCTTGCAGCGCTTACTGTGGAAAAACGCGGCGTGATCATGGACAATTGCCAAACGCTGCAGCGCTCATATCCATGCAGCATTTCCTGGGGAGAAAATCGATGGGCATGATGCTGACTGTCTTGAAAAAACATGGTTTTCCGATCTTGATAGCCGTCATCGCCTCGGCAGCCCATGCACAGCAAAAACCGCAACTCCCCGGCGGCTACCCTAACAAGCCATTGCGCATCATCGTTGCCAGCGCACCGGGCGGCAGTACCGATTTCACGGCGCGCCTCATCATGGGCAAGCTCGGCGAACGCTGGGGCGTTCCTGTCGTCATCGAAAACCGATCGGGCGCGATAGGCGCCATCGGCGTCGACCTGGTCGCAAAAGGAAATCCGGATGGATACACGTTGCTCGCGGCGCCCAAGAGCGGATTGATCAATGTATCGCTGATCAGCCAGGTTCCCTATGACGTACGCAAGGACCTGGCGCCTGTCACCCGCTTCAATTCTCAACCGTACTTGCTGACGGTCAATATGTCGGTGCCGGCGAGCTCGGTCAAGGAATTGATCGCCCACGCCAGGAGCAAGCCGGGTGCGCTCAATTACGCGTCCACCGGCCCGGGCTCCACCGCGCATCTCGCCATGGAACTATTCAATTCCATGGCCGGTATTAAAATGGAGCACATACCTTACAAGGGAGGCGGTCCCGGACTGACCGCGCTCATGGGTGGACATGTGCAACTGCTGTTCAGCGGTGCAACCGGCGTCATGCCGCACGCAAAAAGCGGCAAACTGAAGCTGCTCGGCGTGTCCAGCCTCAAGCGCTCGCGCCTGCTTCCGGACTTACCCACGGTTGCCGAGTCGGGTCTGCCCGGATTCGAATCCACCGGATGGTATGGCCTGCTTGCACCGGTGCGCACACCGCCGGCCATTGTTGCCGCGCTCAACCGCGAAGTGGTGTTGATTCTGAATCAGCCCGCCATGCAGGAGGCATTCGCCGCCGACGGCGCGGAAATCGCGCCGGATACTCCGGCTGAATTTAAAGGTATCATCAATAAAGAATTTGAAGAGCTGGCAAAACTGATCAAAAACCTGAATCTAAAACTGTGAGGGGAAAACCATGAGCACCACGAATCGAGTTGCACTGATAACCGGCTGTGGCAAGGCCATCGGCATAGGAGCGGCGTCGGCACGTGCGCTGGCGGCATCGGGGGTATCGGTCGTTGTCACGGATGTCGCAGCGCGGGGCGTGGCGAACGCTCACGATGCGCAAGGCGACATGGATTCTTCCTGGAAGGGCCTCGAAACGCTGGTGGAACAGATTACCGCGGCCGGCGGCAAAGCCGCATGGACCAACGGTGATGTCACTTCGGAAGCGGATGCCGCGCACATGGTCGGCTTCGCGCTGGAAAAGTTCGGCCGCCTCGACATACTCGTCAACAATGCCGGCGCGCCGCACGGCAAGGACAGAGCCCCCATCGAAGAAGTGCCAGTCGAGGCATGGGACCTGCTGATGGGCGTCAACGCAAAAGGCACGTTTCTGATGTCGCGCGCGGCCGTGACACCGATGCGCAAGCAGGGATGGGGACGCATCATCAATCTGTCGTCGGCAGCCGCGAAGTACGGCCGCAAAAACCGCGCCACCTATTCGGCTTCGAAAGCGGCCATCGTCGGATTCACGCATTCGCTGGGGGTCGAGCTTGCGCCTTACGGCATCACCGTAAACGCAATCTGTCCCGGCCCCATACTCACCGCGCGGGCGCTGAGTTCAGCACGCCGCGAGTCCGGATCCGCCGAAACCGCCGCGGGACTAGCCGACCGCGCCAGCCGCGTTCCGGTGGGCCGTCATGGACGCCCCGAGGAAATCGCCGGGATGGTCATGTATCTGGCCTCCGATGCCAGTGCTTTCGTGACGGGACAAGCGCTCAGCGTATGCGGCGGCACCACGTAGAGAAGAATGCAGGGTGGGTAGAGCGCAGCGAAACCCACCGGCGAATCTTGGCAATAGCGTAAGGGTAGCCGCTTACGCGACCATCACTTTTTCCGAACCTCGACGCCCGCCCACTTCTCCATGTACTTGATCAACACCATGGAGTCATCGTTCAGGCTGCCCTGCGTCGCGGCGAAGTTATAGAGTTGCGCCACGCCATTGCTCGCCCACATGGGAACACCGAGCCGTTGCGCCTCGGTGAGCGCGAGATTCATGTCCTTGACCATATTGCCGATTTTGCCGCCGTTATCGAAGGTGCCGGTCAGAACCGCGCGCGGGATTTTGAATTCAGTGGCGGTATTGCGGCCCGAACTGGCGTTGATCACGTCCAGCATCACCTGCGGGTCGAGGCCGGCCTTGGTACCGAATACCATGGCCTCAAATGATATCGCCTTGGTCGCGGCACTGAGCAGATTGTTGACGAGCTTCATAACCTGCGCCGTGCCGGGTTTGTCGCCGATCTCGAATACGTTCTTTCCTATTACCGCAAGATAGGGACGCACCTCATCCAGCGCACTACGCGGCCCCGCGATCATGACCGCGAGGGTGCCTTTTTCCGCGCCGCTCTTGCCGCCGCTCACCGGCGAGTCGAGCACGGCCACACCGGCGGCCGCGAGTCCGTCCGAGATTTGTTGGACGGTGGGTGGTCCCAATGTCGATGTCTCAATGTAGATGGCACGACGACTCCCGTGAATTACGCCGTCCGGCCCCAACGCGGCGTTGACGCTGATTTCCTGCGCCGGCAGGCTCGCGAATACGATGCGCGCCGCGTCGGCGACCGCCTTGGGCGAACTGGCAGCATGAGCGCCAAGCTTTACCAGTCGTTCAAGCGCCAGCGGATTAGTATCGTAAACGTGCAGCTTGCAGCCTGCTGCGACCAGGCGTGCGGCCATGGCACCACCCATTTTTCCCAGGCCTATAAAACCGACTTCGGTACCTGAAATTGCATCTGTCATGATTTTCAAACAGCCTTGCTTGGACATACCGCGAACGTCGCGGTGCGATTACGCCGGCTGCGTATGAATGTTGAGATTGGTGTCCGGAAACGACCACGATTAAGCGGGCGCTGCATTTGCGCATTGCGGCGAAACGCGCGGTCATGTTTCATACTTTGATGATCTCAATTGATCTCGAATACTTCAATGCCTCATCAACGAATAGTCGAAACCACCCTGACGCCAATCAACAAGGAGTCAGGTCTTTCATTAACAAGGGATCATCAACAAGGGGGCAGGTCTTTCATTATTATAATCTACCGTTATTGCTCGGCTTCGTATGCCTTCACCAACCGACTTACTGAGGTGTAGTGCATGCCGAAATGCTCTGCGATTGCCGCCATCGTATGCTGTCCAGACAAATATGCAAGCGCTATGGCTTTGTTACGCTCGTGCTCGCCGGCAAGGTCGGCCAATGCCCGTTTTAACACGCGACGTTGCGCGCGTGGGATCTCCGCTAGCGAAGGCTTTGTGCCTACCAAAGCTTGCATTTTCTTGACGAACGATTCCGAACCCAAATAGACTTGCCCTTGAAGTTGCTGCCATACACTAGGCAGCTTTGCGCCGTCATGGACAAATGCAACATATTTGGCGATGGCGCGAGCACGCTGCGTCGCGAATTGCGCGAGCACGAAGTCTGTTTGCAGCCAGTCGGGTTGGGGCGCCCGTCCACAAGTCGCGAGGTAACTGCTCCACGGCCATAGTTCGAGGCGGCGAACCATCTTGGCACGCAATGGATTCAGGGCCACGTAACGCGCCAACTCAAGGAGATAACTGTCTTTGTCGACCAGTATGGCCTTGAACCGCCCTTGAAACACATGGCCCACGCGCCCGTGGGTGCGGTTGAATCGCTGGGTATAGACGCCATTCAGCTGACGCATACCCTTAGAGAGATTCGCATCGGGTGTCTCGATCACCATATGATAGTGATTGGTCATCTGACAATAGGCATGACATACCCAATTGAACCGTTTGCAGACTTCGGCAAGTGTTTCAAGCCACGCGATGCGATCATCGTCAGACAGAAATATGTCATCGCGGCCGTCTCCACGAGAGGTAACATGGTAAAGAGCGCCGGCAAGTTCTAGTCGTAGGGGTCTGGACATAGTGGGGTGAGGATATCAGAGGTTATGTGATAATGAAAGACCTGACCCCTTATTACCCTCGGATGGCAGGTGCCTCAATACCATCGCGCCACCGGCGCCCATATTTCCGCGCAGAACCGAGCCCTGCCGTCCAGCGCGAGACTGGCAGCGCTTTCCGGTGATTCCTGTCAGGTAGCGCCCGGCACGTCTTCCGATTCGGCACAAGAAACGATTGGATCCAGCCCTTGGTAAGGTTGCCAGTTGACGCCCGCTGCGCCCATCCTACTTGCTGCCGTACCAGCAAGACTCAAACGTAGCGTCCGCAGAAAAGCGTGACCAGCAGCAATTACGATACCCCGTTCCGGCGGGGCTCGGTGATTCCCGGGCGTCTATTTACCGGGTCAGCAGCGGCACGATACTAGACACATCCCTGACTTCATCCAGATTCCGCGCCGTCTTCAGCAGCTTTTCGCATTGCTCATCACTGATCACGACTTTTGCAAGGCGCCGGAATTTCTCGTTCACGTCTTCCGCGCTCATCGAACGCAACATGTGAACGCAGTCGGTGTGGGTTACGCCTGACTTCAGCCGCACCGTGATGCGCGCGCCGCGCGGGCGGGTTTTCTGCCATTCGTCCTCGATTTCGGGATCGACTTCGGCGTGAATCTTCTTGCTCAGCTCGACGATTTCCGGCGCTTTGAGATTCTTTTCGGTGTACTCCTGAAAACCGGCATTGCCGGTGATCAGATACAGCGCAAGGCTGTAGTTGGCGCTGAACTGCGCTGCCGTCAGATCTTCGGGCTCGGTTATCAGACCGATCACGTCGAGCGCGTGTTGGTTGGTGCCCGCCCGGATTTCGGCGATGTCCTGCGGCTTGAATTTGTGCTGCTTGACCATGCGGTCCAGCGCCTCGGTCATGGGTTGTATGTAACCATCCTGCGCATAGATCTTGTAATGCACATCAAGTATCTGCCATTTGCTGCCGAGGCCGGCGGTCAGCAGCGCGGGATTCGGGTTACGGGCGACGCCGCGCAGAAAACCACGATCGCCCTCTATCATGGTGTCCGGTCCGGTCAGTCCCTCCGCGGCGAGCAATGCCGAACGCATGCCGTTCGAGCCCGCCATGCCGCCATAGATGCGTTTGACCGTGCCGCGTCCACTGGGTGGCGCTTCGGTGAGGCCCGACGAATGCGCACCGGCAATGCTGAGCGCGTGCAGCATGGTTTTCTCATCGAAACGCAGCAGCTTGCCGACTGCTGCCGCCGCGCCAAACGGACCGCAGGTACCGCTGGGTTGGTACGCGCCTTTTAGAAGCTCGGGTTGCGCCGACAAACTAACGCGCACCATGACTTCGAATGCCGCGACGAGGGCAGTAATGAATTCCATGCCACTGCTCAGTTGCTGTTCGCCGATGGCAAGCACGGCCGGCACCGCCACGCATCCGCCCTTGATGCCGGCGGCGGCATGATTGTCATCCATCTCGAAACCGTGGCCGAACGTGCCATTGACGAAAGCCGCGTGCACCGGCGATGTCTTCAGGCCGTAATTGACGACCGTGCTTTTCGCGACGCCGCCCTGGCTCTGCACATAACGATAGACCGACTTGGCCCACGGCAGCGTGCTGCCCGCGAGCTGCAGGCCCCACGCATGCATGGCTATCTCCTTGGCCTTTTCGATCACCGGCTGCGGGAGGTCGGAATACTTTAGTTGCACTGCAAATTGCGCCAACTGTCGTGTGTAGTCCAAGGGAGCGTCCTTTCCGTGTTAAGAGTGGATAGCTTCCTACATGTATCCGCCACCGGAGACGATGATGCGGTCGCCGGTCACGTAGGACGATTCATCGGAGGCCAGGAACACCGCCACGCTCGCAACTTCCTGACGTGTGCCCTGCCGACCCAGCGGCGACAACTTGTAGCGATCCTCTTCGGTGCTCGTCGGGTCGCCGACCTGCCCTGTGCGGATCATTTCGCCCTTTTCGTTCTTGACCGTGTACCACTCCGGATTGAGGCGGTCGTTCTGGATGTTCGCAAGCGACAACAGGTTGGCGCGCACGTTATAGCGTCCGAATGCCTGCGCAAGCCCCTTGATCAGCCCGTGCAGGCCGTGCTTGGATGCCGCCAGCGCCGCCACGTAGGGAAACGCCGCCGTCGTTGCCGAATTGCCGCCGAGCGCGATAAAGCTGCCGCTCCTGCGCTCCATCATGCCCGGCGCCAGCGCCTTGGCGAGATAAAAAGTCGAGTGCAAATTCACGTCGAAGATGCGGTGCCACTCTTCGTAGGAGTATTCCCACGGCAGCTTGTTGCTGCGTATGCCGGCGACACTGACCGAGATATCTATCTTGCCGAAATGGTCCAGGCCCGCCTTGACCATGCGGTTGATGTCTTCGTGCGCACCGACGTCGCCCAGCAACGCCAGCGTCTTGGCGCCATGACTCTCGCACTCCTTGGCCACCGCGTTCAATTCCTCGCTGCGCGATCTCGCGATAAGAACGAGGTCCGCGCCTTCGCGCGCGTAGGCAATGGCTATCGCCCTGCCGTTATTGCGTCCCGCGCCGGAAATGATCGCGGTCTTGCCTTTGAGTCGCTGCATACTGTCCTCGTGAGAATTTTTTTCGTTCGAACGATTAACCGGAAATCATGTAACTATGCTAGGTCGTGGTGTCGACGACCACCTCATTGCCCTCAACGCGCAGCTTATGCGGATGCTGATCGGATACCCATTCCGTCCAGTCCACGATCTCCTGAAACTTGGGATCGTCGGGCGTTACCACGTACGGTTGCGCCATGTTGTTGATGAAACAGGGGAGGAAGGAAACGCGGTCTATGCCTTTCTTGCTGATCACGGCTTTGGCCAGCATAGTCTTGCGGCAATGCGTGGGAAACTGGTACATGCCGTGCGGCGGCAGACATTCCTTGTCGATCGGAAACCAGATCAGATTCCAGTCGAACGTGCCTGAGGTGCGCTTGTTGGAGCCCGTGGTCATGAAATTGCCTATGCTGTAGAAGCATACCTTGCCCTTGTAGACTTCAATGGCCTTGATTGAATGCGCGTGGTGGCCGAGTATCAGGTCCACGCCGGCATCGATGGCCGCGTGCGCGACCGGCTCCTGATACGTGCATATCGTTTTGGGAACGTGGCGCAGTCCCCAGTGTATGGACATGATCACGACGTCGGCCAATTTCTTCGCCTTACGGACATCATCCTGCAGCGCCTTGATGTCCTCGGCATACGGTTCGGTGATGATCTTGGGCGGCGTTCCGGGCTGGAACTCTTCCGGCGCGTAATATGTATGCGCGCGCATCGGTGCTATGCCTGCTTTTCCATCGCCGGCGGCCTGACCATCGCGCAATACCGAGCAATAGGCCAGAAATGCGATCTTCACACCGTTGCGTTCGACGATGGCCGGCTTGCGCGCCTCTTCCCCGTCCTTGCCCGCGCCTATCACATGCTTACCCATGCGCCGGAACATGTCGGCCGTATCCAGCACTGCTTCGGGCCCCCAGTCCATGGCGTGATTGCTGGCGAGCGAGATGATGTCCATGCCTGATTTCTCCCACACCGACGCATAATCCGGATGCAGACGGGTCAGGTTGCCGCCGGGCCCATTCGCATACTCGGGCAGCCAGCCGCGCTCGGAGTACGTTCTCTCGCATTGCCCGAAGCGCAGATCGGCTTTTTGCAGTTCCGGCAGGATGAGCTCGGCGAATTTCTCGGTAGGCGCATGAATCGGGCCTATGTCGCCGCCGGCCACCAGGGTAACAGTTGAGCTGCTTTTTTCGGGCATTTCAAATTCCTTTCAGAGAGTTAAACCAACGCCGGTCACGTAGATGCAGCGGCGTGAAATCCGGGCGGCAAAGTGAAAATATCAGTAGTATTACGTCTGGAACTTCGGATTATGGCGAAAGAGATCCCTGCGGCACACTTGCCGGTCATCGAATTCGCACGGAAAAACAGATACGACGTGCAACGCCATTGCACGCCGCAAGCCTTTGCCTAACCTTAACCGATTGATGGGTGAGAATACATGAGTCAAAAACTAGTAGCAACCGTCGCGACAGCCTTTGCAATTTCTTTTTCCGCAAACGCCCAGGATTTCCCCAATCGGCCCATACGCATGATCACCTCGCCGGCCGGAGGAGGCAATGACCTGCCGGCACGTCTGGTGGCACAGGGGATAGCCGCGACGCTCGGTCAACAGGTCATTGTGGAGAACCGGCCCAGCGTGCTGATCGGGGACCTTGTGGCCAAGGCCCCACCGGATGGATACACGCTATTGCTCAGCGGTGGTCCGCACTGGCTGGGGCCGTTTTTCGAGAAAACCTCCTACGACCCGGTTAAAGACTTCGCGCCGATTTCCATCGTCGACCGCGCACCGGTGATACTCGTCGTGCATCCCTCGATGCCGATCAAATCGGTCAAGGATCTGATTGCGCTGGCGAAGGCCAGGCCCGGGCAGCTCAACTACGCGTCGGGCGCCCCCGGCGGGTCCAATCATCTGGCGGCCATATTGTTCAACCACATGGCAGGCGTTGATATCGTGCGCATACCCTACTCCGGTAGTGCGCCCGGGATGGTCGCGCTGGTCGGCGGCCATGTGCACATCATGTTCCCTTCGGCGGGCGGTGCGTGGCCGCACGTCAAGGCGGGCCGTCTGCGCGCACTTGCCATGGGCAGCGCCGAGCCATCGCCGCTTGCGCCGGGCGTGCCGACCATCGCTGCGATGGGCGTGCCGGGGTATGTATCGGATGCGCTGCACGCCGCGTTCGCGCCCGCACGAACGCCGGCGCCGATCGTGGAGAAACTGAGTCAGGAGATCGCGCGGTACCTGAAAACCACCGACGCGCGCGAAAAATTCCTCAATACCGGCGCGGAGCCTGTCAGCAGCACGCCCGATGAACTCGCGTCCATGATCAAGTCCGAAATGGCGCGCATCGCGAAAGTCGTCAAAGCCGCCGGGATACCGCCGCCGCTATAGTTCGCTGAATTCTGGCTATACAGGATCGTATCCGGCAGCTTCACGTTTCATCCGAGGAAAATCCGATTAACCGCCAAGACGCCAGGATCGCCACGCAAAACAATTGCCTGTAAACCCAGAAATGGAGAACCTCAATGGTAAGCGGCATGTCGCCTTCAATTTATTGATTTTCATGGCGTCCTTGGCGTCTTGTCGGTTCAAATGCCGTTTTTAGGTTCACCGCCCCTTGTAATTCGGTTTGCGCTTCTCGGCGAATGCCTTGCGTCCCTCGATACGGTCGTCGGTGTTGAAGAGCAACCCAAAAGCCTGCCGTTCGAAATCCAGAGCATGAGCAATCGGCATGTCCATGCCTCTGCGCACCAGACGCTTGACCGCCCGCACCGACAATGGCGCGTTGCTCGCGATCCGGGTGGCAATTTCGCGTGCGCTCGCCATGAGTTCGGAGGGCGGCACCACCCTGCTGACGAGACCAATGCGATACGCCTCGTTCGCATCGATGCGATCGCCGGTGAGCAGCATCAGCATCGCGTTCGACATTCCGATTGCACGCGGCAGGCGCTGCGTTCCGCCTGACCCCGGAAGGCTGCCGACACGCACTTCGGTCAATGCGAACAACGCATTGGTCGATGCAACCCGTATGTCGCAGGCAAGCGCGAGCTCCATGCCGCCGCCCATCGCGTAACCATTCACCGCGGCGATCAGCGGTTTATCCATGTCCAGGCTCGCCGCCAGTGCGCCACCGCCGGGCCTGTTCAGGTACTGCTGCGCGAAGGTCTCCGAACCCGGCAGGGTCTTCTTGAGGTCGGCGCCGGCGCAGAACGCTTTTTCCCCGGCGCCAGTCAGTATCGCCACCCAGATGTCGTCATCGTCGCGTATGCGATCCCAGATCTTGAATAATTCATCCTTCATTTCCGGATCGATGGCATTCATGGCTTCCGGACGGTTCAATACGATGGTGGCAACGTGATCGGTTACATCGACTTGTACGCTCATGCGAGTTTTCCTCAGAAAGTTAGTGCGTGAATATTGAAGTGGGACTGATGGCGAGGGCACTGATATTATATGTCCGAGGCTCATGACTGCGATGCGGATCTCCGGCACTACGCATAAGGCAGAGGCGATGGGGCATTCTTATTTTTTGGCCAATTCAGACTCCCAACGCAGAGGTTCGCAGTGGAAAACCGATCGCTTGAGTCGATCGCCTACCCCGCGCACCTCTGCGTCCCCTGCGTCCACCGCGTCAAGAGGTTGGTTTTTCACATGATCGAACACGCCATCTACATAGCAACTCCCATGGAAAATTCATGCCAGGACTGACCGAAAATATCGCGCGATTCATTTTTCAAACCACTTACGAAAACATTCCCGCTACGGCTATTGCGCAATCGAAAAAATCCATCACCGATACGTTTGCAGTCATCCTGGCGGGCGCAAACAGCGAAGTGACGCCGCACCTGACGAGCTACGTCCAGATATCGAGCGGGATGGGGAGCATACCGATACTGGGGACCCGTCTTACGGCATCGCCGGAAGTTGCGGCCATGGTCAATGGAACTTTTGGGCATGCGCTCGACTATGACGACGTGCTGGCCATCATGCCGGGCCATCCGAGCGCGATCATAGTTGCCGCGATCTTGTCTCACATGGATAAGCGAAAAATCAGCGGACGCCAACTGCTCGAAGCGTACATAGTTGGCATTGAACTCGCAGGCAAGATAGGACCGGCCATTACCATCGGACATTACAACCGCGGATTTCACGGCACCGGCACCCTAGGAATATTTGCCGCGGTGGGCGCGCTCGCGAAACTGCGCAACCTCGATATCCCCACGACACGCATGGCGCTGGGTATCGCGTGTTCGATGGCCAGCGGCGTACGGCGCAATTTCGGCACCATGACCAAACCGCTGCATACGGGATGGGCGGCACGCAGTGCTCTCACGGCGGTCGATCTCGCGACTTGCGGATTCACGGCAGCGCAGGATGCGCTCGAAGCCAGATCGGGTTTCTTCGATGCTTATGGCGTGGAGGCTTCGGACCCGGAAGCAGCATGTGATGTGCTGGGCAAGCCGTGGACCGTGCTGGACCCGGGCATCGCGCTCAAGCTTTTCCCGTGTTATGCGGGCTCGCACCGCGCCATGGACGGCGTGTTGCAACTGGCGAACACATTGAAGTTCACGGCCGATAAGCTGGCGCATCTCGAATGCCGCATGCCTCCGGGTGGCATGCGCGTGCTCATTTATCCTGCCCCCACCACCGGCCTGGAAGGAAAATTCAGCCTGCAGTACTCGCTTGCAGCCGGCATTCTTGACCAGAAATATGCGCTGTGGACTTTTACCGACGAGGCGGTGCGTCGTCCCGAAATTCAGGATGTCATGCGCAAGGTTACGGTTGTGGAGGATGCGCGCTGTGGCGGGAACGATCCACTGATGGAGACCAAGGTCGGCGGCAGCCGCGGCTTTGTCGAGGTTGAAGTCTCGCTGAAAGATGGACGTAGGGAAACGCTTAGGGTAGATACCGCACCGGGCCACGGCTCGAGGCAATTATCCTGGGACGACCTCAATCGCAAATTTACCGACTGCGCGAACTATGCAGAGGTGGATCAGGAGCGCGCGCAGCGCGCCTGGAAAATGCTGATGGTGCTTGAACAATGCACGGACATAAGCGCGATTACCGGACTGCTGGTCAAGTCTTGAATTCAATTGCCACCGGCGTGATCGCAGGTTAATAGTAGATACTTCATTGTCCCGGCCGCGCGGGCAACTTGTTGCCCACCCTACGGAGTGCGACGCGTGTCTATTCGAGGACTAACGCAGCAGGTATCTCGGACATACTTTCCATTTCTTCGAGGTGCCACAGGCGATCCAGCAACGCGGTGACGCGCTTCGCGCCCAATCTGTCTTCGGTAAGTCGGTGGAATTTTTCCGCGATTTGGGCGTCGCTATTGACGTCGGAAAGATCTCCAAATTCGCCGCCGGTTTCGCCGATCAGACGCTGACCGTCGTTGGTCAATACCGTGACCCGCGTGCGGTGCTTGACCGGCACTTGTTCATAGAGCGCGGTGAATTCCGGATTGGCTGTTACCTCGATCCTCATGAGCAGCGCGCGCAGGTCTGGATTCTTCAGATGCGCGTCGTCAAAGGCACGCTGCGTGATCGTTCCGTCCATCAGCGTCGCGGCGACGATATACGGGATGCTGTGATCCGCGCTTTCGTGCGTGTCGGGGTGCCAGTGATGTTCATTGGTGCCGAGTTGATCCTTGGCGCGCTGGTACGTTTCAACGATGACCTGTGTGATATTGTTGATGTGGCCCCGATACTGAACGTTTTCCGCAGCGAGTATGGACGGTATGGTGGTGCCGCCGGACGAGCGTGGCTTGATCAGGGTATCCATGATCTTGAACGGATTTCCGTTGCCGCCCATCACATCCAGCGCATAGCGTTTTAACGCGACATGGTCGCACCATCCGGCCTTGCCTTCGAAGGGCAGATGCGGTCCCTCCATGCCCTCGCGCGCCAGCAGCGCCGCAAATACGCCTGCGCGTCCGGCCTGTCCGCTCGCAACTGCTTTGAACATCGTCAGATGCCCGGTCCTTGCCTGGGCCAGCGCGTTGTTGGGCACGACAGCCATAGCCACGCAGTGCACGAGCTGGGCCGGCGACAATTTGAGCAGCTTGCCGGCTGCCAGTGCGGTCGCCATGCAAATGTAGTTGGTGTAATCAAAACCCGCCGAGATCCTGACCGCATCCGCGGTGCGCAGGTGAATTTCATAGGCGAGCACCACGCTGCTGATGAGATCCCTGCCGCTTGCCTTTGCGAACTCCGCCACGGAAATCAACGGCGTTACCGAGTCGCTGGGATGGCCGGCCATCACGCCGGGCCGGTGGTAACCGTCATTCATTTCCATGTAGCGCGCCGTGGTGGCATTGACGAATGCCGCGAGGTCCGGGGCGGTCTTCATCCGCGTGCCTATGATGGTGGCGCCGTGCGCATTGGGCATGGTCGCCGCGAGGTGGCGGGCGATGCGGCACGGTTCGCCGAAAAATCCGCCGATCAGCGCACCGAGCGTGTCTATGACGCGAACCTTGGCTGCGTGTATCGCTGCCGGCGACAGGGCGTCGTAGGTCAAATCGCTGGTGTAACTTACCAAGCGCTCCTGTATGGTATCTGTCGCCTTGTTTGCATTGTTTTTTTCAGTATTTTTCATAGCAGGATTCCTGATCGTGCGCGTGAATTGTGCTGCGGACATCGAGTGGGGGAACGTGACGTCGCGGCGTGCGGATTCACTGCGCGCGTATGCCCGCGCTCCTGATCACTTTGCCCATGCGTGCCAGCTCGGCTTTGATCTTGTCGGCATATTCTTCCGGAGAACTGCCTACGGATTCCACACCAGCATCAAAAAACTTCTGTTTGACGTCGATTTGATTCACATAGCGCACGATGGCCTGATTCAATCGCCGAATTACGGCGGTCGGTGTCTTCGCCGGCGCAATGACGCCGTGGATGGCTTGCACTTCATAGTCCGCCAGTCCGGACGACGCTACCGTGGGCAGTCCCGGTGCAAGCGCGGACGGTTCCAATGTGGTTACCGCCAAGGCCCGCAACCGTCCTGACCGGACGTGTGGCGCCACCGCGCCTGCGGTCGGAAACATGAGCTGCGTCTGGCCTCCCATCAAGTCGGTGATGGCGGGTGCCGAGCCCTTATAGGGTATGCCCACCATGTTGACGTTGGTCATGAACTTGAATAACTCGGCGGCAAGATGTGGCGACGACCCTATGATGCCCATCGAATAGTTCAGTTCGCCGGGGCGGGCTTTGACCAGTGCAATCAATTCCTTGACCGACTTCACGGGTAGCGCAGCGTGCACGACCAACAAGCTGGGTGCCCGGTCGACAGCAACCACGGGTGAAAAATCCCGGATCGGGTCGAACGGCGTTTCGCGAAGCAGCGGCGTGGCCGTGAATGAACTGCCGGACAGCAGCAAGGTATAGCCATCAGGCGCGGCCTTGGCCACCATCTCAACTGAAATACTGCTTGGCCTGTTCTCGAC
Source organism: Betaproteobacteria bacterium (assembly GCA_947476215.1). Classification (GTDB taxonomy): domain Bacteria; phylum Pseudomonadota; class Gammaproteobacteria; order Burkholderiales; family SG8-41; genus PALSA-1004. Next base: position 27,826 of record CANJQI010000036.1, read on the forward strand.
GATCACCGGCTGGCCTAGCGATCCTGGAATGCCCTGCGCAAGCAAGCGTGCGATGAAATCCTGCCCGCCACCAGGTTCCGAGGCGATGATGCGTATGGGTTTAATGGGGAAGTCCTGAGCGTGTGTGTGGCACGTCACCAAGATTAATATTCCGGTGCGGAAAAGCCAAGCGGAGATGTTCATGGTCTAACTCCCAATACAGAGCTCGCGGTGAACGCAGGAAACCAAGAGAAACAAATAATGTGAGTGGGCACGTCTTTTGCGCCCACGCGGACAACGCGTTTCGCAAAACTCTTTGAATTTGGCATTCCCAAGAAATCGGCAACACACGCGGATATTGCATGCGACTCGGGGGCACGCTACGCTTTGCCCACATATAGTTTTTGCTTGGACAGTCCGACTTCTGACGGTCGCCACCTACGGCACAGGGTCGTTGGACTGTCAGCCATATCATTGGTGCCGGATATCTGAATCGAACAGATGACCTACCGCTTACAAGGCGGTTGCTCTACCCCTGAGCTAATCCGGCAGCTTACGTAACTCACTGTCACATCACGCGTTTATATTATACAGGGTGTCGCCAATTGCCGTGGTCAGTAGAGTCGCATCGCGGCGAGTGGTGATATACGCTGACACTAGGCCTGTTCTCTAATCGTTCCAACTGGTCTGCATCCGATACGCCATTTTCGATGTGGCTCATGAGATCGGGATTAGTCCAAACGGGCATTATCGGCGCGCTGGCCTTACCGTTATCCACTTGCTACTATCGGACCAACCGTTGCAAAAGTGGTGGCACTCGACATGAGCGAAACTGGCCGCACAGAACCTCAACTTGGGGGCAATCCGTATGCGTATGCCGACAGCCAGGTTCCAGAGGCGGCCGGGATACAGCGCCACGAAATCGAATTTACCGCGTCGGCTGGCGAGTACTTTCGCATCTGGATCGTCAATCTCGCGCTGACCATCGTCACGCTGGGAATTTATTCCGCTTGGGCCAAGGTCCGCAAGAAGCGCTACTTTTACGGCCACACATTGATAGACGGTGACAGTTTCGACTATCGCGCCCAACCGTTGTCGATATTGAAAGGGCGCATCATCGCGGTGGTATTGTTTGGTGCCTACTCGCTGGCAGGCCAGTTTTCACCGGTGCTGGCTGGCAGCTTCACACTCGTACTGGTATTCGCTATGCCATGGCTGGTCGTGCGCTCGCTGGCGTTCAACGCGCACAATTCGGCGTATCGCAATATTCGGTTCAGCTTTCGCGGCCGTTACGGGGAAATGCTCAAGCTGCTGATCGGCGGCGGACTGCTGGTGATGCTCTCGCTCGGCATCGGCTATCCCTATATCAAGGCGCGCATGATCGCATTCGCCGCACGTTATCACGCATACGGAACAACCTCGTTCGCGCTGCGCGAGATCACGCGCCCCCTGTACGGCATCTATATCAAAGCGCTTGGTTTGCTGATCGTGGGCAGCGCGGGCGCCGCTATCGCCGCCGGTAGCCTGGGCGTATTCACGAACATGAGCAGCGGCATGTCGGCCGGGTTCCCGGTGTTCGTGATTGCCATCTATGCCGTGTATTTGATGGTTTACTCCTACCTCAACGCGCGCACCACTAATGCGACCTGGAATGCGCTTGAGATCGGACCTTTGAGTTTCGAAAGCACGCTCGGCGCACGGCAGCTCGCCGGCATCTATCTCGTCAATATGGTGGCCATACTGTTCACGCTCGGACTGGCAACACCGTGGGCGGTGGTACGCACCATGCGCTATCGTGCGCAACACACGACAGCGCTCGCCGCCGGCGGACTTGCCAGTTTTGTCGCCGCGGAAGCAAACAACCTGAACGCGACCGGCGAAGAAGTCGGCGAAATGTTCGATGTCGACTTCAGTCTATGATCCCAGGATGATCGAGTTCGACGCGTTCTACTATGATGGCAAGACATCCGCGCGCGCTGCGGTGCGTGTGCGCGGACTTGCGCACAGCCTGCACATCACGGGGTCCGGCATTAACACCGAGATTGCACTCGTCGAGGTGCGCGTCGACGCGCGAGTAGGCGATGCACGCCGCACGCTGGCTTTGCCCGGCGGGGCGCAATTGCAGACCGATGACCATACTGCCCTCGCAGCGCTGTTTCCGCGCGCCCACCGTCTCGAATCCTGGGTCCAGACACTGGAACGAAAGTGGGGTTACGCACTGGCGGCCATCGCATTGATCGCGGCGTTTACATGGTGGTGCGCGGTGTTTGGCGTGCCGCTGGCGGCCACCGCAATCGCCAACGCCACGCCGGCCACCGTCGAGTCTACCCTCGGCGAACATACGCTGGCGACCCTGGACAAGAGCATGTGCGACAGCAGCGCACTGCCCGCCGCGCGTGTCGCCGATGTGCAAAAACATTTCAGCACGCTGATTAATGGGCTCAACGATGGTTATGCATACCGTCTCGAATTTCGTGCCTGCGGCGGATTCGGAGCAAACGCCATCGCGCTGCCCGGCGGGGTCATCCTGGTCACGGACGAACTAGTCAAACTCGCACAGAACGATCAACAGATTGCGGCGGTTCTCGCCCATGAAATCGGACATGTGCATCATAAACATGGCCTGCGCATGACTTTGCAGAGCGCCGGCGTTGCCGCGCTGGTCGCTGCCCTTGCCGGCGACGCCGTGACCATCACCAAACTGGCGGTCTTGCTGCCCACCGTGTTGTTGCAAAGCGGCTATTCGCGGGAATTCGAAACAGACGCCGACACGTATGCGTTTGAACGCATGAAAGCAATCGGTCTGTCGGCGCAATATTTCGCCGAGATCATGACGCTGCTCGAACAACAACACAACGCTCGTAGCGGTACGCCTGCGGAAAAGACGGATGCGGCGCGCACCAATTCCCGGCACGCGCTCGATTACCTGTCGACGCACCCCGCCACCGCCGAACGCATAGATCGGGCACGGAATTATCGGTAGCAGCTAAAGTGTCGAAGCCTCGGGAACGGTTATCCGCCCCATGCGGCCGCTCTGATAATCAACAACCGCCTGCTGAATTTCTTCGCGGGTGTTCATCACGAAAGGCCCGTAGCCTGCGATCGGTTCGTCTATGGGTTCGCCGTTGAGCACCAGCACCGTCGCATCCTGCAGCGCATTCACAGCGAACGATGTGCCGTCGCGCTCAAGCACCGCGAGCTGCGCCTCACTGACCTCTTCACCGCCAGTCAGGCGCAGGCGGCCCTTCAACACCAGCAACGCGGTGGTGTGTCCTTCAGTTACCGTGAATTCGGCGCGATGTCCGGCATTGAGCCGCACGTCCCACAGATTGATCGGCGTGAACGCATGCGCAGGGCCCCGCGCGCCGTTGTAGTTGCCCGCGATCACGCGCACCGATCCAGCGCCGTCAGCCAATTCAACGCGCGGTATCTGCGCGTTGGTGATGTTCTGGTAGCCGGGCGGCGCCTTTTTGTCGCGCGCCGGCAGATTCACCCATAACTGGATCATCTCGAACGGGCCGCCGCGTTGCGCGAACCCGCGTCCGTGGAATTCCTCGTGCACGATCCCGGACGCTGCGGTCATCCATTGCACGTCGCCGGGCCCGATCACGCCACCGCCACCCGACGAATCGCGATGCTCGACTTCGCCTTCGTAAACGATGGTGACAGTCTCAAAACCGCGATGCGGATGCTCGCCTACACCCAGCCGTTTGGTGGTCGGCGGAAACGTGGCCGGTCCGGCATAGTCGAGCAGCAGGAACGGCGACAGCTCGGCACCCAGTTCGCTATAGGAAAAAATACTGCGCACGGGAAACCCATCGCCCACCCAGTGGCGCTGGTTGTTGCTGCGGATTAACGAAAGCTTTTTCATGTCAGGCGCTCCTGATCGATTGCGATGGAGTGAATTTACACCCTTCCCAGATTAATTATTATGTGACGAGGATCACCTAGTGATGGTGTAACGGTAATAGTTGGCAATCTACGGGCGACCGGTACTGAACTGTTTGATGACAGATCGGCAACCCGATGTCGCGGCCGTTGTGCCAGCACTCCGGGTGGTGCAGGAAAAGTATCAATTGCGACGGATACTTGCGATGCCAGCCAGGTGGGTGGCAGGGCAAACAGGGGCAGCTCCACAAACGTACGAGTATTTCAATTGCCGTCGGCAAACGTGGCACAATCTAAGAACAACAACTGTGCTTTACGTCATAAAAGGAATCAAATGGAAATGCTGACAGATCCGCAGATATGGATTGCGCTCGCCACGCTCACGGCGCTGGAGATCGTGTTGGGAATCGATAACATTATTTTCATTTCGATACTGGTTGGCCGCCTGCCCGCGCAGCAGCGCAACCGTGCTCGCGTGATCGGGCTGGGACTGGCGATGGGTACGCGCATACTGCTGCTGCTGTCGCTGGCGTGGGTCATGACGCTGACCGATCCGCTGTTCGCGATTCTGAAGCTGGAGGTATCCGGTCGCGACATCATCCTGATCGGCGGCGGATTGTTCCTGCTTTGGAAGAGCGTGCATGAAATCCATAATTCCCTGATGGGCGTGGAGGAGGAAGGGCAGCATGCCGCGGCGCGGGCGGGCTTTGCCGCGGTGTTGGTCCAGATCGCCATCATCGACATCGTGTTTTCGCTCGATTCCGTGATCACCGCGGTCGGCATGGTGGACGAAGTGGAAGTGATGATAGCCGCCATCGTAATCGCGGTCATGGTGATGATGTTCGGTGCCAAATCGATCGGCGACTTTGTCGATCGCAATCCCACGATCAAGATGCTGGCGCTGTCGTTCCTGATCATGGTCGGAACCGCGCTGATCGCCGAAGGCTTCAAGTTTCATGTGCCCAAGGGCTACATCTACTTCGCGATGGCCTTCTCCGTGGCGGTGGAAATGCTCAACATCAGAATACGCAGGCGCGTGGAACCGGTCAGGCTGCACAAAGCGCTTGAGGAGAGAGGTCCGGTTTAGGAGAGCGGGCGGAGGCATGCGGGCGCGACGGCTGCCCGGCGCATCCGGGAGCTCCGCTCAACTGATCATTTGAGGGGCTTGTAGCGGAACCGCTTTGGCTTCGCGCCTTCCGCGCCCAGACGTTTCTTCTTGTCGGCTTCGTATTCCTGATAGTTGCCGTTGAAGAACGTCCATTTCGAATCGCCTTCGGCCGCCAGTATGTGCGTGGCGATACGGTCCAGGAACCAGCGATCGTGTGAAATCACCAGTATGCTGCCGGCGAATTCGAGCAGTGCATCTTCGAGCGCGCGCAGGGTCTCAACGTCGAGATCGTTGGACGGTTCGTCGAGCAACAGCACGTTGCCGCCGGCGATCAGCGTCTTGGCGAGATGCAGGCGCCCGCGTTCGCCGCCCGACAGATTGCCGACCTTCTTGCTCTGGTCGGTGCCCTTGAAATTGAAGCGGCCCAGATAGGCGCGCGACGGCATTTCGAATTTTCCGACGTTCAGAATATCGGAACCGCCGGACACGTAGTCGAACACCGTCTTGTCACCCTCAAGCGATTCGCGCGACTGATCGACCACTGCCATTTTCACGGTCTGTCCAATGACTACCTCGCCGCTGGCGGGCTTTTCGGTGCCGGTGATCATGCGGAACAGCGTCGACTTGCCGGCGCCGTTGGGGCCTATGATGCCGACGATGGCGCCGGGTGGCACCGCGAATGAAAGGTCGTCTATCAGCAGGCGGTCACCGTAACCTTTGCTTACCCCCTTGAATTCAATGACGTTATCGCCAAGACGATCGGCCACCGGGATAAAAATTTCCTGCGTTTCGTTGCGCTTCTGGTACTCATACGAGCTTAATTCCTCGAAGCGCGCGAGACGCGCCTTGCTCTTGGCCTGGCGTCCCTTGGCGTTCTGCCGCACCCATTCCAGTTCGCGCTTGATGGTCTTCTGGCGCGCGGATTCGGTGGCCTCTTCCTGCTTGAGCCGCTCGTCCTTCTGCTCCAGCCACGAACTGTAATTGCCTTTCCAGGGGATGCCGTGGCCACGGTCGAGTTCGAGTATCCATTCGGCGGCGTTGTCGAGGAAGTAGCGATCGTGCGTGACCGCCACCACGGTGCCGGGAAATTTGGTCAGGAACTGCTCCAGCCATTCGACGCTTTCGGCGTCGAGGTGGTTGGTCGGCTCGTCAAGCAGCAGCATGTCGGGCTTGGAGAGCAGCAGCCGGCACAATGCGACGCGGCGCTTCTCGCCGCCGGACAACGGCTTGATCTTGGCATCCCACGGCGGCAGGCGCAGCGCATCGGCGGCGATTTCGAGCTGGTGATCGGTGTCGCTGCCACCCGCCGCCAGTATCGCTTCATACTTGGCCTGGTCAGCCGCGAGTTTGTCGAAGTCAGCGTCGGGCTCTGCGTAAGCGGCGTAAATCTCGTCGAGCTTCTTTTTCGCCTCGGCGGTTTCGCCCAGCCCTTCTTCGACGATCTCACGCACGGTCTTGTCGGGATCGAGCTCCGGCTCCTGCGGCAGAAAACCGATGCGCATATTGGGCATCGGCACGGCTTCGCCCTCGAAATTGGTGTCCTCGCCCGCCATGATCTTGAGCAGCGTGGACTTGCCCGAGCCGTTCAGGCCCAGCACGCCGATCTTGGCGCCCGGAAAGAACGACAACGAAATATTTTTGAGTATCTGGCGCTTGGGTGGCACGACCTTGCCGACGCGCTGCATGGTAAAAACGTATTGGGCCATAGGGATTACCGTGGGGAAAAGTTGGCAATCATAACGGAATGCGCGCCCGCGCGTCGAACGCGTTTACGCGCCCCTTGTAATCCAGCCCTTAACCGGCGTAGTCTGACGGCAGTTTCCGGGGACACCAAACCGCAAATTTCAAACAGGGGGCAATCATGAGTTTCGACTCGACCATGAAATTCACGACTAACATGACGCGGGCTGAAATCGACGCCAAGCTGCCGGAGTTGCGAACGTTTTCCACTGCCGCGCAGCTTGATGACATCACCAAACTACTCAGCGACACCGTCGCGCTGCCCGCTACCGAACTCGCGGAGCGCATGGTACGCTGCCAGCAGATCACCGGCGGCAAGGACGAATATGCACTGCTCTATGATCAGCTCGACATGCTGATTATCAATTTGCGCAACTTGTAATCGCACTTGTCGTTGAGATTTACCCGCCGGTTTACCTGCCTGGCGAGCGTTTTTTGATAGCTTATAGTTGCAAGTTCTTTACGATGAATCCGGAGAAGCACAATGGAAGAACAATTCAAGACATTCAGTCCGCGCCTGCGGACAATGCAGGCGCCGTCAATGCCCTGCCCAGCCAGGAGCACGTCATGACCGCGCGCCGCCTCAAAGTCGGAGTCGTCGGGGCAAGCATCAGCAACAGCCCGGATGGACGGGAACGGTATGCCGTGCGCGCCCACGTACCCGCGCTCAAGCATCTGTCGGATTTGTTCGAGGTCGTGGCCATATGCACCACGCGCATGGACACGGCGAGCGCGGCCGCCAAGCATTTCGATGTGCCGCACGCCTACGACAGCGTCGAGCGCATGCTGAAGGAAGTGCCCGAGATTGATGTGGTGTGCGTGAGCGTCAACCCCGGTCAGCACTATCAGGTTGTCATGGCTGCGCTGAATGCCGGCAAGCACGTGTACTGCGAGCAGGCGCTGGGCGTTTCCACCGCGCAGGCGCAGGAAATGTACGAGCTTGCGCGACGCAAGAACGTGCGTACCGTGGTCGGAAATCAGCCGCATTTCGAACCCGCGGTTCTGCAGATGATAGAAATGGCGCAGAACGGTTACATCGGCAAACCGCTGTCGTTCAACATCACCTATTTCGCGAGCGCACACATCGCCCCGCGCCCCTCACACCGCACCTGGCTGTTCTCGGCCGAGGCATGCGGGCATCCCGGTTTTCGCAGTAATCACAGTCTTGAACGCGTGATGTCGGTGCTGGGTGATGTCAAGGAAATCTGCGCCGACATGGCGGTGCTGGTGCCGGAGCGTCCCAACCTCGACGGCGGGCCACCGCTGAAAACGACCGTTACCAACAACATCAACTATTTGCTGCGCGTCGGCGACAACGTCATGGGGACACTACAGGTATGCCTGACGGCGTGGTTCGGCACCGGATACGGTTTTCAAGTCTATGGCACTGAAGGCATGCTCATGCTTGCCGTGCAGGACACAGGTGAAAAGAACACCGTGGCAGGTGATCCCATGCACGGAGAACTGCGCCTATATGGCAATCGGGTCGACATGAAGCAACTGATGGCCAATCCCACAGCACCGGAACTGCTGCAGCGGCAGTTCAAGGAAATCCAGCCGGATGCCAAGCATTGCTATGTAACGGGAATAGATCAGGGCCGCGGACTGTTTGCGGTGGCGCAGATGTGGCACGCCTTCGCGCATGCCATCCATACCGGCACCGAGTGCCCGACCAATTTCCGCAATCAGCTCAAGATCCACTGCGTGTGGGACGCCACCGAGCAGTCGATGCGCGACAGAAGCTGGGCTAAAGTCGATTACAGCCGGCTCGGGGCGTAACGGCCTGATGTATCAATGCGAAAAAGAAGACGGGCTAGGACAGCTCTAGCCGTATTCGCAGGCGCATTGTCGTTGTATGGGTCTTGAAGGCGGCGAGCGCCGCGCCGCCTTCAGGCGCACTGCTCTTACTTCGACAACCGCCGTCCCAGCGATACCGCGTAAGAACCCGTGCGCGCCGCCAATACCGGGTCCGCACTGGGCGCAAGGCCGGCGGGCAAAGTATTGGGGAGGAAAGTTTCACCATCGCATGCCTGATCGGTAATGCGGTTGATGACCAGGCGGCCCATAGTTACTTCAGCGCGGTCAGCGGGCCAGGGCTCAGTGGGATCGGTGAGCTGATCCTGGGCCTGCGCAAGCTGTGCGATGACGTTAAACGTCACCGGGCCCTTGGCGAGGCGCTCGCCGAGTTCCGCGCGCAGAAAATTCGCGCCCTTGGTCTTCGCTTCTTCATCGGTCAACCCGACACGTCCCGCGACGGGTTCGAAGCGCCAGCGCAAGGCTTGTTTGCGTCCTGACGAATTGGTGGCGATAAACGCATTGGTGCTCCAGTAGGGAACAGTTCCGAAACTCGCCGGCACCGGCTGGCTATTCAGATACGCCGTCTGTTTTGTGGTCGCGGGATTGGCCTTGGAGAATGCGGCGATCGCCTCGGCATTTGGCTGTTTTGTGGCGGGATCGGGGGCGCGCACCTTCATGAACTGCACAAACTGTTCAGGCGTTTGCGCGAAAAAATGCGGCGCCGAAATGAAAACCCAGTCCAGTCGCTCGCTACCGTCGGTGGCGCGCACCGCGATACCTCTTACACTTTTGGCATTGTCCGGCGCATTGGGGTTGCCACCGCCGATCGAAAAGCGGCCGATGATAGGCGTGGATTTATTGGCCTGAAACATGTTGGCGCGCGTTAGCGCCGCCGCGCCCGCGGCGGACTCGAACTGACCCGCCATGCAAAATCCCTTGGCATGCGAGCCACGCGCCTTGTGCACGCCAAATACGCCGTTAAGCGCGTCGACCAGTTCGGTGGGCGAGGTTTGCGATGTCGGGGCTTGGGCGCCCATGGTGTCGGGCTGGTTGGTGGACGCGCAGCCGGTGGCGGCGCCTACAAGCGTGACTAGCAACAGTTTCTTTATCCGGTTTTGTGGGGTTGGCTGCACGTTGGTTCTCCTGTGGGTGATGACAATTGCCCGAACACATATCGGACGGGCCGGGCGGACCACCTCATCTACGCGGCACGCGATGAGGCACTCAGAACACAGTCGGGCATTGCCGACTTTCCTTACAAAGCCAGATATATGATACCAGTATTGCCTTGGTAAGGTATGCGCCCGCACCTGACAAGAATATGTAATTCTTGGGTGACTATTCAGCCTGAAACAATTGTACAAATTATGAGCAGAGTGTATGCATGTGAAGCATGCAAGAACTGCCGGATCGTTCGCGCCTTACACACGAACAAAAGGACGATTTGATTCGTATGCTGTTCCCGTTGATCGAGCAGGTTCGACTGTTGACGGCATGTGTCGAAGAGTTGGAAGCGCGGCTGTCCAAGGACAGCCCC
>CANJQI010000037.1 GCA_947476215.1 Betaproteobacteria bacterium
GACTTTTTAATTCCTGAGGTGTTTAACCGTGTTAATAACTACCTGTTGCAGGTACTCCAGAAGTTTTTGGATGAGGGCGTCGTAGCACATTCAAGTATCAATAGTTTGCGTGAATTGCTTCTAAAAAATGAGGACGTTATACGGCAGTTAAACTCGCATGACTTTATCAAAAGCCTGGTTCATCTTGTAATGCCTGATCGGGCAAGTCTTCTGGATCGGGCAATGGGACGTCCAACTACTCTGTTGTTAGATATGATACGCAACCGCGAGGGACCATTCGAGCGGGGTGTAATCAGTGCCCCCTTTCATGCTTTTTGTGCAGATCTACATCCGTTGTTCAATCTGGCTCCTGGGCAACGCATATACCCGGCGCATCTTTTGGATGCTCTGCTTCAATGCAATTGGTTGGACTGCGGGCGAGTGACAAGCGCGGAGTTCTCAACGCGCCGCCATGTGTACTGCGCGCCTGAACTGATTCACGCGTCAAAGTCAGAACTCCGGCGCATGGTCGAGGATGCTATCAACATGCGGGGGGCTTGAAACTTAAAGCATGGCGGGATTGGGCGAAAGCAGGCTCGGGGCTAATTTCGCAGAAAGGCCACCCCCCTACGGCCTGACTTTGAAAAAGAATCAAAAACAAGCAAAGGGAGGCTTTTCATTTGTGCGAGGGCTTACGCTTGCGGGCATTTCAGGCGAAAATTGACGTCTGCGGTTTGCTGCCGAAACCGCAATATTTTGCCCTTGCTAGATGCGAAGCAGCCCCAAAAATTGGGGGTATTAGTGGGGGTATCAAACGGTATAATCTAAATAATAATGGTTATATAACAGATAGTTAGGCTTGACATGCTGCTCATGATCGACAACTACGATTCCTTTACCTACAACCTCGTGCAGTATTTCGGCGAGCTTGAGCAGGAGGTCGTGGTTCACCGTAACGACGAAATCACGCTGGAGCGCGTTGCCGAGCTTAGTCCGCGCCACATCGTTATTTCCCCTGGCCCGTGCACGCCGAATGAGGCGGGGATTTCGGTTCCGCTGATCAAGCAGTTCGCCGGCAAGATTCCGATCCTCGGCGTGTGTCTCGGTCACCAGGCGATCGGCCAGGCGATGGGTGGCAAGATCGTCCATGCCAAGCAGGTTATGCATGGCAAGACCTCGGCTATTCAGCACAATTCGACCAGCGTGTTTCGCGGACTGCCGAATCCGTTTCAGGCGACGCGTTATCATTCGCTGGTAATCGAGCACGCCAGCATGCCGGACTGTCTTGAGATCACGGCATGGACGGAGGATGGCGAGATCATGGGTGTGCGGCACAAGACATTGCCGGTCGAGGGCGTGCAGTTTCATCCGGAATCCATATTGACGGAGAGCGGCCATGCGCTGCTCAAAAATTTTTTGCAGGGAGACAGAGCATGACGCCACAGGAAGCGTTAACGCGCATCATCGAGCACCGTGAAATTTTTCAGGAAGAAATGCTGTCGCTGATGCGACAGATCATGAGCGGTGAGGTGTCGCCGACGTTGATCGCGGCGATCATCACCGGGTTGCGCGTGAAGAAGGAAACCATAGGCGAAATCGCCGCCGCGGCGCAGGTCATGCGCGAATTTGCGACCAAGGTTCCGGTCGGGGACGACGCCGGCATGGTTGATACCTGTGGCACCGGAGGCGATGCGGCGCATAGTTTCAACATTTCGACCGCCTCCGCATTTGTCGCAGCCGCAGCCGGCGCCAAGGTTGCAAAACATGGTGGACGATCGGTGTCCAGCAAGTCCGGCAGTGCCGACGTGCTCGAAGCACTGGGTGCCAATATCAATCTCAAGCCCGAGCAGGTCGCGCAGTCGATTGCTGAAACCGGTGTCGGGTTTATGTTCGCGCCGAATCACCATAGCGCCATGAAATACGCGGCGCCGGTGCGCAAGGAACTGGGTATACGCACGATATTCAACATTCTCGGGCCGCTGACGAATCCGGCCGGCGCCAGGAATCAGGTCATGGGCGTATTTCACCGCGACCTGGTCGGCATACAGGCGCATGTATTGCAACGCCTCGGCAGCCGGCGCGTGATGATAGTGCACGGGATCGAGGGCCTCGACGAAATTTCGGTCGCGGGTCCGACACTGATCGGTGAACTCAAGAACAACGAAGTGCGCGAATACGAGATCAAGCCCGCTGATTTCGGAATCTCCACGCACACCAATGACGCGATACGCGTTGACGGCGCGGATCAGTCGAAAACAATGCTGCTGGCAGCACTCGACAACCAGGCCGGGGCGGCGCGGGATATCGTTGCGCTCAACGCAGGGGCCAGCATATACGTCGCCGGCCTTGCGGATACCCATGCAGGTGGCGTGAAGAAAGCGCAGGAAGTGATGGCAAACGGCGCGGCACGCCGGAAACTTGACCAGTTCGTCGCGGTTACCCAGCGTCTTGCAACTGCCTGACGCAACCGGGGCCGACCGGCGGTCACGGTTGGTTGCTGCCAACGGCGCTGGACTGGCAGTCTGTTGAAATTCGATCCGTCACACCGTCGGAGGCCGGTGCCCAGAGAGCGCGAGTCAATCGAATCAACACCTTAATGGATGCCGGTTTTCACCGGCATGACGAAATGATTACCACTGTGACAATTTTCAACAAACTGCTAGACCGGATTTGAGATTACCCGTGAGCGACATCCTTACACGCATTATCGATACCAAGCGGCAGGAAGTACGCGCCGCGCAATCCGCGCTGCCGTTGACTGCGTTGCACGAACTGGCGCGCGCCACGGAACCTCCGCGCGATTTCATCGCGGCATTGCGCTCGAAAATTGCCGCCGGCAAGGCAGCGGTCATCGCCGAAATCAAGAAGGCCAGTCCCAGCCGCGGCGTGCTGCGCGAGGATTTTGATCCTGCGGCGATCGCGGCAAGCTATGAACGCTACGGCGCCGCCTGCCTGTCGGTGCTGACAGACGCACAGTATTTTCAGGGCAGTGCCGAGTATCTGAAATCCGCGCGGCGCGCCTGCAGGCTTCCCGTATTGCGCAAGGATTTCATGATCGACCCGTATCAGGTTTATGAGGCGCGCGCGATGGGCGCCGACTGCATCCTTTTGATCGTCGCCGCACTTGAGGATGCGCTCATGTGCGAACTGGAGCAAACTGCGCAGTCGCTGGGAATGGCGGTGCTGGTAGAGGTGCATGATGGCGCCGAACTAGATCGTGCGCTTGCATTGCAAACGCCGCTGCTGGGTATAAACAATCGTAACCTGCGGACCTTCGAGACGCAGCTCGACGTCACGCTGCGATTACTCGACAAAGTCCCGGGAAATCGTATCGTAATAACGGAAAGCGGCATACTGACCACCGACGACGTAGCACGTATGCGTGACAAAAAAGTAAACAGTTTTCTGGTGGGCGAAGCGTTCATGCGTGCGCCGGATCCGGGCGTTGAGCTCGAACGGCTGTTCGCGGGCGGCGCCTAAGAACATTCGCAAGGAAACGAATATGCTTGATCTCGATCGTCTGATAATTGCTTTCGACAATGGTCTGCGTACCTTGTTGGCGCCTGCCCATAGCGGCCGTCCGCATCCGGACCGCGGCGTCGCCGATGCGCCGCTCAGTGGCGAGGAAAAGCAGCTTGCTGCCTCGTTGATGCGCGTCAACCACAGTGGTGAAATCTGCGCGCAGGCGCTGTATCAGGGGCAGTCGTTGACCGCACGCAATCCGCAGGCGCGCGCCGCGCTGGAGCGGGCTGCCGTGGAGGAAACCGACCACCTCGCCTGGACCGCGCGGCGCATCGAGGAACTCGGAGGCCGTATCAGTCTCTTGAATCCGTTGTGGTACGCGAGTTCGTTTGCACTCGGCGCCGCCGCCGGACTGTTGGGCGACAAGTGGAATCTCGGATTTCTGGCGGAGACGGAACGCCAGGTGGAGGGGCATCTCGCCGGTCACCTGGAGCGTTTGCCGGCGCACGATGAAAAAAGCCGGGCAGTGCTGGAAGAGATGAAAAACGACGAAGCGCGTCACGCCCGTTCCGCCGTTGAACATGGCGCCGCCGACCTGCCCGCACCGGTCAAGCACGCGATGAAACTGGGATCGAAAGTGATGACGGGGATTACGTACTGGATATAGGGTTCAAATAAACTCACTCTTCCCGTATCTCAAAATCATGCGTAATCGCGGCGGTTTTCGCCAGCATGATCGATGCTGAGCAGTATTTCTCGGCCGACAGGTGTATCGCGCGCTCGACCTGCTGCGGCTTCAACGCTTTGCCGCTGACGATATAGTGGAAGTGTATCTTGGTGAATACCTTGGGGTCCTCGTCGGCGCGCTCGGAATCGATTTCGACCACGCAGTCAGTGACGTCGGCGCGCCCCTTTTTCAGGATATGGACTACATCGTAGGCCGAGCAACCGCCGGTGCCGATCAAGACCGTTTCCATGGGCCGCATGCCTAAATTGCGGCCTCCGCCTTCGGGCGCGCCGTCCATCACTAGTGCATGGCCGCTGCCGGATTCCCCCATAAAGCAGACGTTTTCTATCCATTTGATGCGAGCTTTCATGGCCCTACCCTGTTTGTATGCAAAACAGGAAGATACCAGATCAGGTGTGCATTTTCGCGAACCGTGATCCGTAGTCTCACCGGCGACTCGTCCTTCCATGCCTCTGAAAGGAGATTGTGCTGGTATCAGGCTGTTTACATGGACATAATCCAGTCTCAAGGGAATTTTGACAGGAAAGGAATTTTTGTCATATAATCCAAGGCTTTCCGTCGTTTGCAACGGCTTTCAAAGGTAGTGGGGCAGTTATGAAAACATTTGTGGCGAAAGCCCATGAAGTCACGCACGACTGGGTCTTGGTCGATGCGCAGGACAAAGTGCTGGGGCGGCTCGCCGCGGCACTTGCACACCGTTTGCGCGGTAAGCACAAGCCGGAATTCACACCGCATGTCGACACTGGCGACTGTATCGTCGTGGTCAATGTAGACAAGTTGCGCGTCACGGGTAACAAGGCAAACGCCAAGATGTATCACCGTCACAGCACCTATCCGGGCGGCATCTATAGCACCACTTTCGGCAAGTTGCATGCGCGCCATCCCGGCCGCGTGCTTGAAATCGCCGTCAAGGGCATGCTGCCCAAGGGGCCGCTGGGCTATGCGATGCTGAAGAAGCTCAAGGTATATGCGGGCACGAGTCATCCTCATGTCGCACAACAACCCAAACCTCTCGAAATAAGGGCCTGATTCCATGTCAGCCAAGCAAACGCAATATAGCTACGGCACGGGCCGTCGCAAGAGCGCTGTCGCGCGTGTTTTTATCAAGCCGGGCAAAGGCGACATCGTCGTCAATGACAAACCCGTCGATATATTTTTCTCCCGTGAAACCGGACGCATGATCGTGCGCCAGCCGCTGGTGCTTATCGACAAGGTTAATGATTTCGATATCATGGTCAATGTGGATGGCGGCGGTGAATCCGGTCAGGCCGGCGCGGTTCGTCATGGCATTACGCGCGCACTGATCCAATTTGATGAGACACTCAAACCCGTGCTCAAGAAAGCCGGATTCGTGACACGTGATGCGCGGGAAGTCGAGCGCAAGAAAGTCGGCTTGCGCAAGGCGCGGCGCCGCAAGCAGTTCTCGAAACGCTAATCGGCCCCAAAAAGCCGCCTTCGGGCGGCTTTTTTGTTATTGGGCTTGCGTATCGGCGCGGATAGTCGATACGCGGTATCCGCGCGGTCGTCACCGCTCGTAACTTTCCGGAAATCTCAAATGATTCGTCGTTCGCGCCGAGCCTCGGCACAGGGCCGCGATTCGTCCGTGTCGGACGGTCCTGGCCTGCCGTTCAATTGATGGCATTCGTTTTAACTTACAATAGCCCGTGACATAGGGTGCGAGTATGGACAATAGAAAACTGAAAGTAGGGATAGTGGGCGGCACGGGCTACAGCGGCGTGGAGTTGTTGCGGCTGCTGGCGCATCATCCGCAATGCAGTCTCGCGGTGATTACCTCGCGCGGCGAAGCGGGCACGCCGGTCGCCACGATGTTTCCCAGTCTGCGCGGCCACGTGGCGCTCGACTTCAGCGCACCGTCGGATGACGCGCTAAAACAATGTGACGTGGTGTTTTTTGCCACGCCGAATGGGGTGGCCATGCAGCAGGCGCGCATGTTGTTCGACGCCGGTGTGAAGATCGTCGACATTTCCGCGGATTTTCGCCTCAAGGACGTCACGTCGTGGGAGAAGTGGTATGGCGTCAAGCATGCCTGTCCCGAGCTTGTGGCCGAAGCCGTCTATGGTCTGCCCGAACTGAATCGCGAACAGATCAAGCACGCGCGCATCGTTGCCAATCCAGGTTGTTACCCGACTTCCGTCCAGCTGGGTTTCATGCCTTTGATCAAGCACAAACTGGTGGATCTCGGACATCTGGTCGCGGACGCCAAGTCGGGTGTCAGTGGCGCCGGACGCAAAGCTGAAGTGGCAACGCTGTTTTCCGAGGCTTCCGACAATTTCAAGGCGTACGGCGTATCCGGGCATCGTCATCATCCCGAGATCGTGCAGGGGCTCGAGCAGATGGCGGGGTCCGGGGTCGGACTTACGTTTGTGCCGCACCTGACGCCGATGATACGCGGCATACATGCGACCTTGTATGCCCGGCTACAGGGCTCTGAAAATCTCCAGACCCTATATGAAAATTTTTACGCCCACGAGCCTTTCGTGGACGTCATGCCTACAGGCAGCCACCCCGACACACGCTCGGTGCGGGGGAGCAATCTGTGCCGTATTGCCGTGCATCAACCACGCGATGGCGGTACTGCGGTGATACTGTCCGTTATCGACAACTTGACCAAGGGTGCTGCCGGCCAGGCAATTCAGAACATGAACCTGATGTGCGGTCTGGCGGAAGCAACCGGATTGGAGCAGATCGCATTAATGCCCTGATCAAAAGGTTGCGGCGCATGTTCGGCATTGCGGCGCCACGCGTCGCGGTACGCACGGCTATGCCGTGGTATCTGCGCTGGTTCGGCCCGTTGGTGCTGGGATTGACAGTAATGTTGTTGTCGCGCGAGGCCTTTGATTTCGGCAAGAGATTCGCGGGATTCAATCAGAATGAAGTCGAAAGCGAGTTGCAGAAGCTCAGGGAAGCCAATGCCAGCATGCAGCAGGAACTTACCCAGCTGCGCGGGCAGCTTGCGCAGGGTGACGGACAGCGGCAAATAGAGCGTGCAACCTATAACGACCTTGTCAAGCAGATCAAAGCACTTGCCAATGAAAATTCGACAATCAAGGAAGATCTAGTGTTTTTCCAGACGTTAATGCCATCTGGCGGCAAAGAAGGCGGGGTGACAGCCAGCCGGTTCCTGTTGCAGAGTGAAACGGCACCCGGTGAATACCGCTACCAGTTGTTGTTGACCCAAACCGGTCAACGTAGTAAAGACTTCGTGGGCAACGTACAATTCGTGGTAAACCTGTTGCAGGACAATAAAAAGATGGTCATGGCATTACCGTCGGACGGAAATAAGGACGCGCAAGGATTCAAACTGAATTTTCGGTTATATCAACGCCTGGACGGCACGTTTCGGGTTGCTCCCGGCACCGTGGTGAATAGCATACAGGCGCGGGTATTTGAAAATGGCGCAAGCCAGCCCATATTGACGCAGACGGCCAATGCGTCCTGAAAGGAACACATTTCATGTTTGGAAACAAGGCGAATAAACCGCAGAGTCGTATCGACTGCCTGATAGGCGAGGGAACCACGATAGAAGGGAACATAGAGTTCAGCGGCGGTTTGCGGGTAGACGGTAACGTCCACGGCAACGTGCTCGCAGGGCAGGGCCAGTCGGGTACGTTGGTGCTGTCGGAGCAGGCACGCATCGACGGCGAAATCCGCGTCTCGCACGCGGTCATCAACGGAACCGTAGCCGGACCGGTCTATGCGAGCGAATATCTGGAACTGCAGTCCAAAGCCAATGTCACAGGAGATGTTCACTACCGCACGCTTGAAATGCAGTTGGGTGCGATTGTGCAGGGCAGGCTGGTCTATCAACCCGAGGGCAAGTCCGATAAGGTCGTGCAACTGAAACCAGCGACTGCCGAATGACCGGAAATAATAGGTATTCCGGCCAATATGCTGACTATGATGGCCGGATAGCTTGTTACAATGGCAACAAACCCAAATAGCAGGAGCAGACCATGAATGCAATGACAGAAATGCCCGCACCGCTGGTTTTTACCGATAACGCCGCCGGCAAGGTGAAACAATTGATTACCGAGGAAGGCAATCCCGGCCTCAAGTTGCGTGTATTCGTGAGTGGCGGCGGCTGCTCGGGCTTTCAGTATGGATTCACGTTTGACGAAGCGATAAACGAAGATGACACTGCCATGCAGAAAGACGGCGTCACGTTGCTGATAGATCCGATGAGCTTGCAGTACCTGTCAGGCGCCGAAATCGATTATCAGGAAAACGCCGAAGGCGCGCAGTTTGTCATCAAGAATCCTAATGCGACATCAACCTGCGGCTGCGGCTCGTCTTTCTCTGCGTAATTGCTTTTCGGGCATGAAAAAAGGGCGCCGAAGGCGCCCTTTTTTCATGCCCGATATAGCGCGCCCAGTATGCGCGCACCGTTGGCGCCCGTCACGGCCGGCAGATTTCCGGGCTGGCTTTCCAGATTTTGTTTTGCCAGCCACGCAAATGCCAGCGCTTCCACTATTTGTGGTGATACACCCAGTACTTCCGTTGTGGTCACGCGATGCGACGCGAGCTTAAGGCTGAGCGCATCCATGAGAGCCGTGTTTTGGGCGCCGCCTCCGCATACAAAAACCTCGCACGCAGTGGTTCTGCCCTCGTTGACCGCATCTGCGATTCCGCACACGGTCAGCGCCAGCAACGTCGCCTGAACATCGGCGGGGTTCTCATCACCGTTCAGGTACTGCGCCAGCCAGGCTGCGTTGAATGTTTCCCGTCCGGTGCTCTTGGGCGGCGCGCGATTGAAGTATTCGTAGGCAAGCATCCGTCTCAGCATTTCGGTTATTGGCTTGCCACTTGTCGCCCATAGTCCGTTTTCGTCATATGGCACGTTCTGATGCCGTTGAGCCCACGCATCCATCAGCATGTTGCCCGGACCACAGTCGAAGCCGGTAACCGCCCCTGATGGCGGCAGACTGGTCAGATTGGCAATGCCGCCTATGTTGACTACGATCCTATGCTTGTCCGGGCAGCCGAAGATCGCTTGGTGAAATGCAGGAACCAGCGGCGCGCCCTGCCCACCGGCGGCGATATCACGGCTGCGAAAGTCGCAAACCACGGATATGCCGGTCAGCTCCGCGAGCAGCGCGCCGTTGACGAGCTGCACCGTGTAACCGGCGTCGGGCTGGTGGCGCACGGTTTGGCCGTGACATCCGATAGCCGCTACGTCCGAAGGTTCGATGCGGTGCGTCTCCAATAGACCTAGCACCGCACCGGCATATAGGCGTGCCAGCGAACTCGCAGCCAGCGTGCAGCGTCTTAGTTCGTCGCATCCACCGGCTTGGTTCAGGGACAGCAGTTCCGCGCGCAGTTCGGCGGGAAAAGGCAGATGTAAGTGCCCGCTTACGTGCGTGTTACCCGAGGAAAAGTCGCAAATTGCGGCATCCACGCCGTCGAGGCTGGTGCCTGACATCAGCCCGATATAGTAGCCGGGCATTAAAAAAGCTCAGTCGATACGCGCCGATTTGAAACTTTGCAGCAACGCGATACGGTGCATGTACGGCTCGGCGGTCTGGTCAAAACGCGGCTTGAGGTCCGGCGTGAGCGGCGGCGCGGCAGGTATCATCGCGAAGCGCAACGGATCCTGGTGCGCGTTGTTAATCCGGAATTCGTAATGCAGATGCGGGCCGGTGGCGAGACCTGTCGCGCCGACGAATCCAATAATTTCGCCTTGCGAAACGCGCTGACCCTTGCGCATGTTCTTGGCGAATCCCGAAAGGTGTCCGTACCACGTGGTGTAATTGGATTGATGCCGCAATACCACGACATTGCCGTATCCGCCCTGCCGGCCTGCGAAATCGACGATGCCGTCAGCCGTTGCCTTGACACGTGTACCCGTCGGTGCGCCATAGTCGACCCCGGTATGCGCACGCCATTTCTGCAATATGGGATGAAAGCGTCCGGTCGAGAACCCGGACGTAATTCTGGAAAACTCGAGCGGTGACTTGAGGAACTGTTTGCGCAGATTCTTGCCGTCCAGAGTGTAGTATCCGCCCTGATTTTCCGCGTATTCGAAATACACGGCCTGGTAGCTCTTGTTTTGATTGACGAATTCGGCCGCCAGCACGCGTCCGGTCTTGACCAGTTCGCCGCGGTTGTAGATACCCTCGTAAACAACGCTGAAGCGGTCTCCTTTACGCAAGTCCCGCTGAAAATCGATATCGCCGGAAAAAATATCCACAAGTTGCATTGCGACGGCATCTGACAGCCCCGCCTCGTCGCTTGCGCCAAACAGCGAACTCCTGATTTGCGCCGATTTCATCAAAATGCGCTTTTCCTGCTGCACTTTTTCCTGTTTAACGTTGACACCGCTGCTGTCTCGGTCCAGGGATAGCAGGGTGTCACCACTCAGATAACGCAGGCTGACTAGCTTGCCGTCGGTATCCGTGGAAGCCCGGACGCTACGGCCGGGGACCAACTGGCGTAACGCTCGTGCTTGTGGGCTGTTGCGCAACACCTGCAAAGCGTCCGGATCGTCAATATTCAATCGCGCCAGCAGGCTGGCAACCGTGTCACCACGCTGGATGCGCTCTTCACGTATGAAAGCAGAATCCCCTTCGCTTAAGGGCAACACGGTCGGAAGGTTTATGGCCTCCACGACATTATTGATCTGAACCGGTTCCACGAAGGTGCTGGGAGCCACGCCGAAGGCAGCGACGATTCCAAAACACGGCACGGCAATCAAGGCGGCAAAAAACCTGTGGCGGATCGCGAGGTTGAGTATCGAAATCGCCAATTTTTGAGCTAAAATCATGCTTTTAGCATACCGTCTAAAAGGCTCCAAGTGGAGCAACGCTCGAAGCTTAGCAGAATGGCATTTGTGCGCAACCGCACATTTCACATCGTGAAATACAGAAAAAAGTGTCGTCATTGCCCGTGACCGAATCAAATCAACAACTGGAAGTCTTTAAGCGCGGTTGCGACGAACTGCTGGTCGAGTCTGAACTCATCGACAAGCTCAGATCCGGCCGGCCGCTGCGTGTCAAGGCGGGTTTTGATCCGACCGCCCCCGACCTGCACCTCGGGCACACCGTGCTGATCAACAAGTTGCGTCAACTGCAGGATCTGGGTCATCAGATCGTGTTTCTGATCGGTGATTTCACCGGCATGATAGGCGATCCGACCGGTAAGAATGCGACGCGTCCGCCGCTGACGCGTCCCGAGGTCGAGCGTAATGCCGAAACCTATAAGGCGCAGGTTTTCAAGATCCTCGATGCGGCCAAGACGGAGGTTGCCTATAACTCCGCGTGGATGGACAAGTTGACGCCGGCGGACATGATCAAGCTCTCAGCCTCCTATACCGTGGCGCGCATGCTGGAACGCGATGACTTCAACAAGCGCTACAAGGGTAATCAGCCCATTGCAATCCACGAATTTCTCTATCCGCTGGTGCAGGGCTACGATTCGGTTGCGCTCAAGGCGGACCTGGAACTGGGCGGAACCGACCAGAAGTTCAATCTGTTGATGGGGCGTGAATTGCAGAAGCACTATGGCCAGCCGCCGCAGTGCATCCTGACCATGCCTCTGCTCGAAGGCCTCGACGGCATCAACAAGATGTCCAAGTCGCTCGGTAACTATATCGGCATTACCGAAAGCCCGAATGACATTTTCGGCAAACTGATGTCGATATCCGACGAATTGATGTGGCGTTACATCGAATTGCTGTCGTTCGCGCCGCTTGCTGAGATCAGCAGGTGGAAAAGTGAAACCCAGTCAGGCCGGAACCCTCGCGACATCAAGGTGGCGTTTGCGCAGGAAATCGTGAGCCGCTTTCACAGCCCGGCGGCCGCCACCGCCGCGCTCGCCGATTTCGAGGTGCGATTCAAGCAGGGCGAGATACCCGATGATATTGCCACGGCAGCCATAGACGCGGGCGTGGACGGCACGGCCATCGCCAACCTGTTGAAACAGGCCGGTCTGTGCGCCAGCACTTCGGATGCGTTGCGCATGATAGGCCAGGGCGGCGTCAGGATAGATGGCGAGAAGGTGACGGACAAGGCGTTGCGGTTCAGCAAAGGCGCGCAGTTCGTGCTGCAGGTCGGCAAGCGTAAATTCGCTCGCGTCATCATGAAATGACGGCTGTGGGATTATCGTAACACGTTGTATTTACTCATGAACCGGCGATCGATAAAGTCCTTCCATTTCCACACCCACGCGCCCGACAGTGCAATCGGTCCGTATGCTGCCACCGCGTGCCGGCTGCCGCTGCTGATCAACGCAAGGGCACGTTTTTGGGGGCGATACGCCACCAGAGGCTCGCCGACCAGCGCGCGGCGCAAGTTGTCGGCAAGACGTGGTCCCTGGCGTACAGCGTAGACACCGGATCGCGGATACGATTTGCCGCGTATGGACGCACAATCGCCGGCCGCGTATATGTCGGCGTGCGACAGCGACTGCAAATGCTCATTTACCGCAATAAAGCCGGCCGGGTCGCGCGCCAGGCCAGGTGCGTGCAAAGTGGGTGCTACCGTCGCGCCGGTCGCCCAGACAAATACGTCACCCGGAATGTGTTCTCCCTGTGTGGTAATGGCAGCGCCCGGCTGTATTTGGGCAATTCGCCTGTTGAACAGCAGGCGGACACTGCGTTGTGCGAGCATGCGTCGGAACACGGATTGAACGCGCGCATTGTGGCGCGGCAGTAGCACCTCCGCGTCGGTAACCAGCGTAAAAGACAGCGCGCCGGGCGTGGTTAATCGATCCATGCGGTACTGCATGGCCGTCAACAGTTCGATGCCGGCCGGGCCGCCGCCGACGAACAGGATGTTTTTGACAACACCGCATTGAACGCTCGTGATGAGCCTTTCCCAGGCCGGCAACAATTCAGCGATGGGTTTTGCCGGGATTACCAGGTTCGCGGGCGCGTTTACGGCCGGGAATACCGGCATCGCGCCGACATTGATAGAAAGCAGATCGTAGCCGGCGCGCGAACCGTCTGCGCAAGTGACTGCGCGCTGCTCCGGATCAATTTCAAGCAGCGCCGTATTCAGAAATCGCGCGCCCGCAAAACCGCACATCCGATCGAGGTCTATCTGGATTTGGTTCGTCTCGTAGTGCCCCGCGATCAATCCCGGCAGCATGCCCGAGTATGTCGCCCTGCGTTGCGAATCGACCAGCGTGATATCCACGCCTGCCGGGCGCAGCAGTCCGAAAACGCGCAGTACTTCGAGGTGACTATGTCCCGCGCCGATCAGAACCAAACGCACCGCAAGAAAGCCCGGTTAGTCGGGCGCTTTGCCCCATAGTTGTTGCAGGCGAGAGTCGCGTCCACAGCTGGCGCGATAAAACTTGTAGCGCACGGGATTTTTCATATAGTAATCCTGATGATAATCTTCGGCAGGATAAAACTCCGTGGCTCGCGTGAGTTCGGTAACGATGGGTTCCTTGAACGGTTTTGATTTTTCGATGGCGGCTCGCGATGCCTCGGCGAGGCGTTTCTGCTCGTCGTCAACATAGAAAATGCCGCTGCGGTACTGGCTTCCGACGTCGCAGAATTGCTGATCTTTCACCGTCGGATCGATATTGCGCCAGAAAATCTCAAGCAGTTTTGCGTAGCTGACCTTTTGGGGGTCATAGACGATTTGCACTGCCTCGGTGTGGCCGGTACGGCCGCTGGAAATCTGCTCGTAGGTCGGATTGCGCACCTTGCCTCCGATATAGCCCGAGGTCGTTGAGATGACGCCGTCGAGCTTGTCGTATGGCGGTTCCATACACCAGAAACAACCGCCGGCAAAGATTGCTTTAGCCTGCGCGGTGGCCGGTTTCGGTTCGGGTTTTGCTGTCTGGGCGGCTGTTGGTAGTGTGCAGGCCAGCATCAGCCATCCGGTCAGGGTTGCCAACGTAATCGGTAACTTGAACATGTCCATAGACTCCATTTGGGTGGCACGGGTGGTACTTGGTCGAAGTTAGCGTA
The DNA here is from genome assembly GCA_947476215.1 of Betaproteobacteria bacterium. Taxonomy (GTDB): domain Bacteria; phylum Pseudomonadota; class Gammaproteobacteria; order Burkholderiales; family SG8-41; genus PALSA-1004. The sequence goes on from CANJQI010000037.1 coordinate 14,127, forward strand.
AATTCCTTGCACGCATCATAATAATGCTTATTCAGCACGGCTGGTGCCGGCTGAATAAGTTGCCGGATTGGAGCGGACGGTGTCGCCGCTCAACCCGGCTTTTGGCGGCGATGAACTTGGATGCGCGTCAGGTACCGGGACGGGTGTGGGCTAAACTGGGTTTTCAATACTAACGCGGGGGGACTACATGGCTACACAACATCCTATGGTCGGTGCGGAAATCGCGACGCTGGGCGGGGGCTGTTTCTGGTGTCTTGAGGCGGTGTTTGATAACTTGCAGGGTGTGGTGTCGGTGGAATCCGGATATTGCAACGGCAGAACGGTGAATCCCACCTACAAGCAAGTCTGCAACGGCGACACCGGGCACGCCGAAGTCGTACGTGTGACATTTGATCCCGCGGTGATCTCGTTTCGGGAGATACTCGAGGTCTTCTTTACCATCCATGAACCCACCACACTTAACCGCCAGGGAAATGATGCGGGCACGCAATACCGGTCGGGTATCTACTGTCACTCGCCTGAACAAAAATTGGTTGCCGAACAGTTGATTGCCGAACTGACTGCGAACAAGGCTTACAGTGCGCCCATTGTTACCGAGGTGGTGGCGGCGCAGACGTTTTACGTGGCGGAAGACTATCACCAGGAGTATTTCGAGAACAATGGAGCGCAACCCTATTGCCAGTTCGTGGTGGCGCCCAAGGTCGCCAAGTTCAGGAAAAAGTTCGCGGACAGATTAAAGAGCTGATAGCACGTACATGGCGCAGATCGCAGACTACGAATTCGGTATCAGCGCCATCGACTCCGGCTACCTGCGCAGTCGACTTGACAGCCGGAACTGATGCCATGGAGTTGCTGCAGATCACGCTGTTCCTGTTGTTATGTGCGGTGGCGCTGGGATGGATAGCGCGGCACTTTAGCTTCCCATATCCCATCGCGCTGGTGATCGGCGGTGGTGCGCTGGGCCTGTTGCCGCGGTTGCCGGAAGTTCCGTTCGACCCGCAGTTGATCCTGGTGCTGGTCCTGCCACCGATACTGTATCAAGCGGCGCTTCTCACATCCTGGCGCGATTTCAAAGCCAATATTCGTCCGATAGGGCTGCTCGCCGTCGGTCTGGTCATAGTGACGACACTTGCGGTCGGTGTTACGTTCAAGCTATTGGTGCCGGCGTGTCCATGGAGCGCGGCCTTCGTGTTGGGCGCCATTGTTTCGCCCCCCGATGCAGTTGCGGCCACCGCCATCCTGTCGCGGCTCAGGATACCCAGACGTGTAGTCACGGTCCTTGAAGGCGAAAGCCTGGTCAACGATGCATCGGGGTTGGTACTCTACAAGTTCGCGGTAACGGCCGTGTTGACCGGTACATTTTCCGTCGTTGACGCGAGTGTGGAGTTTGTCGGCGTGGTGGCGGGTGGTGTTGCGATCGGTTGTTTGCTGGCGTGGTTGTTCGTGGCCATACACCGCCGGCTCGGCGATACATTCATCGAGGTGCTGACTACCCTGGCGGTACCTTACGTGGTTTACATACTTGCTGAATCCATACACGTGTCCGGCGTGCTCGGCGTGGTGGCGGCAGGGCTGGTGCGCGGGCGCTACTCGCCGGAAGTTGTGTCGGCGGAAATGCGCATCATTGCGCGCTCGGTGTGGATGCTGCTGGTATTCCTGCTCAACAGTCTGGTTTTCATGTTGATCGGGATACAGCTATCGAACATCGTAGAGCGTCTTTCGGGATCGGCGTCCGCGGTCGAGCTATTCGGATACGCGGCGCTGATCAGCGCGGTTGCCATCGCGATACGCTTTGCCTGGGTTTATCCGGCGACCTATCTGCCGTATCGAATGAGCCCGGCGTTGCGAGCGCGCGAACCGGCTCCGTCCGGCCAGGAAGTCTTCATCATGAGTTGGTGCGGCATGCGCGGCATAGTTTCGCTTGCGGCGGCGCTCGCCCTACCGGTCGTATTGCCCGACGGGACACTTTTTCCACAGCGCGACCTGATCATTTTTCTGACTTTCAGCGTGATCGCGGTAACGCTGGTTGCACAGGGATTGACGCTGCCTGTGCTGATACGCAGGCTGAAACTGGGCGCGGACTGGAGCCTGCACGAAGAACACAAGCACGCGCGCATGGCACTCGGCGCCGCGGCGCGGACCGCCATTGACGAACTGGCGCGCAGCGAGCAGATCGCGCCTGAACTCGCGAAGCGCGTCAGCGACGAATTCGCCGAGAAGATAGAACGCACTTTCGCGGATGATCCGGACATGCAGGGCAGCGGCGATCCCACGCGGCGACTACGGCAGGCTGCGATACGTGCCGAGCGTCAGGAACTGATACGTATCTGGCGCGAGAATCAGATCAGCGACGACATCCTGCATCACATCGAAGAAGACCTCGATTACCAGGAGTCGCATATATGAGCATGCTGCAGCGCTCGGCCCGGGCATGGGTTAAACTCTATAACCTTTTGATATAAAATATAATTTACTAACATGGCACGTCGCGAAGACTATCGTCTGATCACCGGTCAGGGGCGCTACACCGCTGACTGGAACCTGTCCGGTCAGTTGCATGCGGTTTATCTGCGCGCCGACCGCGCGCATGCGGAAATTACCCGAATTGATATTGGGCGCGCGTTGGAGAGTGCTGGCGTCAAGGCAGTGTATACGGGCGAGGACGCGCGCGCGGAGGGCTATAAGTCTTTACCGAATCCGGTCAGTTTCCCCGGAAAGAACGGCCAGAAGCTGATTAAACCGTTTTATCCGGTGCTTGCGCAGGATCGTGTGCGATTCGTGGGCGAGCCGGTCGCCATGGTCGTTGCCGAGTCGGAGGCCATGGCCGAAGATGCGCGAGACCTGATAGAAGTCGACTATAAGGACTTGCCCGCTGTTGTCGGTTTTGACGCTGCACTTGCGCCCGGAGCACCGCGGATCCACGCGGATGCCGTCGATAACCTTGCATTTGAATATGAGTCGGGGGACGAACAGGCGGTTGCGGCGGCGTTTGGGCGCGCGAAATTCATAACCAGACTCACGGTCGACAGTCAGCGGCTGGTCGGCAATCCTCTGGAGCCACGCGCATGTATTGCAGATTACGACAATGCCAGCGGTCGATATACGTTGCATCTGCCGCAGCAGGGTGCAGCCGGCATGCGCAGCCAGCTTGCGGTGGTTAGCGGTCTCAAACCGGAAAATATAGTCGTAGACACACAGGATATCGGCGGTAGTTTCGGCATACGCGGCGCGGCCTATCCCGAGTACTTCACACTCATGCTGGCGACGCGCAAGCTCGGTTGTCCGGTGAAATGGGTCGCATCGCGCAGCGAATGCTTCATGAGTGATTTTCAGGGCCGGGCAATATCGCTGACTGGCGAAATCGCGCTCGATCCGGAAGGCGGAATACTTGCCATCCGCTTTGATGACCGTGCGGATCTTGGCGCCTATGCGGCGGCATTTGGTTCGTTTATTGCGACCCGCAATTTGACGTTGACGATAGGCGGCGTGTATCGGGTGCCGGCACTGTATGCACGAACCCGGCTTGCGTTTACCAACGCAGCGCCCATATCCGCTTATCGCGGTGCCGGGCGGCCCGATACCGCTTACGCCGTCGAGCGGTTGGTCGACTGCGCAGCGCGCGAACATGGGTTTGACCCGATCGAACTTAGACGCCAGAACTTCGTGCCGCCCGGTGCCATGCCGTACAAGACAGCGAACGCGGGCACATACGATTCCGGCAATTTCGACGCGGTCATGAACGATGGATTACGACTCGCGGACTGGGCGGGATTTCCAGAACGGCAAGCGGCGAGTAAACGTGCGGGACGGCTGCGCGGCATCGGCATCGCCACCTATCTGGAAGCAGGCGGAGGCGGTTCCGCGAAGGATCAGGCTGCCGCCGAGTTTGACCCGGAAGGCAACATGACGTTGTTCGCGGTGACGCATTCTTCCGGACAAGGGCATGAAACCGTTTTTCCGCAAATTGTTGCTGCAACCCTGGGCATAGATTCGGCGCGTATTCGAGTTCATGCCGGCGCACCCGGCGCGGAATTGACGGGCAGCGGAACCGGGGGGTCGCGCGGAATACTCGGTACCGGCAGCGCTTTTCACATGCTGGGTCGAAAATTAATGGACGTGGCGCGGCCTCACGCGGCCGCGACACTCAACGTTCCGGAAAGCGAACTGCGATATGAGAAAGGCAGCTTTTACGCGGGCGAGCGGTCTATAGGCTTCATGGAGTTGGCGCGCACGTTGGCAACCGTTACGCCGCATCCGATGAATGCGATGGGCGAAGGCAGTTTCGGCGTGTCTTACCCCAACGGCTGCCATATTGCGGAAGTCGAAATCGACCCGGAAACGGGCGCCGCGACGGTCGCGCGCTACACGGCGGTCGATGACCTCGGCAATATCATCAACCCGGCGCTGGTCGAAGGCCAGGTCCACGGTGGCGTGGTGCAGGGCGCGGGACAGGTTTTCGGCGAGCATGCGATATACGACTCATCGTCGGGGCAACTGCTGACAGGCAGCTTTAGCGACTACTACATGCCGCGCGCCGGCTTGATGCCTAAGATCGCGGTACATGATCACCCGGTGCCGACGCCAACCAATGCGTTGGGCGCCAAGGGTGTAGGCGAATCCGGCTGCAGCGGCTCGCTGCCGGCACTGGTCAATGCTGTCGTGGACGCAATTCGGCCGCTGGGTATCCATCACCTCGACATGCCGTTTACGCCGTGTCGCTTGTGGACGGCGATACGCGACGCACGTCAGAAAAAGTAGCGCGTTACGGCGAGCGGCGGACCTATCGCAGGCTCGGAAACAGCGTCAGCGCTGTTTCGCCGAATATCCATCTGCGATCTTCCTCGCCCAGGAACGCCAGTTCCTTTTCGAATATCTCAAGCCGGCCCTTGAGTCCGCCGAGCCGGGGGTGCGCGGGATAGTTGGAACTCCACATGATGCGTTTTGGACCGAACGTGCGCATGAGCTTCGTATAGAGCGCTTCGACCGTACCGCCGCCTTCACGCGCCGCCTCGATATTGTTGATGGCCGTTTTCACATAGAGGTTGGGAATATCGGCGAGCGCAAACAAAGGGTCCAGGGCAGGATAGGGCGGTTTTCCAACCGTATGTCCCCACGAGTGTTCAATCGACACCTTGACATCCGGATACCGCTCCATGACTTTCCTTACCTTCGCAAGCTCACCGATGCGGTCCGCGATCACCAGAGGTATCTTCAATGCCTGCATACGCTCCCAGAGGGAAAATGTAGCGGGCTCACCCAGCGAACTGGCGGGCAGCCGGCCGCGCATGAAGCGCAAACCGGTCACGCCCTTTTCCCGCACCAGCCGGCTGAGTTCATCGGGTGCTTTTTCGTCCAGGGGATCAAGAACGACTATGCTCGCAAAGCGATCCGGATGCGCCAGGGCCGCATCGACCGTGTAGCGATTGTCATATTCGTAGACGAAGTACGCCTGCGCGAGCGTGGCTTTGTGGATGCCGGCCTCATCCATCAGTGACAGGAGTGTTTCCGCGGTCGTCAGCGGCCATTCCGTCTGGCCGATGTCGGTTATCGATGGAATTGAACCCGCTCGAGGCGTGTCTCGCGTTTGCGGATAGTTTTTTCTATCGTCCGTGAACACATGCACGTGCGTATCTACGATGACCATGTTTGCCTTGAAAGTGCGTGAAGCAGTTTGGATTATATCGGACAGGCGCGGGAGTAACATGCGTCCATGGACGATAGCCACGTATACTCACGCAATTCAGTCCTGCGCATCACGAGTCCACGTTGGACATCGGACAGGACAGTTTCGACTATCCGCATATGACGGTTATACCTCCCAAGTCCCTCGGCCCCGAGCAACGCGACGAATCGCTGGAATTTCCCTATTGGCGGCGCAATCTGAAGGTTTTGCCGCTTGCCAACATGCTCACCTCCATGGGCTTTGCAATGTCGTTCCCGTTTCTGCCGGTCATGGTGCGCAGTCTGGGCGTGCAGGACCACCTCGAGACGTGGGTGGGAAACATGATGCTGGTGTTTTACGTCATCAGTTTTCTGTGTGGGCCCGTGTGGGGTGGCATCGCGGATCACTACGGCCGCAAGGTCATGGTGTTGCGCGCCATGTTGGGCATGGGATTTTTCATGATGCTGGTACCGTTCGCACCATCGGCACTGTGGTTTGCATTTCTGTTTGCGTTAGTGGGCTTTTTTAACGGCGCAACGATGTCATCTCAGACACTGCTGGTCGCCAATACACCGCCCGCCCGCCTGGGCGGCGCGTTGTCTTATCTGCAGACCGGATCGCTGGTGGGACAGACCATGGGACCCGCCCTGGCAACGGTGCTGGCAGCGCTGGTCGACAAGCCGCACTGGATGTTCTGGGCCAGCGGAACTTTGCTGCTGATCGGCGGCATGCTGGTGATTTTTTTCGTGCGCGAAGTGAAACAACTCGCCGCCGGACCCTGGCGCCCACAGTGGATCGGCAATCTGCGCGAATTGCTTGCGATACCGCGCATCGGCCTGCTATACCTGTTGTGCTTTGTATTCGCAGGGTTGGCGGCCGGTAGCCAGACTATTGTTAGTGTCTACATTATACGGCTGCTCGCCGCGCAGCCCGCGGGTGCCGGTTCCGAGGCATTCTGGGTGGGGGCCGCCGCAATGGGGTTTGCCATCTCCAGCGTGATCTCGCTCACGTTGTGGGGCCGTGTGCTGGATCGTTACGATCCGGCGCGCGTGCTCGTGGTCGCAACCTGCGCCGCTGCGCTGACGCAGCTGCCGTTGCTATTCTTGCAGACGCCGTTGCAACTGGTGCTGACGCGGGTGGCGTTCGGACTGTCGGCATCGTTGATGTTGCCGGCCATCATCCGACTGCTTAAAAACTTTGCGCCGGCCGGCATGGACGCACGTGCCATTTCGTACGCCACGTCGTTTCAGTTCATGGCGATGGGACTGGCGCCGTTCAGTGCCGGCCTGATCGGTCCGGTATTCGGTCTGCGCGCCTATTTTGCGTTGACTGCCGGCCTCACCTTTCTGGCTCTGGCATTATGGCTGCGTTATGGGCGGCGCGCGGATAGTTGAGGAGGTGCATCGATGGCTGGAAAACTGTCTTCGATATGGATGGTGCGTACCGGAGCCTCGGCTTTTGCCGTAGGCATGGTTTTGACGCAGGGTACTCCACCTGTTTATGCACAGGCTGTTTCGAGCAGCTCAGGAATCCCCTACCCGGTCAAACCGGTGCGCATGGTTACGACGCTGCCTGGTGGTGGCAATGATTTCGCGGCGCGTCTGCTTGCGCAGGCGCTTGCGGCGCCGCTCGGCCAGCCGGTGTTTGTTGAGAATCGTCCCAGTGGCGTGGTGGTCGTCGACACCGTGGCCAAAGCGCCGCCGGACGGATATACGATATTGGTCTATAGCGATGGCCTGTGGTTGCTGCCGCTCATGCAGAAAGTGCCGTATGATCCAGTGCGGGATTTCGCACCCATTACCCATCTGGGCGGAACGCCCCAGGTGTTGGCCGTGCATCCTTCATTGCCCGTGAAGTCGGTGCGGGAATTGGTCGCGCTGGCCAAAGCCAGACCCGGCGAACTCAATTTCGGCGCGAGCGACCCAAGCTCGGCTTCCAATCTGTCGGGCGAGCTTTTCAAGTTCATGGCCGGTGTCAACATGGTTGCCATACGCTACAAGGCAGCCGGACCCCTGGTGCTGGGGGTCTTGTCTGGAGAAGTGCAGTTAATCTTCAGCACCGCACCCAGCGTCGCCGCGCACCTGAAATCAGGAAGACTCCGCGGATTGGCGGTCACCAGCGCTCAGCCATCGGTGGTCGTCCCGGGCCTGCCTACACTCAGTGCGTCCGGTGTGCCTGGTTTTGAAGCCGGAACCTCATATGGGATATTCGTGCCATCGAAAACTGCTCCGGCCATCGTCAGTCAGCTGCATCGGGAGATCGTAAGATTGTTGAACTCACCGGAGATCAGGGAGCGACTGCTCAGCGTGGGCATAGAGGTGGTCGCAAGTTCTCCGGAGCAAATGGCGAATTTGGTTGCCTCCGAGATGAGTCGCATGGGAAAAGTGATCCGGAACGCCGGCATCCGTTTCGAGTAAGCCGCTTTTCTCGACGGCAAGTTGCTGCGCGCTTAAAATCGAACATAGCAGGCGGTGCTTGTGCCGCTATTCATCAATATCGTGACTGGAGCGGGAGGCGCGGGTGCAAATCGTTTGTCTGGACCTTGAAGGTGTTTTGATTCCAGAGATCTGGATCGAGTTTTCGCAGCGCACCGGTATTCCTGAACTCGCACGCACGACCCGCGACGAACCGGACTATGACAAGCTGATGCGAGGGCGCATCGAGATACTCAATCGCAAGGGCTTGGGGCTGCCCGATATTCAGAAGACCATAGACACTGTCCTCCCCATGGCCGGTGCGCGCGAATTTCTGGACTGGTTGCGCGGTTATTGTCAGGTCGTAATCCTGTCGGACACGTTTTATCAGTTCGCCGCGCCGCTGATGCGCCAGCTCGGCTATCCGACGCTGTTTTGTCACGAACTCGTCGTCGACGACAACGGTCGCGTACGCGACTATAAATTACGCATGCCCGATCAGAAGAGACAGTCAGTCAAGGCCTTCAAGGCGCTGAATTTTCATATTGTGGCGGCCGGCGATTCGTACAATGACACGGCGATGCTGGGCGAAGCGCATGCCGGCATATTATTTTGTCCGCCCGCGAATGTGATCGCCGAGTTTCCGCAATTTCCGGTGACCACCGGTTACGATCAATTGAAGGCGGAAATTATCAAGGTTAGCCGGCTTTGATTATTCGGCCTTGATCCCGGCCGCTTTTATCAATTTGTCCATGCGTGCCATGTCGGCTTTGATGATCACCGCGAGTTCCCGTGGCGTACTGCCCATGGCTTCCATGCCGGTATTCAGGAATCGCTCTTTGATCTCCGGTCGGCTGAGTATCTTGACGATCTCCTGATTCAGCCGGGTAATGATGGGCGTGGGCGTGCCGGCCGGCGCCCAGATGCCGAACAGCGACCCGGCTTGAAATCCCGGCAGACCGGAGGCCGCGACGGTTGGAAGTTCCGGAACCAGTGGCGAGCGCTCGAGGCTGGTCACCGCCAGCGCGCGTAGTCTTCCCGACTTGATATGCGGCACGGTCCCGGCGGTATTGTTAAACATGATTTGCACATGACCGGCGATCACGTCGTTGATGGCCTGTGCCGTGCCCTTGTAGGCGATGCGCACGATATTGACACCCGCCATATAGTTGAAGAGCTCGGCGGCCAGATGATTGGCATTGCCGGTCGGTCCCGATGCGTAGTTGATCTCTCCGGGTTTCGCTTTGGCGAGGGTGATCAGATCCTTGACGGATTTTGCCGCAACCGCCGGATTTACCGCGAGTATGTTGGAAGAACTCGCTGCTGCGACGATCGGCGCAAAGTCTTTCTCCGGGTCATACGACGTTTTTCCCAGTAACGGCACTATCCAGAAGGCACCACCGTAGTAGAGCAGGGTATGCCCGTTGGGCGACGCCTTGAGCGCGGTTTCGACCGCGATAATGCCCGCCCGATTGTCGACGATGACCGGTTGCCCCAGTACGGCCGCGAGGCCCTGCGCGATCTGGCGCGCCTGAAAGTCATTGCCGCCACCCGCCTCCGCGGTGACGATACGAACGGGGCGCTCGGGATAGGCTTGCACCGATCCGGTCGCAGCGACCTGGCTCCGGGCTGCGCCGGTGCAGCCAATCAATACAACTATCAATAGCATTCGCGACGCATTCTGAATTGCGATCATTATTTCTCCCGATATCCACGCTGAATTCAAACTCTATCACGCCGCGGTAGTCGCCGCGCTCCTGCGATTGACAGAGCTGGATCGCTGCGTTATGTTCGGCCGCAAATGACGCGGGAGTGCTGATGATGGCGAGCAAGCTGTGGGTTCACGATCCGGTTGCGGCGCGCCATACCGCGCCACGCCAGTATCTGCATGTATTGGACGGTCTCGCCGGCAAGGTCGTCGGGTTCATAGACAATGCCAAGCCCAATTTCCACGTGCTCGTAGACGATGTTGCCGATTTACTGGTCACCCGATACGGGGTTGCGTCCGTGATCAAGCATAGAAAAGGCGGGCAAGTTGCGGTCGACGAAGCAGTCATCGCGCGGTTTGCCGAGCAGTGCGATCTGGTTATTGCGGGATCCGGCGACTGAGGATCGTGCACGTCGTGGAGTATCCACGACAGCGTAGAGGCGGCCAAGCGCGGGCTGGCTGCGATTACCGTATGCTCGACGGCTTTCACGAGCCTGGGACGTGCGCAGGCGAAGGCGCGCAATTTTCCGGACTTGCCGATCGCAATCGTTCCTCATCCGTTTGGCACTTTGGGCCGCGATGAAACGCGCCGCGTGGCGGTGCAATGCGCGTGCGACATTGCTCGTCTGGCCTGTACCTCTGTTTCCCCGTTATCCGGGACGCCTGACCGCGTGGCATCCGAAAGCGGCCCGCGCCTCGTGGAAGTGCCGGAGGACATAGCTTTGTTCAACCGATTTTGCCTTGAGCAACGTTGGGGCGACGGACTGCCGCTGGTTCCCCCCACCGCGGAGCGTGTGTGCGAGATGCTGAAGCACACGCGCCGTGCGCCGCATGAGGTGGTTGCGACCATCGCACCGGCGCTGGGCCTCGCGACCGTCGAAGCCATTGCGATCAACGCCGTGCTTGCGGGTTGCTATCCAGAGTATCTGCCGGTCTTGATTGCGGCTGCGGAAGCTGTCGCCGTTCCCGATTACAACCTGCCGAGCAATCAAACCACCACCAATCCGGCAGCCGTGTGGTTGATCGTGAATGGCCCGATAGCGCGCCGTCTGGGCGTCAACGGCGGCAATAATTGTCTGGGGCAGGGCACGTGGGCGAACGCCACGCTGGGACGTGCATTGCGCTTGATATTGCAGAATATAGGCGGTGCATTTCCGGGCGACATGGATCGCGCGACGCAGGGCCAACCGGGCAAATACACGCTTTGCTGCGCGGAAAACGAAGAGGCAAACCCGTGGGAACCGCTGCATGTGGAGCGTGGTTTTGCGCGCGATGCCAGCACCGTGACGGTGGTCGGCCCGCTCGGCACGTGGAGCATCAACACGCATACCCGTACCGCCGATGATTTGCTGCGCGTGATCGGCGATACCATGGCATTTCCCGCCAGCAGCGATTACGCTTATGGCGGCGCGCCATGGCTGATATTCGCACCGGAGCACGCGCAGATACTCAAGCGCGCCGGATTGAGCAAGACTCAGGTGAAGCAGGGCTTGTGGGAGCGGTCGAAACTTGCGGTGAGCCGGCTGGCCGTTGAAGACATCGGGCATATGAAAAACGCGCGCGCCGGCGAACTGGGTGAAATCGGGCCGCAAACCCTGCTGCCGGTTTCTGTGCGGCCCGAAGACATCAACTTCATCGTTGCCGGCGGTGCCGGAACGCACTCCGTGTATCTGCCGAACACCGGGCATGGACGCTCGGTGACATGCGAAATCAAGCCATAGGTGACATAAAATTCCGCGGACGCGAACGCCCGGATCGGTACGGAAGTAAAATACCGTCTGGACATCAAGCATGATCGCGCCGCGCTATTTGTTTGCGCCGGTGCGTTAGCCTGGCCGGAGTGCGGGCATGATATCCTGATCATTCAACATCATATTTTTGGAGGGAGACATTATGGCTTTCAGTTATGGGGGTATGCAGGCGGAGACGGTTTCCATTGCTGGATACAACGGCGAGTCCATTTCGGCGTATACCGCGCGGCCCACGGGCTCAGGCTCTTTCCCGGGGGTTGTACTGGTACACCATGCACCCGGCTGGGACGAGTGGTACATCGAAGCAACGCGGCGTTTTGCACATCACGGCTATATCGCGATTTCGCACAACCTTTATCACCGTGCGGGTGACGGCAAGCCCGACGACGTGGCGGCCAAGGTGCGCGCGACCGGCGGCATTCCCGACGACAAGGTGATCGGCGACACCGAGGGTGCGGTCAAGTGGCTGCGTTCGCAGAAAAACCATAACGGCAAGGTTGGCGTTATCGGCTCGTGCTCGGGCGGCCGGCATACGTTTTTGTATGCGTGCCACACAAAATCCATAGATTGCGCCATCGAAATGTGGGGCGGCGGCGTGGTGATGACCAAGGAAGAGCTGACGCCCAATCAGCCGCGCGCGCCGATAGAGTTCACCAAGGATCTGGCATGCCCGCTGCTGGGACTGTTCGGCAAGGAAGACCGCAGACCCACGCCCGATCACGTTGCGCAGCACGAAGCAGAACTCAAGAAGCACGGCAAAGACTATGAGTTCCACATGTATGACGGCGCCGGACACGGATTCTTTTACTATGACCGGCCGATGTATCGTCTTGAACAGGCAATGGACGGCTGGAAGAAAGTATTCGCTTTCTTCGAGAAGCATCTGAAGAAATAGCACGGCATGTGCACGTCCATAGTCGAGATCGTCGTGGCAAGCGGCGCTGGCAAGGGCGAGACGGGGTGGTTCGATCTTACGAATTCGGTCGTGTCTTACGACCACCCTCACCATGCCCTGCTTGATGAGGCCATCACCATCGATTTTGTAAATTCATCGATGGGACCGGACGCGCGCGTCGCGGTGGAAATCACGCTGGAATCGGCGAAGGCGCTTTCCGCGGCTCTGTTAAGAGCGATCGCCGCCGCTGACATCGAAGAAAGTCATCGGCTCAGGGGAACGTAACCGATCCGCTGACTTGCATGCGTACGAGTAGCAGGCCCTCGGGTTCGGGCCTCCACTACTCGGCGCGTATGCCCAGTTCCTTGATCAGCTTGCCCCACTTGCTGACATCTGCTTTGACCGTGGATGCCAATTGCTCCGGCGAACTTCCTATCGCCTCTACGCCGCCCGCGATCAGCCGGTCTTTCGAATCGGGTGATTTGAGGATCTGGATGATCTCCTGATTCAGTCGATTGATGATCGTGGCCGGCGTTTTCGCCGGCACGAACATCGCATAGATCGTGGTTGATTCATATCCCTGCAGCCCGGATGCCGCGACCGTCGGCAATCCCGGTGCCAGCGCGGATGGCTGCGCGCTGGTAACCGCCAGACCGCGCAATTTTCCCGATCGAACGTGCGGCATTGCACCGCCCGCGGACGGGAACATGAGATGTACTTCCGCGGCGATCAATGCAATCAGAGCCGGGCCGGTACCTCGATATGGAACATGCACGATATTGATGCCCGCCATGGTCTTGAACAATTCCGCGGCGAGATGATTTGAGGAACCGACTGAAGACGACGCGAAGTTGAGTGATCCGGGCTTCGCCTTGGCCAGTCCTATCAGTTCGCTGACCGATTTCGGAGCGAGTGACGGATGCACGGCGACAATGCTGGGCGTGATGGCGATGAGGATGACAGGAGAAAAATCCCTGGCCGGATCGTACGGCATCTTGTCACGCATGAACGGCCCGAGCCAGAAGTTGCTGGCGGTCACAAACAACGTGTATCCATCGGGCGGTGATTTTGCCACGATGTCCCCGGGGATGACCCCGCTGGTGCGATTTTCGACGATCACCGGATGTCCAAATTTAGTGGTCAGTCCCTGCGCAGTCAGGCGTGAGACAAAATCGCTGCCGCCGGCAGCCTCGGCGGTAACAATACGTACCGGTTTGGCCGGATAGTTCTGCGCATAGGCGCCATTCATCAAAACGGCCAGGATGGCCAGCGGCAGTCCGGCTGCGTATGGGTGCGACGACATGGTTGCTCCGAGTGTCATGTTTACGAGAATCAGATTTTCCCAAGAAAATCGTTCTTGCCGATATCCACACCATCGCGACGCAGAATATTGTATGCGGTGGTAACGTGGAAATAAAAATTGGGATATACAAATCCCAGCAGGTATTGCATGCCCGTGAACTTCAATTCATGCCCACCGATCTTGAATTCGATGTTCTTGTCTTCCGTGCCGTCGATCTGTGCGGGTTTGAACGTTTCCATGAAGCTGATAGTTTTTGCAATTCGCGCTTTCAGATCGCTGAACGTTTGCTCAACGTCTTCATGCCGGGGGATATCGACGCCGGCCAACCGTGCCATCGCACCTTTTGCTGAATCGCAGGCGATTTGCACTTGCCGCGCCAAGGTGAACATGTCGGGGTACAAGCGATCCATCGTGTAGACGGTGGACTCCACCTTGCGCGAGTCCGCATGGCACTGCGCTTTGTCCAGTATGGCGGAGAGATTTCCCAGAATTCGGGTGAAGTAAGGCGCACTTGCCTGATACATGGAAATTGCGGTCATGGTGATGTCTTTCTCGGGGAAAAGCCGGCCAGGCCGGAGTGAAATGAATGTAGCGCATCCTTGAGGTTGCGCAGCGTTGCGCTCGCAGGTCATGCCGGAGCGTAAAGCTGGTACTTTACCTCATGGGGGACCATATTTCGCGCCTTTCGACAGATTCAGGAATTAAATGTTAATGTTGGAACCGTTGTTGCATGACTGTCCGAGGAGAGAGCCTAAAACATGAATCGCCACACTGAAATATTTGTTACGTTCGCTGTTATTCTTGTGGAGCTGTGTCTTGTTAGCAGCGTTTCAATTGCGCAATCCTATCCCGTCAAGACCGTGCGCGTTATCGTGCCATTCCCCGTAAACTCAGGCGCCGATGTCGTCTTCAGGACATATACACCCAAGCTGGCGGAAGTCACAGGTCAGCCGTTTGTCATTGAAAACCGCGCCGGCGCGGCGGGCAACATCGGCGCCGAGGTCGTTGCAAGGGCGCTCCCGGACGGCTATACGTTGCTGGTTGCGCCGGCTTCTCTCGCGAGCAGCCAGGCCATGATCAAAAATTTGCCTTTCGATTTGTCGCGGGACTTCGAGCCGATGGCGTTTCTGGCGTCTCTGCCTTTCATGCTGGTGGTCCATCCCGGGTTGCAGGCAAACTCCGTTAAGGAATTGATTGCACTGGCGAGAACCAGGCCGGGCGAAATCAATTATGGTTCCAGCGGCACAGGCGGCGCGAGCCATCTGTCGGGTGAACTTTTCAAGAGCATGGCCGGTATCAACGTCACACACGTGCCTTACAAGGGCGGGATTGCAGCCATGCCCGATCTAATCGGCGGCCGGATTTCGATGATGATCACCGGGATTGCGGATGTATTGCCCCACGTCAGAGCGGGCCAGCTGCGCGCCCTCGGCGTGGCCAGCGTAAAGCGCAGTCAGGTGGCGCCGGACCTGCCTACCATCGCCGAATCCGGACTTGCCGGCTACGAAGCGGGCTCATGGTTTGCGCTGCTCGCGCCGTCCAATACGCCCCGGACCATTATCTCGCAGATACATGGCGTGGTGACGAAGTTAGGCCAGATTACCGATGTGCGTGACGCGTTGCGCAATCAGGGCGCCGAGCCGCAGGCTTACACGCCCGACCAGTTGGCAGTCTTCATCAGGAACGAGATATCCAAGTGGGGAGCTTTAGTGGCTGCGACTGGGATACGCGCAGAATAGTCTGAACGCGCTCGTCAATTTCTGACGAATTCAATTCGTTCAGTATGAAGGGAAGTTTAACTGACAGGACGCGGCGGCGTTGCACAACCCAAACTGTGCTTGTCGCATGTGCGTTGTCGTTGTTCTTGACCTTGCTCGTCTGGCAGTATGTGGTAACGCCGGGCGATATCGTGGTACGTACCGTCACGTATGCGCCCGGACTCGCCGCCGACATTCTTTCTGGTCCAGGCGGCGCGCCTTCGATGCGCCGTCCCGCTGCAATTCAATAGTTGATTTCTTGAGAAGACACTTTGGTCCAGCATGAACATTCCAGCTCGGAACCATGGTCAGATTGGTGTTGAGGAAGGTACTACTGCGTCTATTCGCCGATAGGCAGGTCGGTGCCGATATTTTCCCGCAACGCGACCTCAAGCACGTGCTTGCCGGTGTACAAATCCTCAATGCACATCCCATGTGATTCAAACAGCGTGATCTGGTCAGGGGACGTACGACCTGCACGCCGGTCTAGCAGTATGTCGCCGAGGTCTGGAAGACTTTCCCACTGCAGCAAACCCGCCTCGAACGCCGGCAACAGATCGCCGGATTCGTTTTGCGCGACCTGACGCGAATCGACCACCACTGCGCTGCTGCGTCTGATGGTTTCCAGATCTATCTCGCGACGGTCGATGGCATTGATGCCGGCGGCATTGACGTGCTGTCCCGGCGTCAGCAGTTTTCCGTCGAACACCGGGGTCTGCGCGCGTGTCATCACGTTGATGATGTGAGCGCCGGAAATGGCTTCGTGGGGCGAGACGACCGGATGGACGCTGACGTTGAGTCTGTGTGACATCTTGTCGCAGAATTTCGCCACCCGTTCGGGATTACGTCCAAAGGCTCTGACTTCGCGTATCTTGCGCACGGCGCACACGCCTTCAAGCTGGGTTGCGCCGTGGCGGCCCGTGCCAAAACATGCGACCACGCTTGCGTCTACGCGTGACAGTAACCTGGTGGCCAGACCCGTCGTGGCACCCGTGCGCATTCTGCCCATCCAGTCGCATTCGATCATCGCGATGAGGTTGCCGCGTTGCTGGTCGTAGAGTTGCACCAGCGCCGAGCTTGCAGTCGGCCGGTTGTACGTGGCCTTGAACCCGATGACATTGAGCGCAGGCGCGGCGCCCATCAGCATGCTGAAAGGGCCGGTGGGCTGCCGTAGACGGCGGCGCGGCACGTCGGTCGCGTTACCCTGCGCCCAGTCGCGGAATGCCTGTTCCATCAGGGCTATCGTTCCGGGCATGGTCAATATGCGCCGGACATCTTCCTCCTTGATGTAGCGAACCATGGTAACTTTTACGCGGTCAAGGCTTTGATGACATCGACCGACTGCACGACATTG
The DNA here is from genome assembly GCA_947476215.1 of Betaproteobacteria bacterium. Classification (GTDB taxonomy): domain Bacteria; phylum Pseudomonadota; class Gammaproteobacteria; order Burkholderiales; family SG8-41; genus PALSA-1004. Next base: position 30,971 of record CANJQI010000037.1, read on the forward strand.
GCCTGGCGCGGGAAAATTTTGGTGCACAAGAAGTCGTGCACGGCCGCGTCGTAGTCGGCGCAGCAGTCTTCCACGATGACTAGCCGATAGTCGGCGTCGGCAGCGTAGCGCGTTGTCGACAGTACTACGCCGGCCGTGGCGAAGCCCAGCAGTATCAAGGTGTCGGTATTGCGCGCTTTGAGTATCATTTCGAGATCGGTGCCGAACATCGCATTGACGCGGTGTTTGCCGACCACAGGTTCGCCCTCGCCCGGCAGCATCTGCGGATGAATGATTTTCAGCGGATCGGCAATCGCGGGCCCACCGGTGCGCTTGCGTTCGCTGAATATCTTGTTGCGTTCGTTGACTTCGACATAACCCGGACGGAATACGGTCGCGGAGTAGCACACCAGGATGCCCGCATTGCGTGCGGCGGCGCGCAGTGCCAGCGTCTTGTCCACGCAATGGCGGCTCACGGAGTGTGCAAGGTTGCTCATCGGTTCGGCGTAGAAGTCCGCGATCAGCAGCGCGGTATGTTGTTTGTCCAGATTCATGTCGGTCATGATGGTTTTTTCCCGGGATACAGTTTTTCGGCGTCGTCCGATTTTTCCGACTTGTTGTAGTCTTCGTTCATGTCGCCGCTGCCGGCGGGACTCTTGACCGACAAGGTGACCGCTGGTCCATCCACGGAGCGGCTGCGGTGATAGACGTTGCGCGGTACGTGTATCAACTCGCCGGGCCCGACGATACGGTCTTCGTCGCCGAGTATGAAATGCACTTTGCCTTCCAGCACGAAAAGGAATTGCTCTTCATTCGGATGCATGTGCAGCGGGTTGCCTTCGCCTTCCGGGCGGGTAACGAGCGCTGCCTTCATAAACTCACCAGCAACTGACCTGGCGAGCAGTTTGGGATTTAGGGTGCCGGCGTTTTGTCCCATCGCGGCAAATTTGTAAAACGGCATAGGACGGCTTTCTCGCGGTTGCGGTAGTTACGCGGTTATTGCGGGTTTGTGCGCGCTGCGGTCCAGGTCTTTACGGCGCCACCCTTAACACTGCCCTTGATGGTGTCGTTACTGACACGCGCCGCGTAGCTGGCGCTGCCGGCAGTGAACTGGATCTGACTTCCGTTGAGCCGGCCGTTCTTGATTGGTAGGCTCTGGCCATCGATTTCCAGTGTGCCATTTAGCGTCTGGAACGTCTGTTCCAAGGTCAAAGTGCCCTGGGGCAGTTGCCACTTGCCGGCGACCTTGGTCGGCACGATATACAGAAATGCGGTGCACCAGGTGATGCAATCACCGCCCAGCTTGTAGGTCTGATCGGCGCTCCAGCCCGGAATTTCAAAGGTATTTGAAACGACGCGAGTCCCGGGTCTTAGATTCAGCAATCGCGGAGTCAGCTTGCGCAGATTGTCCGTGATCAGGAACAGTATCATGACGGTAGCCTTGGAAATATCGGCCTCGAACATGTCCCCCTGAACGAATGTGGCTTTTGCGGCCACCCCGGCGGCCAGCGCGGTGCGCTTTGAAAACTCAACCAGCTCCGGGTTGTATTCGACCCCCAGTGCGTGCGCGCCGCGCCGCGCTGCGGCGATGACGTTACGGCCATCCCCCGAGCCGAGGTCGATCACAAAGTCGCGTGGCGTCACCTTGGCCATGGTAAGCATCTTGCCAACCATGTCGTCGGGTGTCGGGATCCACATGACATCCTTGCCGGGCTGGCCTTGGCGCGGCTCGTAAGGCTTGTCCGCCGGCTGTTGCTCCGCCGCCCAGGCGAGGCCACACGAGACTAACCATGCGGCAACCACGGCGCTAGTAACGCACCGATACAGTCCCTGGCCGAAGCGGTGCGCCGTGCTGCGCAACAGCAGTGCGTAAAATCCCATCGCGTGCCTGCGCTTATTCGTCCTTGCCGTAATGTATGCGGCGATACGGCAGCGGTATCACGCTGCGCGAGATGCGCACATCTATCATCATGGGGCCGGGTTTGGCGACCCATTCGGCGGCGGCCTTGCGAACGTCCTCAACGCTGCGTGCAAGCTTGCCACGTCCGCCGAATGCCACGGCTACCGCGCCCAGATCGGGCGTGGTGATGCACGATTGCTCGGCCTCCATTTTGTGAACATCAAGTTTGTAATACTCGGCGCCCAGCATTTCGTTGTTCATCACCACCACCAGCAGGGGCTGGTTGTAGCGTACCGCGGTTTCGAACTCGGCCAGATGCATCATCACGCTGGCATCGCCATCGACCAGCACCAACGGCTTGTTGCCGGTGGCGACGATCGCGCCCATTGCCGCCGGCAGCATCTGACCTATGCAGCCGTAGAAGTGGCCGGCCAGCACATTCGGACGCTGCTTGCGAAACAGGATGTTGGAAAAGCCCGCGGTTGCGCCGCTGCCGGTGTTGAGGCTGATGGTATCGGGGATGACATCGTCGAGCGCGGTGATCACCAGGCGCGGATCGACCGTGCCCGGGTCGAGGTCGAACTGCGTGCGGTCTTCCCACGCGTTGGCGAGACGCTCGCGCACTTCGCCGGTACGATAACCGGTGGCCTTGAAGTTGCGTTTGGCGAGTGCACTTTCCAGGGCTTCCACGCCGGTGCGCGCATCGGTCTGCACATAGCAGTCGGCACCGCGGCCGTTACCCATGATGACGTGCGTTTGAGTATCCAGGTGCACGAACTTCGCGTTTGGATACAGGTAGCCATGTTCGGTCGTGAACTGGTTGAGGCTCGCACCCACCGCGATCACGCAGTCAGACTCCTCGAACAGCTTCATGGACGTGCGGGTGCCGTAGGTGCCGGAGACACCGACATGGAACTCGTCTTCGTTGAGCCAGGTCTTGGCCATCAGCGTGGTGGCGATCACGGCGCCGGTGCGTTCCGCCAGTTTTTTCACGGCGTCGCCGGCGTTGGCCCATTTCGCGCCGCGTCCGACGATGATCACCGGCTTCTTGCTGTTCGAAATGATTTCAACCGCTTTGTCGAGCGCTGCAGGGTTGGGCATGATCAGCCCACGCGTCAGCACCTGCGTCGAGGGCACGTACGGCTCATCGTCGTCGAACGGTTTCTGCTGCACGTCCATGGGGGCGCTCAGCATGATGGGGCGCGATTCCACTCTGGCGCGGTAGAACGCCTTGCGCACCATGTCGTCGACGCTGTCCGGCGTCTTGACGCGCACGAAGCCGGTCTCACACGCAGCGGCGAAAATTTCTACCTTCAGCTGCTGGTTGTACTCATCGTCGCCCATCGGATGTTCGCCGACGAATGCGACCAGCGGCGAGCGCGCGCGCGAGGCGGTCAACAGCGCGGTTGCAAGCTGCGATACACCCGGGCCGCAGGTTGCGGTGGCGACGCCCGGGGTGCGCGTAACACGCGCAAATCCGTCGGCCATGCCGAGCCCGGCGCCCTCGTGCCGCACTTCGAATTTGGTCACGCCGAGCTTGGCCAGCGCATGCATCCAGTACATGTTGCCGTCGCCCATCATGCCGAATATATGTTTCGTGCCTTCGGCCTTGAACGCTTCGGCCAGTCTTTCATATACCTTCATGTCCGCTCTCCCTGTGTTGTGATCCGCATTGAAATTATTTGGCAGTTTCCGTGCTGACGCGCTCGGCCAGTCGCTTGGAAAATTCGTTGGTCATATATTTTACGACCAGTTTCGCGCCACCTTCCACGAGCGAAGCGAGCCGTCCGGTGATTTCCACGGTTGCTTTTATGTCGATCGCGGATCCCGGCGGCTGGTCCACCACGCCGAAATTCATTTTTGCATTGAACCGCGTTCCGCCCTGATTGTCCTTGCCCTTGGAGCTGACTTGTCCGGTCTTGGTTGCTTCATCGAGTTCCATTCCGACCACGGCTTTAAAAGTCACCTTTGCGGGCCCGAACTTGACGACCACCGCCGCATCGAGCGTGCCATCTTCGTGCGCTTCACCGAGCGTCGCGCCAGGCACGCAATCCACGACATCGCGCGGATTGGAGAGGATCTTCCATACTTCGTCTGGAGGGGCGGGTACATCGATACGTTCGTTGACTTCTATCATATGGGGTGCCGTAGCCGGTCGAGGGTTGGATGAAACTGGAGGACGTGATTTGGTATGAGTGCAGCATGCAGGATTTTCGCTAACGATACTAAACGTTGCGCAATCCTGCGACTGTCATTATAGAGCAGATTTTGATGGTCGATTAGACGCGCTGGATGTGCGCGAAGATTGGTGCGCAAGCCGGATGTTTGTACCCGACGTTATTCGTCGCGTATGCCGGCTTCATTGATGACTTTGCCCCAGCGCGCCATATCGGCCTTGACCGCGGCCGCAAGCTCCGCCGGTGAACTGGCCATGACCTCCGATCCGGCATTGAAAAACTTGTCCCTGATGTCGGCCGTCTTCAGGATTGCGGCGATCGTTTGCGTCAGTCGATTGACGACGGACGCGGCCGTTCGGGCCGGCACGAAGATGCCCAGCATCAAGTTGGCTTCATAGCCGGGCAGCGATTCTGCCATGGTCGGCAATCCGGAATACAGGGCAGAGGGCTGCGCGCTGGTGAGCGCCAGCGCTCTCAGCCGCCCCGCTTTAACCAGCGGCAGAGACGGCGCCGCAGCGCCGAACATGAGTTGCACCTGTCCGCCGATCACCCCGGTGAGTGCGGGTCCGCCGCCTTTGTACGGCACGTGCAGCATGCGCACCTTCGCCATGGCATTGAGTAATTCCGCCGCCAGCTGGTTCATCGAGGCTGTGCCATTGGACGCGTAGCTGAGCTCCCCATGTCTTGTTTTTGTCAATTAAATCAAGTCATTGACAGACTTTGCCGGGAGCGAGGGGGGCGCCGCCAGTATGTTGGGCGAAACCGTGACCAGTGATACCGGCGCAAAGTCGCGCATCGTGTCCCAGCTCACGCTATCGCGCATGTACTGCTGCAGCCACATGCCGTTGCTGAACAGCAGCAGCGAGTAGCCGTCCGGCGGTGCTTTTGCCACGGCTTCTATGGAGATGGACCCAGCACGGTTGTCGACCACGACCGGTTGGCCGGCATCCGGCCATTAAACCATTGACCGCGATATTCCATACCGTTGCTTCACGGTAATCCGGCAGCCCGACGCCTATGACCTCATCCGGCGCACGTTCCGTGAATTTAAGAAACGCTTCAATTCTGGGGATCGTCGACGGAAATATCGGCAGGCCGTCACTCCATAGTTTTCCGTAGAAATACTCGTTGACGTCGAGCATCGTTCCCTGGAACACGATGTCGCGCGGACCAGGTTCCGATTGCGTGTTTGCCGCCTGTTGCGGTGCGCGCTGGCTCCAGCCGCTGAGGATATGCGGCAACAGCCGTTCAACAACCTTGCGCCGCAGTTCGTCGTCGCTGTCTATCATGGGTGCGCCGGGGTACTCGGCGATCGCCGGCGCGCTACTGCCCAGTCCCCGGGCGATCGCATCGGCCTGCGTCAGAAACGGCGTCGCGACGATAGAGACCGCGGGCACGCCTGCTTTTTCAGCTGCAACCGATACCCGCACCACGGCGGGTGTGCAGGTTCCTCAGGCGCCGGCGGCGGAGATGATCGCGTCGCAGCCGTTTTGTCGCAGCAGTTCGGGAAGTCGTGCCACGAATTCGCGTGCATCGTTGGCATTGGTGTTGCCTAGCAGCCTGTCGGACTTGATGGGGGTTTCCAAGAACTGACGCGCTTATGGGAATCGATTTTGCCCATTCTATGCATATGGCATATTAGTTATCCGGATTTCCTTGCTTTGCGCTTCATTTCATCCGCTGCCGGCGCAATTGGGGCGCAGCACGGCCATGCGTTTCACGTTCCACGCAAGGCAAACCAACGTCCACTCGCCGCTTACCTTTTTCAATCCGCGCAGAGAGAAC
>CANJQI010000038.1 GCA_947476215.1 Betaproteobacteria bacterium
GCACGCAGCCCGGCATTGGGCGCCAGCACGCCGTGAAAGCGGATCAGATGCAGGCGCGGTCGCGGCACCGGCGCGGCCAGGCGCTGCATGAATCCCAGCGGCGACATCTTGATGTGCGTGGTGCCGTCGCGCCACGCGCTTTTGAGTTGCAGCACGACATCCCCCGATCCATCGCGCTTCACCCGTTCGTTGGCGATCGCGGGGCGCGCGATGTAGCGGCACAGGCGTTCGATTACCTGGCGCTGATGCGCGCCACAGCACACCGCGGCGCGCAGGCAGCTTCAGGCTCGCGATGGACATGAACATTTCGCCCGCCATGTGATTAACGGTCCCGGTGGGCCCCGTCGCATAATTAAGCTGGCCGGGACGGGCATGCGCCAAAGCGATCAACTCCGCGGTCGACTTTGCGGGCAAGAAAGGGGACACGACGAGGAGGATGGACGCGATGGCTGCCAAGGTGACCAGTGCGAAATCACGCACGGGCCACGGCTTCCACTGCACGATGTATAACATGATGTGGTACATTATGTCTTTTGACAACGTTCTGGAGGCAGTCATGGGTGAGCGGACTCTATCAACCAGCGCGCGTGACGCAGTGCATAATTTCACGCATTATGCAGCGATGGTCGATGCGGGCGCCGAAGTTATTATCACGCGGCGTGGCCGTGCGCCATTAAAACTCGTGCGCGCCGAGCCTGCCTTGACGGCAAAAACTCGCGAAGTATTAGTCAAGCGCGCATTGGCCATTCGCTCCGCGAAACCGTTCAAAGGCAAGTTCGTGCGCAGCGAAGCCTACGACGAATGAACTCGCTGGACACCAACGTGCTGGTATACGCCGTAAGTTCATCGGGAGGCTACAAAGAGAAAGCCGCACGGAAACTCCTGGCCCATGCAGCAGCTGCGGGGTGGTCTGTCGCCGCCCAGGTTTATGGTGAATTCTTCGCGGTGATGGCCCATCGGCAGTATATGTCCCGAAAAGAGGCTCGATCAGCGATAGAAACGTTTTCGCTAGTCATGCCGGCTTTGCCATCCACCTTAACTGCGCATGCTGCAGCACTTAAACTGGCCGCAGATAAACAGGTGCAATACTGGGATGCGCTGATTATTGCGGTATGTGCGGAGCATGGCGTGACGCAACTTTATACCGAAGACACACCGGCGGCGGCAAAGCTATTGGGCATTAAGTGCGTCTCACCGTTTGGAGTGAAATAATTCCGGGTCGGCGGTGTCAGGTCAGGGCAACGAAGCGTTCATGAATAAATCGGCTGCAGCGATACCCATCAACACTGCCTACTTCTGCTCCACGCCGCCCGTATCCTTGATAACTTTGACCATACGCAAGGTGTCGGCCTTCACAAAAGCCGCAAGACGGTCCGGCCCGCCAGCGACCACTTCGACCGAGGCATTGAGCAGTTTCTCTTTGACATCGGCACTGTTCAGGGTACGCACGAATTCCTGATTGAGCCTGCTGATGATAGCCGCCGGTATTTTGGCAGGTGCAAAAACAGCAACCACCGCTTCCGACTCGTATCCGTTGAGGCCCGCGACGGCCATGGTGGGCAATGTGGGGAACAATGTCGAAGGCGCGGCACTGGTGACGGCGAGCGCACGTAGCCGCCCGCTACGCACATGCGGCGCTACCGGTGCAACGTTGGCAAACATCAGTTGCACCTGCCCGGTCAACAGATCCGTCAGCGCGGGTGCCGTGCCGTTATAGGAAATGCGGACCAGCTTCAGGTTCGCCATGGACATGAACATTTCGCCCGCCATGTGGTTAACGGTCCCGGTGGGCCCCGTCGCATAGTTAAGCTGGCCGGGCTTAGCCTTGGCCAAAGCGATCAACTCCGCCGTCGACTTTGCAGGCAGCGACGGGTGCACGACGAGTAGTATCGGCGCGATCGCAGCCAATGTGACGGGCATAAAATCGCGCACGGGATCGTAGGAAACACTCTGCAGCAACGGCAACGTCCACAAACCATTGCTGATAACAAGCAAGGTGTAACCATCAGCCGGCGACTTGGCCACAAACTGCATCGGAATCAACAGACTGCCACCGCGATTGTCGACGATGGCCTGCTGACCGGTAGCAGCCGCCAGACCCTGCGCCAGCAGGCGCGATACGAGGTCGGCGGTCCCGCCCGCACCTGGCGTGACGATGCGTACGGGTTTGTTCGGATACTCCTGCGCCCATGCCGCCTCGGTCCCCGCCATCATCGCGAACGCGACAGCCGTCAGAAACCAGCGCACCAGTTGTGCCAGCATTGCTTCTTCGCGACGGCACGTTGTAACTGATCGCTTATTGAGCGTTTCAAGAAACAGGGAAGTTGGAACGCTCAATCCCTCCCTTGCAGGGCGCACACCTGCTTGCAAGCAGGCGCCGCTCAAACGGCACCGGCCTTGGCCCGCGCATTCCCGTTCTCGCCCCCGCCCTCTCCCGGCGGGAGAGGCTGAGATCAGTCCCAATTCGCTGATGCGAATTGGGGACAAATCATTGATGGTCATGGCATGACCTCGTTACCGGTTATTTTTCGGGACAGGACGAATACCGCAGTCTACGTCTCCGCCGTAACGATATCAATCAGAGCTGGTGGATGTATCATCCTTGAACTGAAAGAGTAATTTTGTGGAGCACGCAATGACTACCATGGTCGCACTGGTAATACCCGAAGCGCCGATGCCCGTCGTCAACCGCGTCGGCACACGCAACAATATCCGCGCGGCCGGATTTCGGCTGGGGATACTCGACAACTCCAAAGCCAACGCCCACCATCTGCTCGAATTTCTGGCACGGGGAATCAGAGCTGCCCTGCCCGTCACATCACTGACCGTGCTGCGCAAACCCAGCGCCGGCGAACCCGCACCTGCCGCCATACTCGATCAACTCGCCACGGAAGCTGACTTTGTCATCAGCGCAATGGCCGATTGAGGGGGCTGCACGTCGTGGAGTATCCACGACATGGTTGAACTGCGCAAACGAGGACTGTTGACCGCCGTCATATGCTCCGACACTTTTCGCCATCTGGCGCAGAGTCAGGCGCGCGTATTCGGGGCGCCGGATCTGCCGTTGATCACCATCCAGCATCCACTCGGCGGACTGTCACTTGATGCGGTAGGCGGGCGTGCCGGGAGCGCAATCGGGCAGACCGTCGATCTCATCAGGGACTATATTCGATGAGCAACCTTGAAGCGTTGCTGCGTAAGCAATCGGCCATTGTCGATCATGAAGAAGACTTCGAGAAAATCAATCAGTTGTTCTACGAGCGCGGCTGGGGTGACGGGCTGCCGGTGGTGCCGCCCACGGTACCGCGCGTCGAACGCATGCTCGAATACTGCGATCGACCGTGGCATGAGCCGATTGCAAAAATTGCACCACGTTACGGCGAGGCCACTCCATTGCGTCTCGCCGCGAACGCCGTCATGGCCGGGTGCCGGCCCGAGTATTTTCCGCTCGTGATGCTGGCAATCGAAGCCATGTGCGAGGAATCCTTCAATCTTTATGCGGTGCAGGCCACCACGCACTCGTGCGCACCGCTGGTCGTCGTCAACGGTCCGGTTGCGCAGGAACTCAACATCCATTCAGGTCATGCGGCGTTCGGTCCGGGTGCCTGGAGCAATGCAACCATAGGACGCGCGATACGCCTGGCGCTGATCAATATCGGCGGCGCGGTTCCGGGCAATGGCGACATGGCCACGTACGGCTCGCCGGCCAAATTCAGCTACTGCGCCGCCGAAAATGAAGCGGCCAGTCCGTGGGAGCCTCTGCATGTCGAACGCGGGTACGCCGCCGACACCAGCACAGTGACCGTCATCTCGGCGGAAGGTCCGCACAACGTCAACGATCACGAAAGCACCAACGCCGAAGGCATACTCAAAACCATAGCCGGTACGGTTGCCACGACGGGAAGCAACAATGTGCGCAACGCCCAGTCCGACCCTGTCATCCTGGTAGGCCCGGAACATGCCGCGACGATCGCCGCGGACGGCTATTCGAAGCGAGACGTCAAACGATACCTGTTCGAACAGGCACGCATACCAATAAACCGATTTGCGGCGGAAAATATTGAGCGCCGCATCGCCGTAAAAATCGGAAAGGAATCGCCGGAATCCGGCGCTGAAGTCCCGGCCGCCCGCAGTGCGGATGATTTCATTGTGATCGTGATCGGTGGCGCCGGCAAACATTCCGCGTTTATTCCGACGTTTGGGCATGGTCGCTCGGTGACCCGCCCATTGAGGACCAACGATGGTCTGCTCGCGAAGTCGGTGCAGGAATTCCGGCGCAACTCCCAGTAGCCCAAGCAGATCAATCAATCCGTATACCGGCTTCCTTGATCACTTTGCCCCATTTGGCCACGTCGGATTTGACGACGCCCAGCAATTGCTCGGGTGTGCTGCCCACTGGCTCCACGCCGAGGTTGAAGAGCCTGTCCTTGAGATCTTCTCTGAACAGCACGCGCACGATTTCGCGATTCAGCCAGCGTGTGCGGTCCGCGGGAATATTGGCGGGCGCATAGATGCCTATCATCAATACCGATTCGTAACCTGGCAGCCCGGAGTCCGACACCGTGGGCAGCCCCGGAGCAAGCTCGGTGGGCTTAATACTGGTGACCGCGAGCGCGCGCAACCTGCCAGCCTTCTGGTGCCCGGGTACCGTCGCCGCGACGGCGAACATGACCTGCACTTCACCGGCAATCATCGCGGTCAGCGCCGGCGGACTGCCTTTGTAGGACACGTGTGTAATCCGGACGCCGGCCATGGACTTGAAGAGTTCGGCGGACAGATGCGCCGAGGCGCCTGCCACACCCGCGCCGTAGTTAAGTTCGCCCGGTTTGGCCTTGGCCAGCGCGATCAGTTCTTTCACCGAGGTCGCGGGCAGCGACGGATTGACGACAAGTATATTGGGCGAACTGACCGCCAGCGTTATCGGTGAAAAATCTCGTGCCGGGTCGTAGGGCGTCTTTTGCAGCAGCGGCAGTATCCATACCGGGCTGCCGTACACGAGCAGCGTATAGCCGTCGGGCACCGACTTGGCCACGATCTGCGCCGATATGCTGACGCTACCGCCCTTGTTCTCCACCACGACCGGCTGACCAAATCCGGCAGTCAGCCCCTGCCCGATCAGGCGTGCCAGCATATCGACGCCACCGCCGATCTCCGAGGTCACTATGCGTATCGGTTTGGCTGGAAAGTCCTGAGCATGAGTAACTCCGGCCGCCAGTATGGCCATGGCTCCCGCGATAGTGCGGACACTATTCCCGAATCGCATGCGTCACCTCTGGAATAATTATTTTGACGGCAATTCCACCGTCGCAACACCCTTCGCAGTCACGTCGCCACGCTGGTCTTCGGCCCATATCTCCAATCGAACCAGATGGCGGTCGTCTTCCTGCAATTTTTCCACAACCTTGCCGCGACACCAGGTGGTATCGCCCACGAGGTTGAAGCGGCGCACCTGCACGTCCATATCCCGCAGGAAGCCGTGATCGCCGATCCAGTTGGTCACCAGGTGGCCCAGCCACGACAGGCGCTGCGGGCCGTAATCGTAAGCAGCGGGGACGCCGACACGGCGCGCAAGTTCATCATCCCAATGCACGATCTCGGGCGGCTCATACGCGCCAAAGTTATTAAGTATGCCGCCTTTGGGATGACGCAAGTACCAGCGCACGGCGTCACCATGAGCCCGTAACCACTGTCCACCGAAACCCAGCAGCCAGACGATGATATCGGTGACCGTCAGTGGTCCCTTTACGACGTGCGGCAGGTTTTCGCCGATCTCGACATCCTGCCAGTAGCGCTTCTGGTCGCCACGGCGGACTTCCTTGTCGTAATCCGCCGCGATGCGCGCGTATTCCTCGGCCGAGTAATTCGGTTTCGACAGCGAGAAATACTTGCGCTTGGAACTGGCGGCATCGCGTTCCATGCGAAAGCTGTAAGGCCTTGCCAGCGCGACGATTTCGCCCGCCTTGTCGCGAAACGTGACCTCGCGTATCTGTTTGATGGTGCGGCCGGCAAACTTGCTGTGCTCTTTTATGATGAGATCCTTCAATATTGTTTTCGAGGTCAGCTCATCGCCATGCCTGATACCGCGACGCCACTCGAAATAAGAACCTGAAAACATCGAGTGTATGCCGCGCAGTCCGCGCGCGCCCCACGCGGTGCGGTTCATCGCGAACAGGATAAACGGCGGCGCCATGAGCCCGCCATGCGGTGATTTCTTTGCATAGGTCTCGTCCAACCACAATGGATTTTCATCGCCGATTCCAAGCGCGAAATGCCGGATGCCATCGCGGGTCGCTTCGGTAATAAAGCCGGGGGGGCCCTTGATTTCGGTTCCGATTTCAGCGCGCAGTTCCGCGAGCAACTCGTCCGTAAGTCGGTCAAATGAGGGTTTCTTGCTCTCGGTTACTGTGGTCATTGCCTGCCTTTCAACATTATGTTTTCCAAATCAATCACTATGCACATCGCAGCCCGCAAAACTATTCGACGCGACGGCAAGTGCAGCCTGCTTCATCTCAGGAGATCGCACCTTTGTCATGGAGGTTGCGGATGTCGGCGTCTGAAAATCCGTACGAGCGCAATATTTCAGCCGTATGTTCCCCCAACATGGGCGGGGCCGTCACAGGCGTTGGTTCTTCGCCCCGATATTTTATGACGGGCCCGACCATCTTTACGGCACCATACGTCGGATGCGTCGCCTCTATCACCATTTTGCGATGCTTTACATATTCCTGTTCCAGCGCTTCGCCTATCGACAGCACGGGTGCGTGGGGAACATCGCCAACCGAAAGCAGACGCAGCCATTCTGCGAGCGGCTTGCTGGCGACGACCTGTTCAATGATGGGGTAGAGCTCAGCCGAGTTGTCCACACGCGCCTGCGCATGTTCAAAACGCGGGTCGGTCGCAAGGTCCTTGCGGCCGGCCGCCTCGCAGAACCTGCGCCAGAACTTGGTGATAAACACCGCAAGGATGAGATCTTTCCCGTCTGCCGCCTTGAATACACCGACCGGCGCTATCGAATGATGACGCGACCCCACCCGATGCGGGCTCTTACCTGTCGCAAAGTACCATCCCGCCGAATACCCGAGCATGCCGAGCAAGCAGTCCAGCATCGAAATATCGAGGTGTTTGCCCTTGCCGCTGGCCTCGCGCTCATACAGCGCCGCAAGGATACCCATCGCGGCAAACATGCCCGCCGCCAGATCGCCTATCGGAATCCCGACCTTGACCGGCATGCCGTCAGGCTCGCCGTTCATGCTCATCACGCCGCTCAGACCCTGCACCACGTCGTTGTACGCGGGTGTCGTCGACATCGACCCGTCCTGCCCAAAACCGCTGATCGAGCAATAGATGATGCGTGGATTTACCTTGACCAGACTCTCATAGTCGAGTCCGAACGCCGACATTTTCCCGGGCCGGTAGTTTTCAACCACCACATCGGCGGTTGCAGCAAGCTTTTGCGCGACTTTCTGACCTTCGGGGCTCTTGAGATTGAGCCCCAGGCTGCGTTTGTTGCGGTTGAGGCTCAAAAAATAATGGCTCTGGCCATTCACGAACGGCTTGTTTTCGCGCGTCGCGTCGCCTTCAGTCGGTTCCTCGACCTTGACGATATCGGCCCCCAGATCTCCAAGAATCAGGGTGGAATAGGGTCCAGACAGCACACGGGAAAAATCAACTATTTTTACTCTGGAAAGACTGGTGGTCACCGGGTTTAATCCTATTTAATTCAAGAGGTTATATATAGGAGAGCGATCTGCTCATCGTCCTGTCCACACGGGCGGACGTTTTTCGTTAAACGCACGCCGGCCTTCGATGGCATCTTCGGTGGTGGCCATGATGCGGATCTGTGCCTCAAGAAACGCAATCGACTGGTCAAACGTCATGGACTCGATATGCAGCATCGCGTGCTTGCCGCGGCGGATCGCGGTCGGGCTCTTGTCGAGCAGTCTCGCCAGCAGCCACTCGACTTTGGCATCCAGTTCCGCCCCGGGCACGACGTAGTTGAGCAGCCCCATTTCCTTGGCCTCGGCTGCCGTGATGGGCTCGCCCGTGAGCGCAAGTTCATACAGCTTGCGCTGTGGAATCATGTGCTGAAGCACGCTCATCACCTGCATGGGGAATACGCCCACACGAACTTCCGGCAATCCGAAACGCGCATGATCCGCGGCGATCGCCATGTCGCACATGGCGAGTAAGCCCATGCCGCCGGCCATGCAGTGCCCGTTGACACGTGCTATCGTCGGCAGCTGCAACTCCTTGGCCTTCTTGATCAGCCTCGCAAACAGCAGCCCGCCGCCACCGGGTGCATGCTCGAACGACTTGGCCTGCGAGGAAAGATCAGCGCCCGCACAAAATGCGCGCTCGCCCGCGCCGGTCAACACCACGGCACGCACCTCGGGATTCGAGGCGGCCTGGTCCAGGGCATCGGCAATGCCGGCGCGCACGTCATCGTTCATCGCATTGCGCTTGTCTTCACGGTTGATCGTGATCCACATCGCACGATTGCGTATTTCAGTCAGAACCATACTCATACCGTTCCCCATGCCTGGTGAGTGTCTTGATGTCATGCCATCCGCACACAGATAGCGGGTGAGATGCTGCGCGATTATCGATGGCAGGTGGACTACTGCCCGCACATCAATGGTTGAGAGTCAACAAGCTGAGGGAATCCTGAACCTCGGAACGCATCCCTCACGCCTAGCGCACTGTGTCGCGGGAAAGCATCGATTTTACATTACGTACCCTGATGGGGCAACGCGCGAACCACTCCATTCCCAAGCGCACAGTGCGCGCGGCGCCTCCTGCGCGGCAACCTTCAACCCACCGCGCCGCTGCATGAGTTGGCTAGACTGGCTCCGTAAATAACGCGTTATTCGCCTGTATAAATCCCTTCCAGCGCTCGATTTCCAGCCGCATATGATGTGCGAAGTCCGCAGGCGTACCCACAATGGACTCCATGCCGCTATTACGCAGCGAAGCACGCACTTCCGGCGTGGCTACTGCCTGTGCGATAGCGGCGTTTATGTTCGCAACCATGGGCGCAGGTGTGGCCGCCGGCGCGACGATACCCACGAAATTGACGATTTCATAGTCGGCCAACCCGGCTTCGGACAGTGTCGGAATTTCCGGCGCCTCCACGCTGCGCTCACGGGCGGTAACAGCGAGTATGCGCACTTTGCCGGCACGCGCCAGCGGCAGTGCCGACATGACGTTGTTGAACGTCACCGCAGCGCGCCCCGCCGCGAGATCTTCCCACAGCGTGTTGGTCTCCTTGTAGACTTTTAAGCGCATCCGGGTCCCCGCCAGCGCATCGAAAAGCACGCCGGCCAGATGCGGCGCACCGCCGACCGCTGATGCGGCATACGCAACCTGGCCGGGCTGCGCACGCGCAAGCGCGATCAATTCGGCGGCTGTCTTTACGTTCAACGTATTGCTCACAACCAGAACCATGGGCGACTTCGCAATCAACGACACCGGCGCAAAATCAACCAGCGGGTCGTAGCGTTTTTTCTTGTGCATCAGGGACCCTATGATGTTCGCCTGTATGGCAATTGCCAGTGTCTGACCATCCGCACGCGCGCGCGCGAGCACTTCGCCGCACAAAGCGCCATTCTCGCCCTCGATGCGCTCTACCCTGATCGTCTGGTTCAGCACATTGCCCAGTGCCGGCGCTATCATCTGCGCAACAATGTTGGACGCGCTGCCCTCGCTGAACCCTACCAACAAACGCACAGTGCCGGATCCTGCTCCCATGGTCTCCCCCGATTTCATACGTTGCTCTCTACGCTAAAGAAATGGCCGTGTTCGACTCGGAACGTCGTACTATCACATTCTCCAGCCGCGCCATTTCTGACTTGATGGTGTCTGCGAATTCCTGTGGAGAGCTTCCCACGGTATCCATCGCGGTCTTGAGTAATTCGTTTCTTATCACCGGGCTGCGTAGTATGCGGACACTTTCCCTGCTCAGGATTTCGACTATCTCGGCGGGCGTCTGAGCCGGTGCAAACAATCCGATTTGGGTGGCCGACTCGAACCCGGGAAAACCCGACGCGGCGACTGTCGGCAGACCGGGAACCAGCATGGATGGACGTGCGCTGGTCACCGCCAAGGCTCTCAATTTATCCGAGCCAAGATGAGGCGCTACCACGCCGGCGGTTCCAAACATCAGCTGAACTTTTCCACTGATCAGATCGTCAATTGCGCCGGATTCATTATATGCGGCGCGCACGAGATTGATGCCCGTCATAAGCTTGAACGCTTCCCCGGCGAGATACGAAGACGAGCCCGTCGAGCCCGATGAATAACGGAGTGTGCGCGAACGGGATTCGGCCAGCGCGATCAGCTCTTGTATCGAATTCACGGGTAACGAGGGATGCACCACCAGAATATTAGGAGAGCTTGCTGCCAACGTGATCGGCACGAAGTCCCTGAGCACATCGCGGGACGGTTTTTCCTCGAAGAGCGGACCAATCCAAAGGGCGCCACCGGAGACCAGCAGCGAGTAGCCATCAGGGCGTGCATCCGCAATGACCGGCATCGGGACTACAGCGTTCGCCCAATTGTCCACCGTTACTGGCTGCCGCAAGCTGAGGGAGAGTTCCCTGGCCAGCACGCGCGCGACAAAATCGGCACTGCCCGCGCGCGCCGAGGTGGCTATGCCTATCGGCTTGTCGGGATATCCTGTGGCGGAGGGCATAGACTTCGCCAAGTTACATTAGTCGAGCACGAAGTCAGGCGGAATTGTAGCGACGTCGTGCATGTCTTCGAGTTTCCACAGGCGTTCCAGGATGGCGCTAACGCGCCTGGAACCCAGATAGTCTTCTGCAAGTTCGCGGAACTTCGCCACCACCTGCGCATCGACATCGCCCTTGGCCGATTTACTTTTCGCACTGTTCGATTCGCCCACCAGGCGTTCACCGCCGGAGAGAAAGACGGTGACACGCGAGCAGTTGACGACCGGCATCGATTCATGTGCGCGTGTGAACTCGTCGTCGACGGCGACTTCGGTTTTCTTCATCAACGCGCGCACGCCGGGGTGGGCGAGACCGGAATCATTGAACGAACGCGCCGCCACCTTGCCGTCCTTGAGCGTCGCGGCGACGAGAAAAGGAACGCTGTGATCGGCGGACTCGCGCGACGTCGGATTGAAGTTTTGCTCACCCACACCGGAGATATCCATCGCCTTCTGATTGACTTCGACCAGGATACGCTCCACTTTGGCGATATCGGCGACGGGCGCGATCTGTTCCGCGGCCAGCACCGGCGCCATGGTATGGCCGCTGCTCGCGCGGAACTTGAGCCGTGTATCGAGTATCTTGAACGGCGTGTCGCCGCCACCGAAAGTATCCAACGTGAACCGGCGGCGCGCGACGTGGTCGCACCAGCCGGCCTTGCCTTCGAATGGCAGATGCGGGCCTTCCATGCCCGCCTGCGCCAGCAGCGCCGCGAACACGCCGGCACGACCGGCCTGACCGCTGGCCGCCGCCCGCCACATGGTCTGATGCCCGGTACGCGCCTGCCTCAGCATGCAGTTGGGCACGACCGCCATCGAGATGCAGTGTGACAGTTGGTCCTTGGTGAGCCCTAGCAGCCGCGCCGAAGCGATGGCGGTGCCCAGACAGCAGAACATCGTGTGGTCGAAATCCAGGTTCGGGAACTCGTTCGAAATGCGCAAATAGACTTCGTAGCCCAGCACCACTGCCGCGATGTAATCGCGGCCGCTCGCATGCGTTATTTCGGCAACCGCGAGTATCGACGTAATCATGTCGCTCGGATGACCGCCGGCGGCATCGGGCCAGTGATAGGTATCGGTCATTTCAATATAGCGTGCGGTGGTGGCGTTCACGAACGCGGCCATATCGGGCGCGGTTTTCATGCGCGTACCCATGACCGTGGCGCCATCTTCATGCGGCATGTCCGCGGCCACGTTGCGGGACTTGAAACTGCCGTCGCAGAAAAATCCCCCGACCAACACGCCCAGTGTATCGATGATGCGCACCTTGGCGGCATGCACGGCGTCGGCGCTGATCATCTCGTAATTGAATGCGTGCGCATATTCGGTCAACCGCTGCTGTATGCCGTCCACCGCTTTTTGCACGTTTTTTTCGTCCTTCTCGCTCATGCTGAACCCCTAAAAATAAGCTTGCCGGCGGGATGCGGCCGCCCCGAATCAAGCTCGCGTTGTGGTGACGATGTCAGGAAAGCGTGTGGTGTAGAACCCGGAAAAGCGCCCACATCCTGGCACGCCCACAGGCACCACGCACATTATTCGTTCGACGATAGCATCGTGAAAGATGCGATGTCAATTTGTATCATCATGGGCTAACCATGTTAGCGATTGCGCCGGGCGCGAGAGGTGTGCGCGGTATAATCTTCCCAGACGCCCAGCCATCCTTTCAGGACGAAACATGCGAACCGCGCACAGAATATTTCCGCCTGGAGGAATCCTCGCACTATTGCCGGCGATTTGCGTTCCCAGTGCGCATGCGCAGGAATTTCCTACCAAGCCTATCCGCATCATCGTTTCGTCGGCGCCGGTGGGCGCCAACGATATCGTTGCGCGTCTCGCCGGCGCCAAAATCACTGATGCGCTGGGTCAACCTGTGATCGTGGACAATCGCCCGGGTGCCAGCGGAATACCCGGTGTTCAGTTCGTCGCCAAATCCGCACCAGACGGCTACAACCTTTTACTGGGAAATTTCAGCACACTGGCCGTCAACCTGAGCCTGTTCGACAAACTTCCTTACGATACGGTGAAGGATTTTCAGCCCATTACGCTGATCGCACGCGTCCCGCAGGTATTGGTCGTGCATCCTTCCCTGCCGGTCAAGTCTGTCAAGGACCTGATTGCGCTGGCAAAAGCGCATCCCGGCAAGCTCAATTATGGCTCGGGCTTGAGTGGCAGTGGTGCGCACCTTTCGGCGGAAATGCTCAAGTACCTGTCGAAAATCGAACTCGTGATGGTGCCTTATAAGGCGGGGGTAGGCGGCGCGCTCACGGCACTGGTAGGCGGAGAAATTTCGTTGGTGTTTGGCGGCGTGCCGGGTGTTGCACCCTACCTGCCCAAAAGGCTGCGTGCACTCGGCGTAACCGGCGCAAAACGCGTACCCGCGTTTCCCGATCTGCCGACCATGGAAGAGGCGGGTGTACGAGGTTATGAGCTTACCTTGTGGTACGGCCTGCTCGCGCCTGCGGGAACACCTGCGCCGGTCGTCAACAAGCTTAACGGGGCGCTGGTGCGGGCATTGCAGACGCCCGACGTGAAAGAGCGATTCGCGGCGCTGGGCGCGGATCCGGCGCCCATGACTCCCGAAGAATTTGCCGCCATGTTGCCGCCCGAAATCAAGAAATGGGCGACGCTGGTCAAGGCTGCCGGCATCAAAGCCGAGTAATTCGAGACTATGCCGGGCGTAGCTGGTAAGGCAGCGGCGGCAACGACAACGGCTTGCCGTCCGGAACCGGCGTTCTGGATACATTCATGACCATCGCGTTCATGGTGTAGTAGCCGATGATGGCCAGCAGTTCGATCACACCCGGTTCTCCGAGCTCCGCGACGATGCTTTGGTAGGTCGTGTCGCTCACGCTCTTGTGCGTGTGCAGCTCCGTGATGAAGTCATAGACCGCCGCTTCGTTTTTGGACAAGTCATCCGGTCGCCGCCCCTCGCCCAATGCGTCTATTTTCGCTTGCGTAAGTCCGGCCTCCAGCGCAAACGGCATGCCCGTGGTCCATTCATACTGATTGGTCCAGTAGCGCGCCACCATCAGGCTCGCCAGACGATTTAGCCTGAGATCCAAGGCCAGCTCATACCGTATGCAGGCACCGAGTTTCTGCATGCGATCCATCAGGTTCGGGCAACGCATGGTCGCCGAGAACGGGCCCTTGATGGACCCACGGGATGCCGCGAGTTCGTCCGTAACTTTGCGCTGGGCTTCGCTCATCCTGTCGCGCGGTATCTGCGGCAAGCGCTCGGGAAGCACCGTGTAGCGCATGTGCGTGGCTGGCGTTGTTTTGCTATTGTCATTGCTGGTTGACATGACGATCTCCAAAAAAGTGTGATTGCATCAAATACGTGACTAACAATTTGTTGAATGTTGTCACAGTGGTAATTATTTCGTCATGCCGGTGAAAACCAGCATACAGTAAGGTGTTGATTCGATTGACACGCGCTCTCTGGACACCGGCCTCCGCCTGTGTGACGAATCGAATTTCAACAGACTGCTAATTCCGAAACCCCGCTCTTGAATTCCTGAATTCAGCGCGTTTACAATTTCTGCCGTTCTCTGCGGATAATTTCCAGCTTCTCACTTTCCTTGACGTTCTTCTGCAGCCAATCGAGCTGGGCTCGCGCGTCGTCTTTGAGGCCGGCACGCACCATATTCGACGCGGCGGCGATACGCGCATCAAACGCCACCGCATCAGCCACGCCACCATCGCCCAGCAGCGCCGCCTGGAGAAAAAAATCAGCCGCATGCTGAAAACTCTTGCCTGCTTCCGCAACGCGCCCCAGGCCGACGAGTATCTTGCGCCGGTCGCGTGCATCGGCCAGCGGGAGCAGCAGCCGATACAAATCGTCTGCTGCCTTGAGTTGAGCGCTGTCCTGCAGTTGCTGCACGCATGCCACGGCACGCTGCATGGTGCCAGAGGGCAGTGACGTTCGGCCCGCAAGCAGCGCACGCAGCGCATCAGCACCCGCGTTGGCTTGGCCGCCACGCACCAGCGTTTGGGCAAGCCGGATCTGCCATTCGTCGGGGTCTGACGCGGGCGGCACGGAAAGTCCCAGCCAATAGCGTGCGGCGACTGCCGCCTGATCGCGGTCTAGCGCAATGCTGCCCAGCAGGTATCGCGCTTGTGCGTCCAACTGCGCGACGGGAAACTGGTCGTTGAACAGATGAAGCGCGACCAGTCCCATGTTGTCGCCGCGCAGCGAGAACACCAGTTGCAACTGCGCATTCTGACGCGAGTCGGTGGACTTGCTAAGGCGCGCCAGATGCGCGTAGAAGGCGCGAGCCATGACCGGGCTGGCACCCATACGTCGAGCGGCGTAATCCGACCAATTCGCGTCGTCGCCCTGCAAAAGCTGCTCCTTGTTGGCAAACTCCTGCGCCGCGGCGATATACAGCTTCCACAATTCGGCGGCATAAGAGGATATTCGCTCCGTTCGACTGTCATCCAGGGTATGCAGAAGATTTTCCAGCGCCTCGACCTGCAGCAAGAGGTTG
Source organism: Betaproteobacteria bacterium (assembly GCA_947476215.1). Lineage (GTDB taxonomy): Bacteria > Pseudomonadota > Gammaproteobacteria > Burkholderiales > SG8-41 > PALSA-1004. Next base: position 15,214 of record CANJQI010000038.1, read on the forward strand.
TTCTGCAATGTTGCTGCCTGCTTCAGCACTGACCACCATGCCGATGCAGTGCGTGACTTTGCAAGAACCGCGCGCACCTGAGCTACGGCAGCATCGGGTGTAATCAGACCGGATGCCAACCGGATGCGCACCATCACCGGACTCGCTTCATCGAGCTGCGAATACCAGTTGACCGCTTCCTTATCCATGCCGGCGGACAACAATGCATCCACAAATCGCGCCGCCGTTTCGCGATCGACCGGCCGGAAATCCTGCTGGTAGCGCAACATCAGGGCATAGGCGTCCTGCGGTTTGTTCTCCGCCAGGTAACTCTCGATAACCAGCAGACGCAACGCGCGCGCTTCTGCGGCGGGGACATTCTGCCGCCACAGCAGCCGCGCCAATGTTTCGCGGGCCACGGCCCCTTGAGACAGGGCAATGGCGGCACGCGCGGCCTGCATCAGGCAGTAAGCGGTTACCGCATCGGCGGCTCCCGCGGGCAACGCGGCCGCCCGTTGCACGAGCGCCTGATGACGCCCCAGCCGCAGCATAAGGTCACAGCGCAACTTTTCCCACTCGTCCCAGCGTGGCGCGGAGACTACGGTGGGCTGCAATTGCTCTACACGCGCAAGCGCTGTTTGCGGCGCGCCCGAGTCCGCAATTCGCTGCGTAATGGCCAATGCGTCGGCGTCGAGCTGCGCGCGGGCATTGAACGATATCAGCAGTATCAACAGAGCCAGGATGCGCATCGGCGTATTGTAAAGTGCAGCGCGGGCTTAGCCCAAGATTGGACAATAAAAAAGGCGGCTTACGCCGCCCTTTTTGCTGCAAAACCCGAACTACTTGTCGCTGGGCTGCTCTTTCGCTTCTTCCTCGATGGGCGGTAATATGTCCGCGGTCGCTACCGTCAGGCGTTCCTTGATGCGCGCCGCCTTGCCGGAGAGTTTGCGCAGATAATAGAGCTTGGCGCGATTGACGTCACCGCGACGCTTGACTTCGATCGACGCGATGAGCGGCGAATGGCTCTGAAATGTGCGCTCCACGCCCTCACCCGAAGAAATCTTACGCACTATGAATGCCGAATTGAGCCCGCGGTTGCGTTTGGCGATCACCACGCCTTCAAACGCCTGAATACGCTTGCGCTCACCTTCAACCACGTTGACGTTTACCACCACGGTGTCGCCTGCATTGAACTCGGGAATTTTCTTGCCGAGACGCGCGACTTCTTCTTTTTCAAGTGTCTGTATCAGATTCATATCCATGCTCCAATTAACTGCAGTCTACAAATTCGCAACCGGATCGCAGTCCGGTCCGGTTTATCTCCGCCATGCCCAAAGTCCTGCGGGGCTGAACCGGCACATGACGATTACGCCGTGCCCGCCGTTTCCCGCTTGTATTCTTCGAGCAAACCGTGCTCTTCTTCCGTCAATTTTCGCTGCCGCATCAAATCCGGCCGCCGCTTCCAAGTCCGGCCCAACGCCTGCTTAAGCCGCCAACGCCCGATCTCCGCGTGGTTGCCCGACATCAACACCGCCGGCACCACTTGCCCCTCATACAGCTCGGGCCGCGTGTAGTGCGGACAATCGAGCAATCCGTCGTAAAAAGAATCCTGGCTTGCCGACTCCGCGTCACCCAGCACGCCCGGCAACTGCCTCACAATACAGTCTATCAACACCATGGCCGCCAGTTCACCGCCGGAGAGCACGTAATCGCCGATGGATATTTCCTCATCGACATCGCGCGCCACGACGCGCTCGTCTATGCCCTCATAACGTCCAGCCAGCAAAACTATTCCCTGCTCGCCCACCAAGTCCATGACGAGGGCGTGATTCAGCAACTTCCCCTGCGGCGTCAGGTGTATTACACGCGGCTTCTTCACCCCGGCGCTTTTCTGCCGCTGCTTTGCCGCCGCCAGCGCCTTGCCCAGCGGGTCGGGCATCATCACCATGCCGGGCCCGCCGCCGTAAGGCCGGTCGTCCACGGTGCGATGGGCGTTCTGCGCGAAATCGCGCGGATTCCAAGCGACCAGCTGGTACAGCCCTTTTTCCCGCGCCCTGCCGATAACGCCCGCTTCAGCTACAGCGTCGAACATCGGCGGAAAAATCGTTACCACATCAAACTGCAACACGGACACTCCTAGTAATCCCTGCCCCAGTCCACGCTGATCTCGCCTCGGGCCAGATCAACCCGCCGGATCGCGTCGGCAGTAAACGGTATCAGTGTTTCACCCACCTGCGTACTGCCATTCTCAACCACCAGCACATCGTTTGCGCCGGTCTGCAGTATCCGCACCACGCGCCCGAATTCATGCTGCTCTGCATTCACTACTTTCAGGCCGATCAAATCAGCCCAGTAGTATTCGTGCTCTCCGGCAACCGGCAACTGTTCGCGCGGTACCGCAACTTCCAAACCCTTCAGCGCCAGCGCACCATCGCGTTCGACGATACCTTCCAGGTGCGCGACCAGCAAACCGCTATGAACCTTGGCGCCGACAACCCGCATTTCACGCCAGTCGTTATCGTGCCCCAACCACCACACCGGGTAGTCCAGCAGACTGTCGATCTCAGCGGTCAGGGCATAAACCTTGATCCAACCCTTGACGCCAAACGAGGCGGTCACCCGCCCCATCACTACCAGTTTTTCAGGCAGCTTTCTTTTCGCCAAACTGCTTGACCAGCCGCCTTGCGGTGTCGCTGAGTTGGGCGCCCTTGCCTTGCCAGTACGTCAGGCGCTCATTCTGGACACGAAATTTCTCCGGTCCTTCCGGCGCCTGCGGGTTGTAGAAACCGATGCGTTCGATAAAGCGACCGTCGCGCGCGCGCTTCGAATCCGCCACCACCAAATTAAAAAACGGACGCTTTTTGGCGCCGCCCCGTGCAAGCCTGATCACAACCATGGTAATTACGACCCCGAAAATGCGGAAAGGGCGTGAGTTTACGCTGATTTTTGCACATAACGCAAGCTGTAAACTTCCGAAAACCATAAGCATGCAGCTCAACGTGATCGCCCGAGGTCACGCCAATTGTGACAACTAGCGTCTTTACGACTGAAACGGATTGAGCAGCCTGGCACCGGTACCCGCGAAATACTTCTCATTGCGGGTCACCAAAGTCAGATCATGAATGAGCGCGATTGCCGCAAGCTGCTTGTCCAGCGCATTTTCCGGACGGGGCACGCGCAAACGCCCCCATACTTGTGCGGCAGTGTCATCCAGCGGCAGGATGTATTCGTGGTATTCAGTCAGAATCTGCGTCAGCCAGGCATCCAGACGTTCGGCTCGCGAGACGTCGCCCCGGTGTCGAATCAATTCAACGCCCCGCCTGAGTTCGCCAACCGTAACGACAGACAAATACAACGCCGTATTGTCAATGGCGGCTTGTCGGAAAAAATTCGCGACCCCCACGTCTGCTTTACTTCGCTTCCGGAGTTCGCTAATCACATCGGTATCAATCAAATACAACCGGCGCCTCGTTGGTGTCTTTCATTCGTTCGAATTCAACGTCTTGGCCAACATCAGGCATGTCGGCGAGCACCTCCGCGAAGCTGCGCTTCTTGGGACGACGCAAAGAGGTGGCCAGAATCTCCCGGTGCTCAGCCTCGGCACTGCGGCCATGGAGCGCAGCGCGCTCTCGCAGCGCCTGGACTAGTGCTTCGTCAATACCACGTACCAGTAGATTTGCCATCGTTTTGCTTTACTTCCGTCACCAGAATGCTATCAATGCTATCATTCTGGTGACGGAAACGCAATCGCACCCAAGACTTCCAATTTGGCACGGCTGGTGCGATAGGTCGCAAGCGCAGGGTTACCCATGGATGAGCGACGCGGCTGCATTCATGCGCCTCCACGATTGCTTGCAATCCCGGCGATCGCCTCTATGTCCGACACCTTGAACGATTCGAGCGCGCTATTGACCTCGTTGACAAACGCGTCACAATCGACAGCCTCGTCCCATCGTTTGGGAATTTGAATCTTGATTTTCTTCAGCGCGACCGATCCCGATTCCCAACCAGGGAATTCTGCTGACCTGCTGGTTCCCTGTACCCCCAGTATGCGCACCACCTCATCTTCGGCTCGGCAGCCCCCGTGTATGCGCAGTTTCGAGGCGACCGTAATCCATCGTTTGAAAAAGACTGACCGAACTCAGAAGCGGGTCATCGGGATGAACCTCCAGATATTGTCGTAAAAGCCGCTGCCGGTCCCCACGCCATGCTTTCAGGACCTTAGCGAGGGAGTTGAGATCGGCCACCGAGATATCCGACGGTTGCGGTAAAACGGCAAGAGCATATGCGTGGGCGACTTCCACGTCTCTCAAGAAAGCCGCCAGCAGATTACCGTCGCCGGTATTGGAATAAACGAAATCGAGATCGGTCAGAAACGCGGCCGAAAATCGAGGCTGCATGACCATAATAGCGGTTTCAATATCTTTGCTAAGCGAGAGAGCCTGGAGTTTTTTCAGGCGCGAGCGTCAACACTACCGCATCCCGGGCATCATCCCTTTCATGGAGCGCATCATCTTCGCCATGCCGCCCTTGGCCATCATCTTCATCATTTTCCTGGCCTGCTCAAACTGGGCCAACAAGCGATTGACCTCCTGCACGCTGACGCCCGCCCCGGTGGCTATACGGCGCTTGCGGGAAGCCTTGAGCAATTCGGGCTTGGTTCGCTCCTGCGGCGTCATCGAGTTGATGATGCCCTCGATACGACGCATTTGTTTGTCGTCCATCTGCGCGTTACCGGCAACCTGTGCAAGCTGGCCGGGCAACTTGTCAAGCATGGCCGCAACACCGCCCATTTTCTTCATCTGTCCGATCTGCTGCTTGAAATCCTCCAGATCGAAACCCTTGCCGGATTTGATTTTTTTCGCGAATTTTTCCGCTTCACCGCGGTCCACCGTGCGCTGGGCATCCTCGATCAACGTCAGCACGTCTCCCATACCGAGGATGCGGGAGGCCATACGTTCCGGATGAAAAGCCTCAAGGCCGGTCAGCTTTTCACCGACACCAACGAACTTGATCGGTTTCCCGGTCACGTGACGTACCGACAGCGCCGCGCCACCACGCGCGTCCCCGTCCAGCTTGGTCAGCACCACGCCGGTCAACGGCAATGCGTCCGCAAATGCCTTGGCGACATTGACCGCATCCTGGCCCTGCATCGAATCAACGACAAATAGCGTTTCTATGGGTTTAAGCGCGGCATGCAGTCCCTGAATCTCCGCCATCATCTCGGTGTCGATTGCGAGCCGTCCCGCGGTGTCCACTATCAACACGTCGTGATAGTGCTTGCGCGCGTAATCCAGCGCGGCGAGCGCAATGTCCGCCGGCTTCTGGCCGGCATCGGACGGAAAAAAATCAACCGAGACCTGCGCGGCCAGTGTTTTCAGCTGTTCGATGGCAGCAGGACGGTAGACGTCGCAGCTCGCCAACAGCACTTTCTTTTTCATCTGCTCGCGCAGCATTTTGGCGAGCTTGCCGGTGGTGGTGGTCTTGCCCGACCCCTGCAGACCGGCCATGAGCACCACGGCCGGCGGCGTAGTCGCAAGATTGAGACCGACGCCGGTGTCGCCCATCAAGGCGATTAACTCGCGATGCACCACGCCTACGAGTGCCTGTCCGGGCGCGAGACTGCCGACAACTTCCTGCCCGAGCGCGCATTCGCGCACACGCGCGACGAAATCCCGGACTACTGGCAAGGCAACGTCGGCCTCCAGCAAAGCCATGCGCACCTCGCGCATGGCATCCTGAATATTCGCGTCCGTCAGCCTTGCTTCACCGCGCAAGGTCTTGATAACCTGCGAAAGCCGGCCGGTAAGATTTTCAAACATAGTGACCCCGAATTTTTTCCTGGTGTAGACTTGTTGCGTCTGTGCTCAGGCCATTTATGCCCGACCTCGTATTCTATCTGATCACCTCTCTGATGTACGCGGGCCTGGCCGCGTATTTCTGGCGTGCGCACTGGCGTGTCTCATCGCCTGCGCCGTCCTCGCACGAGCGCACTCGGACGATCCAACACGCGGCCGTGCTACTGCCGTTGATCCTGCATGCGGGGCTGCTGTATAAATCGATATTTGCCGGCGACGGCATGCACCTAGGCGTCGGCAATGTAATTTCCACCATAGTCTGGCTGACGGTGTTGATATATTGGCTCGGCAACATCTACTACAACTACAACGTCGAAGGCCTGCAGGCGATGATGCTGCCCGTTGCAGCGTTGTGCGCCGCATTACCGATGATCGTTCCGGCATCCCGCGCTTTGCCCAATACTGAACTTGCCGCATTCAAGCTGCACCTCTTGATCTCCATGCTGGCCTACAGCTTTTTCACGATTGCTTCGCTGCACGTGCTGTTGATGGCGCTGCTCGAGCGCCGCCTGCACGGTGGCATCTTGCCGTCCGCACTGCAAAAACTGCCACCATTGCTTACCCTGGAAACGTTGCTGTTCCGTATCATCACCGCCGGATTTGTGTTGCTAACGCTGACACTGGTTACCGGCATCATGTTTTCCGAGGAATTATTCGGAAAAGCAATGCGTTTCAATCATAAGACGCTGTTCGGGATACTTTCGTGGCTGATATTCGCGGCGCTGCTGGGCGGCAGGCAACTGTACGGCTGGCGCGGGCGCATTGCGGTGCGCTGGACGCTGACTGGATTCCTGATGCTGGTCCTTGCTTATATCGGCAGCAAGTTCGTGCTCGAAGTGATCCTGGGCAGGGCTTAGCAGGAGTGAGGGGTGAAGGGTGATGGGCGAGCGGAACGGGAAATGTGATTTTGAGTGCTCGATCTCCGATCCTCAATCCTAGATCATGGACCCTAACAACATGGACGACATATCGCTAACCACGCAGTTCATCGCGCTGGCCATCCTGCTGCTGATCTCCGGCTTCTTCTCGATTGCCGAAACCAGCATGATGGCGTTGAACCGCTACCGACTCAAGGCACTGGTGCGCATGGGCAACCATGGCGCGACCATTGCAGCGGATCTTCTGGCGCACACCGACCGCTTGCTGGGCGTCATACTACTCGGTAACAACTTGGTCAACGCCGCGACCGCGGTGTTGGCAAGCATCATCAGCGTGCGCCTGTTCGGTGAAAGCGAAGTGACGCTTGCACTAGGCACGCTGGCCGTGACTTTTCTGATACTGGTGTTCTCCGAAATCACGCCCAAGGTCATAGGCGCCAGCTATGCGGAAAAAATAGCCTTGCCCGTCGCATACGTGCTCAAACCTATGCTCAAGGTGCTTTACCCCATTGTGTGGTTTATCAATCTTTTCGTGCAGGCGCTGCTGCGTGTGATCCGGCTCAAATCCGTAACGTCGGAAACCAAGTTGACGCCCGAAGAATTGCGCACTCTGGTGCTGGAATCGGGAAACTACATTCCCAAGAAACACCAGAGCATATTGCTCAATCTGTTCGACCTGGAAAATATCACCGTCGATGACGTGATGACGCCGCGCCATCAGATTGAGGCCCTCGACATCGGTGCGCCGCCCGAGGCCCTTCGCAAACAAATCGCGACCGCCTATCACCGCCGCCTGCCGGTATTTCAGGACCAGCCCGATAACATTATCGGAATAGTAACCGTGCGCAAGCTGCTGATCATGAGCCAGAATGAACGCCTGACTGCGGATCATCTGCGCGCAGCCATGCGCGCACCGTATTTCGTGCCCTCCGGCACGCCGCTATTCACGCAGCTGCAGCAGTTTCAGGATCAGCAAGACCGCCTGTGCATGGTGGTCGACGAATATGGCGAACTGATGGGCATGCTCACCGTGGAAGATATCGTTGAAGAGCTGATCGGTGAGTTCGCAACCCATTCGCCCCTGGCGCCGGGGCGTTTTCAGGCGCAGGACGATGGTGGCTATATCGTGGAAGGAACCAGCCCGCTGCGCGCGCTGAATCGCAAACTGGGATATCGGTTCCCCCTGGACGGGCCGCGCACGATCAACGGGCTCATCCTTGACCACTTGCAGGACATACCCGAACCCGGCGTAGGGGTGGCAATCGAGGGTCAGCGGATGGAAATTCTGCAAACGCAGGACCGCATGGTCAAGGCGGTCCGGCTGGCGGCTCCGGACCAGACGGGCCACACGCGGGAAAATGAGGATTAGTCGGCTTTACAAAGCTGCCGCGCAAGTGCATTATTGGCAGAGGTTTGCATCCTATCTATTTGGTTAGATTGGATTTTGAAGGGGGGTTGATGGCTACAGCGGCCGCGGGCAAGAAGGACGTCAAGGAATTTTCCTATTCCTGGATAGGTACCGACAAAGCCGGCAAGACCATGCGCGGCGAAATGAAGGCGGGCGGCGAAGCTTTTGTCAACGCAACATTGCGCCGGCAGGGCATCAAGGTCGTCAAGGTCAAGAAAAACTCGATGCGGGGCGGCAGTGCCATCTCCGAAAAAGATATCACGCTCTTTACGCGCCAGCTTGCAACCATGATGAAAGCGGGTGTGCCGTTGTTGCAGTCATTCGACATCGTCGGCAAAGGCCATCACAATCCGAGGGTCCAGCAACTCCTGATGGACATCAAGACCGAGGTTGAATCTGGATCGGCATTAAAGCAGGCATTCGAAAAGCACCCGCTCTATTTTGATGCGTTGTTCTGCAACCTGGTCGGTGCAGGCGAAGCAGCCGGTATTCTTGACAGCCTGCTCGAACGTCTCGCGATATACAAGGAAAAAACGCTGGCGATCAAGAGCAAAATCAAGTCCGCGCTGTTCTACCCGATTGCCATCATCGCGGTTGCCTTCATCATCACCGCCGTGATCATGATATTCGTGATTCCCGCGTTCAAACAGGTGTTTGCAAGTTTCGGCGCGGATCTTCCCGGACCGACGTTGGTCGTCATGGCCATCTCGGATTTCTTCGTTAAGTTCTGGTATCTGATCTTCGGCGTCGTTATCGGCGGCGTTTGGGGATTCATGTACGCGTGGAAACGTTCGAAACCGGTTCAGATCATCATGAACCGCATCATGTTGCGCATGCCGATTTTCGGCGACCTGGTGCGCAAAGCCACAATCGCACGCTGGACGCGAACGTTGTCGACCATGTTCGCCGCCGGTGTGCCGCTGGTCGAATCGCTCGATTCCGTGGCCGGCGCGGCGGGCAATCATGAGTACTGGGTTGCCACCAAGAAAATACAGTCCGAGGTTTCAACCGGCTCCAGTCTGGTGGTAGCCATGCAGAATGTCGAGGTCTTCCCGAATATGGTGCTGCAGATGGTGGCTATCGGCGAGGAAGCCGGCTCGCTGGACGGCATGTTGTCCAAGGTTGCCGATTTCTTCGAGGCCGAAGTGGACGATGCGGTCGAAGCGCTTTCCAGTTTGATGGAGCCGGTCATCATGGTGGTGCTGGGCACGTTGATCGGCGGCATGGTGGTAGCGATGTATTTGCCGATATTCAAGATGGGCTCGGCGGTCTGATGCAACTCGCAGAGCATGCGAGTACGCAAGAAATGAAACGCGCAAGCGTTTCATTTTGTTACGTAACCAAGGAAGCATGGAGTTAAGCGCGCGGCGTGATCCCGCGCCCGGAATCGCCGCCGTCCTTTCTTCCTGCCACGAATTCTGATGGCGCTGTTTCAGGCTTTTCATGCCTACCCGCTGCTGTTCGTAGCCGCCATCGTGATGCTGTCGCTGGCCATCGGCAGCTTCCTCAATGTCGTAATCCATCGCATGCCCAAGGTTCTGGAACGGCAATGGCGCGACGAACTTGCCGAAATAAACGGCCAGACGCCCGCGCCGGCCACCCCCTACAATCTGGTGGTGCCGCGCTCGCAATGTCCGGCGTGCGGCCACCAAATAAGCGCCCTTGAGAATATCCCGATAGTAAGCTATCTGGCGCTGGGCGGTAAATGCTCTGCGTGCAAAGCAAAGATTTCGCCGCGTTATCCCATGGTCGAACTGTTGACCGGCGCGCTGTCCGGATACATAGCCTGGCGTTACGGATTTACTGTCTTAACCGCAGCCGCACTCGCGTTCGCATGGGCCATGATTGCGCTCGCGTTTATTGATCTTGACACGTTCTACCTTCCCGACGACATCACGCTGCCCCTGTTGTGGGCTGGATTGCTGGTCAATATAGCCGGCTTGATCGTAGACCTGCAGTCGGCGGTGATCGGCGCCATCGCGGGTTATCTGGCGCTGTGGGTGGTGTTCTGGGCCTATAAATTCGCGACCGGCAAGGAGGGCATGGGTTACGGTGACTTCAAGCTGCTTGCGGCCATCGGCGCCTGGCTGGGCTGGAAAATGCTGCCGGTGGTCATCCTGCTATCGTCTTTTGTCGGTGCCGCTGTCGGTATCTCATTGATACTTTTTGCACGCCACGGACGCAGTGTCCCTATCCCATTCGGACCCTATCTGGTTCTGGGCGGACTCACGGCCATGTTCTGGGGCGATGACATTGTCAGATATTACCTCCAGTCCTTGTAACACCATGCTGCCGGTCATTGCACTGACGGGCGGCATCGGCAGCGGCAAAAGCAGCGTTACGTCTATCCTCAAGGAACTCGGCGCCGCGATCATAGACAGCGATGAAATCGCGCATCAACTGACATCTCCCGGACAGGCCGGTGCCGAGGCCATCCGCCGACAATTTGGTCCGACATTTCTGCGTGCCGACGGCGCACTGGACCGTGCCCGCATGCGTGAGCTTGTGTTTGCCGACCCCACGGCAAAGAAAAAGCTGGAAGCGATACTGCATCCGATGATACGCGCCGAGGTCAGCGCCCGGATTGGCGCCGAGCAGGGTGGGCCAGCACCTTATATCGTGCTGGCCGTGCCGCTGCTGATTGAAACGGGGGCCTACCGCGAGCTCGTACAACGGATATTGGTCGTCGATTGCGCGGAGGAATTGCAAGTCTCACGCGTTATGCAACGCAGCGGACTCGACCCCGACCAGGTGCGGGCGATCATGGCCAACCAGGCGAGCCGTGAAACCCGTTTTCGTCACGCGGATGACGTGGTGGAAAACAACGCCGATCTGGGAACATTGCGCTCCACTGTAGTCGCCCTGCATGGTAAATATTCGGCTTTGGCCGCCAAGCCGTCAAAATCCCGGCTAAACTCCTGACTGCAGGTTAAAAAACGGGATTAATATCTTTATTTTTTATGTGATTTGTAGAACAATTGGCCGCATCATATAAATGCCGCTCCTGACTGCCTACGCGCCGTGATTAGTTACGAATACCCGTTGAGCGAGCGGATACGCACCCTGCTCAGACTTGAGGATCTGTATGAGCGGGCGCTTTACTTCACCGCCAAGGCCGATCCTCAGGAACATCACGTCGCTTTGCTTTGCATGTTCGAGATACTCGAAGTTGCGGGGCGTGCCGATCTCAAGTCCGATTTGCTGCAGGAACTCGAACGCCAGAAACAATCCCTGGAGTCCCTGCGTGATAACCCGGAGATATCCCAGGAAGCGCTGGATGGCGTGCTGTGGGAGATCGACCGCACCTCGTCCAGACTTTTTCAGATGTCCGGAAAAGTGGGCCAGGAACTGCGCGAAAACGAATGGCTGATGGGCATCAAGCAACGCACCAGCATACCGGGTGGCGTATGCGAATTCGACGTGCCGTCATACCATTTCTGGCTGCACCAAAGTGCCGAGCAACACCGCCGTGACCTCGAGCTGTGGATGGCACCCTTTTTGCCGATACGCGACGGCATTGCCATAGTACTGAAGTTGCTGCGCGAAAGCGGCAAGGTTTCCGAACAAATCTCGACGCAGGGTGTATACCAGCAGATGATGGCCGGAAAAATCGCGCAGATGCTGCGTATCCGTCTCAAACGCGACTATCAGTGCGTGCCGGAGATCAGCGCCAACAAATATGCGCTCAATATCCGCTTTACCGTGCAGGAAGGCGGGCAGCGCCCGAAAGTCTTCGAATCCGATGTCAATTTCGAATTGACTTTCTGCAATCTCTGATCCCGTTGCGAGTTGTTATGAATGCACGCACCGTCAACTGCCCGCGATGCGGTGAACCCGTGGAATGGAGCACTTCCCAACCCTATCGTCCGTTTTGTTCGAAGCGCTGCCGCATGAACGATCTGGGTGCGTGGGCAAGCGAGAGTTATCGCATCCCGGCACAGGAAGTCGATGACGACGTCAGCGATACGCCCGATCCGGATCGATAGCCGTTTCTTTCCACGCCGCACGCATCATCGCGATGCCGTGTGCGCCAGCTTTCCACGCCTGCGTTAGATCCGCCGCGCGCATGCCACCGAGCGCGTAGACCGGGAGCGGGTAATCCCGTATCAGTTGCGAAAACCGCGGCCACCCGAGCGGCACCGCATTCGGATGGCTCGGTGTCATGTTCACAGGACCGAGCACGACGAAGTCCAATCCCAGTTCGCGCGCGCGTTCAAGTTCTTCCACATTGTGGCACGATGCACCACACCAACTGCATGCCGGTCGTCGCGCCGCCGACATCAACTGCCGCGAAGTCAAATGTAATCCGTCGGCGTGGACCTGGCCTGCAATCCCGGTCGGGCCATTCAAAACGACGCGCGCACCGTATCGTCTGCTGACGGTAATGACTTCGTCGGCGAATGTTCGCAAATCGTCAGCATTAAGCTGCTTTTCCCGCACTTGAATCAAGCGCAGACCACCGCGCAAGGCCCGCTCCAGCTTTTGCATGAAAATCGTGCGTCCAAACTCGCCGGCACAGGAAATACCGTAAATGGATGGCAGTTCCAACGCACGCAGGATAGGCCCGTTGGCCGGCAGCAGTGGCGCGACGTTAATGTCGCCGCTCGTCTGCCACGCGAAATCTTGCTGTTCCCTGCCTTGGAGTTCACCGGCCCACTTCAGCACTCTGTAAAAGTGCAGGCGTACGGCGGCATGGGCATAATCATGGTCACGTGTCAGCCACGGATACGCGGTAACGACATGGATACCAAGTTCCTCATGAAGCTCGCGTCCCAATGCCTCGTGAGCGGTTTCACCACGCTCGACTTTTCCGCCGGGAAACTCCCAGTAACCAGCATAGGCCTTGCCCACCGGCCGTTGCGCCAACAGAAACTGTCCGGACTCGTTGATCAGGATAGCAGCGACAACTTCAATGCGACGCGAGGGTTGTGGCAATACTGCTTGCGCCGAAGGACGGGGGGTGAGGGATGACGGATGGGCCGCGCAATTTTCATCAGCGGCGCGGATACTTGCATGCGCAGGGCGGTTTTCCCCCTCATCCCTCATCCTTCCGCCTTCATCCTTTCCCTGATGTCTCTCTGTTTTGCGACTTCAACCTGCCCGCCCAGTCGCGCGCAAACTGCCATGCCACGCGCCCGCTGCGCGACCCGCGCTGCAGTGCCCATTGCAGCGCGGCGTGACGCACGGCATCCGAGTCCGCGTCCTTGATTTTGTAGTGCCCCAACCACTGCTGAACGATGTTCAGGTAGTCATCCTGGTCAAACGGGTAAAACGATACCCATACGCCAAAGCGCTCGGATAACGAAATTTTTTCTTCTTCTGTTTCACCCGGATGGATCTCATCGTCGACGTGTTTTGCTTCGAGATTTTCCGACATGAACTCGGGCATCAAGTGACGACGATTCGAGGTCGCATATATGAGGCAATTGTCCGTTGCCGCCGCGACCGAACCGTCGAGCACTGCTTTGAGCGCCTTGTAACCCTGTTCATCGGCATCGAATGACAGATCGTCGCAGAACAGGATGAACCTCTCGGCGCGGCTGTCAATGTGATCAACGATGTCCGAGAGATCGACAAGATGCTGTTTCTCGACCTCGATGACTCGCAGTCCGCGCGACGCGTATTTGTTCAGTAATGCTTTGATTAATGAAGACTTTCCAGTTCCGCGCGCGCCCGTTAGCAACACGTTGTTGGCGGGATAACCTTGCACGAACTGCAGCGTATTCTGTTCGACAATTTTTTTCTGGCCGTCGATACCGCGCAAGTCGGAAAGACTGATTTTATGTACGTGCCGGACGGGCTCGACGATGCCTCGTCCATCACGCTTACGCCAGCGAAAAGCCGTCGATGCCTGCCAGTCGGTTTGCGACTGCGGTACAGGAAGCAGATGCTCCAGGCGCGCAATCAGTGCTTCTGCGTGCGCTATCAGTTTGTCAGCGGTTCTCATGACAGGATTTTAACCGCCAAGACGCCAAGGCCGCCGAGATAAAATAAATATGTCCATCGGCGGAACCAGCACGAATGATTGCAGAGTGCTTCACGTTCGTGGTTGAAACACAGCGCATTACTTGGCGGCCTTGGCGGCTTGGCGGTTCAACCCTCAGCTTCTGTAATCGGCATTAATGCTGACATAGTCGTGCGACAAATCGCAGGTCCACAGCACCGCTGAGGCGTCGCCACGGTTTAGCACGACACGCACCGTGATCTCGCTTTGCTTCATGACGCGCTGACCGTCCTCCTCGCGATAACCGGGATGCCGGCCTCCCCCTTTCGCCACCAGCACGTCGTCGAGATAGAGATCAAGCTTCCCCACATCAAGGTCATCGACGCCCGCGTAGCCTATCGCCGCTAGTATGCGGCCAAGATTGGGGTCAGACGCGAAAAATGCCGTTTTGACGAGGGGTGAATGGGCGATTGCAAATCCGATACGCCGGCATTCGTTTTCGGTGCGCCCGCCCTCGATGCGCAGCGTAATGAATTTGGTGGCCCCCTCGCCGTCGCGCACGATGGCCTGCGCCAGCTGTTGCGCCACGCCGGTGATGGCATCGCGCAGCGCCATATATTCGCTGCTGCCTTCATCGACTAGCTCAGGCATCGAAGATTTTCCGCTCGCAATCAGCATGAAACTGTCGTTGGTGGACGTATCCCCGTCCACCGTAATACAGTTGAACGAGTGACGTGCCGCATGCGCAACCGCTTTCTTCAGCAATGGCGCACTGATGCGCGCGTCGGTTGCGATGAACCCGAGCATGGTCGCCATGTCGGGGTGTATCATGCCGGCGCCTTTGGCAATGCCGGTGATCGTTATGGTTTCAGTGCCGACTTTTATGCGCACGGACGCAGCTTTCGCAATCGTGTCGGTCGTCATGATCGCGTGCGCCGCGGCTAACCAGTTATCGGCACGTAAATCGCGGAGGCATACAGGCAAGCCGGCCACGATACGCGCCACCGGCAGCGGCTCCATGATGACGCCGGTTGAAAACGGCAGCACCTGTTCCGCGCGACAATCCAGCATACGCGCGAGTTCGCTGCACGTTTGGCGGGCGTCGGCCTCGCCAGTGCTGCCGGTACCGGCGTTGGCATTTCCCGTATTCACCACCAGCGCACGCACGGACCCATTGGCGTCGCACACAGACAAATGCTCTTTGCTCACGGCCACCGGTGCCGCGCAAAAGCGATTTTGCGTAAACACGCCGGCCACCCTCGCGCCGTCGTCAAGTCTGATAACCAGCAAATCCCTGCGGGCCGGCTTGCGTATATTCGCTTCGGCGATCCCCAAAGTTACGCCGGGAACGGCATGCAACTGTCCTCGATCAGGAACGGCGAGATTGACCGGCATGATGCGTAGACTAGGTCAGTTTCCCGTGGCAATGCTTGTATTGCCACGCAAACGAATAACCATATGTTTTAACAAGTGTAATTTCACGAAAAATAAACTGCATAACAAATGCAAAACATGCCCCACAAACATTGCTAACCGCATGCGCCGTAAATCGGTGCAAATACAGCAAGGTGCGAATAGTACACTAGGTTGGGCGACACTGCGATGACTTGTTGGGTGGTTGCGACGCGGTGCGACGAACAGAAAAGTCAAAAGTTTTAACTTTTGCCAACGCGATCACCGTTACTTTGCTTAACGGTCAAACTGCACAGCAAGTGTCGTTTTGACACGACACTTGCTACAACCACACATACTTTGCAATCCTCAACCGTCCAGCAACAGGACGGTCAGCACTAAACCAACGCTATTGTCTGCTGTGCTTTAACAAGTGCTTGCTGTGCCTTACGCTGTTGCTGCCGCGCCCGCTCTGCCTTCACAGCTTGATCTGCACGTTTCGCTAGGGTTTTCAGCGATGCTACACGTTGCTGATCTGGTGTCAGCGGTTTTGTTGGCTTGATGGTTTTGGCTGGTTGGATTTCATGTAGGCGCATTGGGTATTTATGCACGCGCTAGCTTAATTGAACAGAGCTTTAATTCGCTGCTCTATTGCCCCTGCCATACACGGCTTATCCGAACAAGCATTACGCTCTCTCTTCAACCAATCAAGTTGATCTAATTGCATTTTCTTCTTGTCTGCTGCCGAACCCACCGCTTTTGAATAAGACTGTCCTAGCTGGACATCTAGCTTCGCCAAATCCCTATCACTACAAATTAGCCGCTCTGGGTCATTTGACGCCATCGTGCAATCAAAACTTGGTGAAAATCGACCCGTATCGACGATAACGGTTTTCACTGACGCTGTTGGTTCGACTTTATCTGCAAGCTCTGCTTTGTAAATACAAAATGAACACCCCTCAGCCATCACGTAAGTAACTAGAATTCTTTTGCCTTTATTCTCAATAATAAAATCCGCTGTTGCGGCACCAGCATCGCCTGCAACGGTAAAATTTATTTCTTTTTGGTTGTAATCAACTCTATCTACGGTCAAAGTGTACGTATAATTTCGATTTAGCACTGTCTCGCAAACAATAATAATTTCCTTTTGTTCAACAAGAGCTTTTGAAGCAGACATCGGCGGAGCAGTAGCAACTGTTCAAGGAGCAATATTTTGCTTTAAACGGAGATCCAACGCACTAAGCATCGCGGTACCAGCAACGCACATACCACTCATAGCAATCCTGCCTTTTTGCGAATGTGCGCGAAACTCTTGCGAAGTCCTTTTTTCCACAGCATCAAAAGTCGGCTGGCTTATCTTACCGGCGCTCAATAATCTATCTCTCACCATTTTGTTTATTTTCACCTGCTCTGCGAACATAGATTGGAGCTTGGAGTCATTTGTGCTAAACGCTATACCTAGAACATTCGCAAATACTATCCCGCATGTCGCGATTTCATCAGGATCCGAATTTTCTATAATATAATCTTTTAATACCTTGACCTCCGTCAGATTAAGATCTTTTGCAGGAAGTTCTACGAGCTGTTGAATTGGCCGCACACTCTCCGCCCCGCCCCCCTTCGCTACCGCTGGCGCTGGTGTAGCTTGTCCACCAAGCGTGGATGGGTCAGGCTCCCCACCAAGAGTTACAGCCTTGTCATTATTACCATCGGGCACAACCTCAATTTCTACCAGCCCTCCCCACTTAACCTTTATATCCTTGCCATTAATGGTAGCCTTCTCAAGATAAGTAGCTTTCATACCATCAAGTTGATACCGAGTAACGAGATTGTCAAAGCCCGGCCCTAAAACAGGCATTAATACTATTAGAGCGAGACTGCCAGTCACAATGTTATCCAATTTTGCATATTTAATTTGATCAATTATTTCGTGGTTACCAATTTTCTTGATCGAATCTTTCGCTAATCCACCATGCACCGCCCTTTCAATATATTCCTTAACATTTTTTCTTAATTCTGGCGATGCGTCTAAGATCAATGCAAAATTATTATCTACGCTGTTAAAGCTTACGAAGCTTCGGTATATGGCTTCGTCAATCACGGGCGAGTTTTGTGGGGAGTCTTTCGCCGTGTTCTTCAGCGTAACACCAGCGATAGCCATGAGAATAAAGAATGGAATCCCATAGATGTGCCCCTTACGCTGAGTGGGGTTCAATTTGTCCCAGTAGTTTTGTTCTGTCGTCTTTTTTTCTGGTGGAATTGCTTGTGCTGTTTGGTCACTCGCACTTGCAGGTGCCTCCATCGGAACATCCTCAACTTTAATTCCGCAAGACCCGCAAAATTTCACGCCATCTGCAACCGCCGCACCACATTCTTTACAAAACATTCCTCGCTCCTTATCGTTGCAATCTTTGTATTTTTATGGCGCGATGCTATGCGATTTTAACTATACAGCAATAATTACGTAGATTTAAGAAACGTATCGCAAGATGGACAGTGCCATTCTGTAGCTGGGCGGTGCATAAAAAATGCAGTAACGTTACCAATAAGTCCGAAAACATTTATTGCTAGCCAAATTTCATTAGAAAACTCAGAATTCTTACACACTGATTTACTCCAGTGATCCATTTGCCCACACAACATTCCATCCAAAAAATAATACGAGCAGTAGGCTCCAATTGCCGCGCCAAATATATACATTAATTTATACGGAGCTTTAACAACTCCCATTCTGCCTTCATATCCGCACTCAAGGCACAATTTAAAATCGTGTCTTTTATACGGTCTAAGCCGAGCCAGCAAAGTTTCCCTTGTTATTTCTTCATCTTCATCTTCATCGTCGTCGTCATCATCATCTTCTGCGTATTGGTCTGGCGGCTCTATGGACTTCGCTTGTTTTATGACTGGAGCTGATTGCGTAGCTGGAATATTTTCTGTTGCAGAAGGCTCACCAACAATATTCAAAACTTTTTTTCCGCAGTGAATGCAAAACTTAACACTCTGCGAAACCTCTTTCCCGCAATCCGTACAATACATGATGCGCTCCTCGCCTAGACAGTATGGTTAGTGACGCTGGGGACACTATTTCTTTTCTGCGAATTTGGCGTTTCTGACTGTACTGATAATTGTACGGCCATCTGAGTAAGTCATCGTTCCAGCGCCGTTGAGTTTCGGTACGTAATGAAGTATCGCTTTAGCCCATAACAAACGATATCTGCCTAGCCCACCACCTCACATCGGACAACTCCTTATGCAATCACTAACCAAGCCATTGCAGACGTTTGAACTATATTGCATAACGCATTTAGTTAAACGGTCTGAATCACTACAAGCACGAATGCATTTATGTAACTAAGATTGGAGCGAGGGCAGCACAAGCGGTCGCGATAAATTGTAATTTCACGTAACCGCATGTTGCATTTTTTATCGCCCAGCGTTTGCGGAAATCCCATCTCTTAGATCACCCGAAAGTAATGCTACTTTATGCAGCGAGAGTCACAGGTGTTTTTAGCCGGCGGACAAATTTGCCCGCCTTGGGATCGATACTGAATTGCACATTGCTCGAACTGGCCCTGGCAGCGTTCTAGACAAGATACTTCAGCGCGGTATTTAGCCGCGTATTGCGGATCTTTCCTCATTTTATCATTATGGATTAATTGGTCGAACTCTCTTTGCGCAGCTGTATGACCTTGATCCGCAGCTAGTTTGAACCACTTCATCGCCTCCAAATCATTTTTATTAACCCCCAATCCTTCCAAGTAAAGTTTCCCCATATTGAATTGCGCGTTGTGAAAGCCTTGTGCAGCAGCGAGTTCGTACCACTTCTTCGCCTCTACAAAATTTTTCTCAACACCCAAGCCCTTTACATACATGTATCCCAAATAGTCTTGTCCGCGTTGCGAACCTCGGTCCGCTGACTTTCTAATCCACTTCATCGCCTCCGCATAATTTTTCTCAACACCTGCGCCATCTACATAAAGTGCACCGAGACTTGTTTCCGCATCAGCGAAACCTTGTGCCGCAGCCAACAGGTACCACTTCATCGCTTCTTTATTGTTTCGGTCTCCATAATAATATATCTTTCCCATGCCGTATTGCGCTGCAGGGAAGTTTTGTGCAGCAGCCAACCCGTACCACTTCTTCGCCGCCTCAATCTTTTCATACCCAGATTCTCCAACTCTTCTTCTATCGTATTCGTCTGACGCGAGATGACCCAGACGCTCTTGCGCTTGCGCATAACCTTGTGCAGCAGCCAACTCATACCACTTCTTCGCCTCCTGTACATTTTTCTTAACGCCTTGCCCACTTGCATGCAAGTGGCCGATATAGGTCTGCGCCTTAGCATTACCATTTGCAGCCTCTCGTTTAAACTTTTCCATTGCAACATCGTATTGTTTGTTGTTGTACTCCGCCATACCATCCAGAATAGGTTCTTCGGGCTTCGTTGGCGTTGGATTCGCGATGCCTTTACTGTCTTTTGCTGCAATGCTGGCTGGAGCGGCAGCAATGCTAGTGGGAGTGCAGAGCTTTTTAAAAACAAGTGCATTAGCTGTTTTTTCTGCAATCGCGCCAAATGGCTGATTAGGACTGGTGACGGTAGAAACTACGACACCCTGGCCCATACCCTCCTCATACCGAGTTTCCGCCTTAATAGACATGGTATTCTCTACGCAGTTATAAGCCCTATTCTGCACGTAGGATTTAATACTATTACCTTTTTTATCTTTTCTGTCACCGCCCTCAATATTAACTAAATATTTTACTTCAACAATATTGTCAATTTTTTTGACGGATTCAGAATCGAAATAAGAAGTGAGTTTTTCACCTGCGCTGTTACTGGATGTGGACTGTCCTACAAGTTCATAAGCAGCGTTTGCCGAGACAATGTAAGAGAACATTGTCAGAATGACTAGTAATATTGTTTTCATTTCCTCTCCCCTGAAATTTCTCGCGTTTATTACAGATACGTACGAAGTTTCCACCGTTTAAATCCATTTAGAGGCGTCCACCAGGATGACTCAGAAACGATATAAACTTTTGGCATATCCCCAATACTTCTAGTAAATAGGTGCTTACCGCAGAGTATGACTGCAAGGGGCAGACACAAAACACCGTTGCTACCGCTTGAACCCCCGACGCACACCCGCACTGACCGCCTCAATCTGTGCATCAATTTCGCCACTCTCTACCGCTTTACGCAAAACTGCAAGCGTAGCGGTCAATTCTGCCGCAGTTGTCTCCACCGCAGTGCGTCCTTTTGCCAATTCCACCACTTTGTTGCCGTATTTGACAGCAACACAGACCTTACCCCCGTCCACAGCCCAAAACCACGCTTTCACACGTTTGGGTTGCTGAACTACGCTGACGTTGCCCGCCGCATCCTTTAGACGTTTACTACGCATCGCCGTGTAAACAGTACCGGCTGCTTTTGCTGCCGCCAGTGCGATCTGTTCATCCAGCTTTAGCAACAGCTTTTGACGACGCTGGATGACAGGATTGTTTTCGCGTTGCTGTTTTGCGGCTACTAATTTCAGCGTGTTCAGTGTGCTCATTTGTCGTTCTCCCTAAAGTTAACCTACTTGGCACACGATAACGTCTTATTTTTCAGAATACGAC
>CANJQI010000039.1 GCA_947476215.1 Betaproteobacteria bacterium
TCCCAAGGTGATCGCATCCTAAACGAGTCGTCGAGCGGCCGGATTGTATTGCTACCGGATATAATCACAAGACTCCCCCCCTGCACCAAACGTTCAATAAGGAAACATACTCATGCCTACTTGCGCGCAAGAACTTGCGACATTTGCAAGCGAACTCACTTTTTCCAGTATCCCCGCTGCGGTCGTCAGACGCGCAAAGGACTGCATCATCGATACTGTGGCCGCGTGCACCTATGGCGCCCAGTTTCCCTGGAGCGGTATGGTGGCGGACTACGCGCAGCGATACGGAAGCGGCGGACCATGTTCGATTTTCGGCTTTCCCGACAGACGCGTACACGCGCCCTATGCCGCGCTCTCAAACGGAGTACTGGCGCACGCTTTTGAACAGGACAGCGTGCGCGACCCCGGCATAGGCGGGCACCCCGGCGCGGCATTAGTGCCGGCCATCCTGGCTGCGTGCCAGGAAACCGGCGCCAGCGGCGAGAAGGCAATAACCGCTTTTGTCGCCGCTTGCGAGGTGATGTTTCGGGTCGGAGGAGCCTCCCATCACAGCAAGATATCGCCTGAACAACTGGGATTTCATGCGCCCGGACTCACGGGCCCATACGGTGCGGCAATCGCCGCAGGACTCGTGTTTGGGCTGGACGCGGAAAAACTCGCTCATGCCCTCGGCATTGCCGGCTCGCTGTCCTCGGGATTGCTCGCCTTCACCAAGTCCAGGAGCGGCGCGATGGTTAAGCGTCTGCACCTCGGGCGTGCGTCTGAATCCGGCATACTTGCCGCCCGGCTCGCAAGCGCCGGCTACACCGGCCCCGAGACCGTCCTCGAGGGAAAGTTCGGATATCTCGATGCGTATTGCCGTGAAGGCGATCCGAAACTTCTTACCGCGGAACTCAACCAGCGTTGGGAGACATTGCGTATCTGCATCAAGCGTTACGCCTGTCACATGCGTGGGCAAATCCCCGTTCAGGCATTGCGCGAAATGATGACGGAACACGGGATTCTGGCGGCGGATGTCAAAAAGATCATGCTTGAAGGCAGCGAGAAAGTCCTCAGCCATCACAACATTCCGGAACCCGGCGACCTCATGCAAGCGCAATACAGCGTGCCCTTCTGCGTGTCACTCGCGCTGTTCCGTGATCCCGAGGATCCGCAATCGTTTGCAAAGGACGCGCTCAATGATCCCTCGATCCGTACCATGTGCCGCGGGATAGAAATGCGCGCGCACACGTACAAAGCACCCACCGACAAAAGCACGCGCATCATAGTACAGCTCAAGGATGGCCGTGAATTCCGTCGTGATGGAGAATCCTACAAAGGCATGCCGGATGACCCGCTCAGTCCCGTGGAATTGCGCCGCAAGTTCCTGTTGTTGACTGCTGCCATGGGCGATGCGGCCGCGGCGCAACTACACGAGCAACTGGAACAACTCGAAGCACGGTCATCGTTTCCGGTGGCTTAGGGCGATGCGATCGCAACGCTCCATCAACAGATGACCTCGGAGCAAACCTTATGCCCATGATACTGGCACCTACCGCCACGCTTGGAACGTCTGCGCTGCAACTGCGACGAACCCTTCCGGATCTATCCGGGAAAGTCGTCGGTTTTATCGACAACACCAAACCCAATTTCAATTTTCTTGCCGATGACCTTGGTGATCTGTTAATCAAGAAATTTGGCGTACGTAACGTCATCAAACAGCGCAAGCACTCATCGTCTCGAGCCGCGTCCGAAAAACTGATGGCCGCGATGGTGGAAAGCTGCGATGCCGTGATCATAGGGTCGGGCGATTGAGGATCATGTACGTCGTGGAGTATCCACGACTGCGTTGAAGCGGCAAAACGCGGGCTGCCCACGCTCGCGGTGTGTTCGACGGCGTTTTCGGCTTTTGGACGAGCGCAAGCCAGGTCTTTGGGGTTTCCTGACTTGCCGATGGCTGTCATACCGCATCCTTTCGGACCGCGCACGCGTCCGGAGATCACGCAACTTGCGCAAGCTATCGTAGCCGACGTCGCTCGCATCTTGTGTAACCCGGGCACCACGGGAACGGCAGGCCGGAACGAATCAACACCCACCGTGCGCCCGCACTTGATCGAAGCACCCGATGATTACGAGGAAATGAATGCATTCTTCCGTCAACGACAGTGGGGCGATGGGCTGCCGCTCGTACCGCCGACCCAAGAACGGGTGGCGCGTATGCTGCAGTACACCCAGCGTAGCCCCGAGGAAGTCGTGGCGACCGTGGCACCCGGCTTCGGGCAGGCAACCGTGGAACATATTGCGATCAATGCGGTTCTGGCGGGCTGCAGCCCGCCGTTCCTGCCGCTGCTTATCGCAGCAGTTGAGGCAGTATCGGCACCGGAATTCAATCTGCAGTCGGTTCAGACCACGACCAACCCGGCTACGCCGTGGCTTATCGTCAGCGGCCCCGTGACACGACAATTACAGATCAACAGCGGTATCAACTGTCTAGGCCAAGGCACCTGGGCAAACGCGGTGCTGGGGCGGGCATTGCGGCTGATACTGCAAAACATCGGAGGCGGCCTTCCGGAGGTGATGGACCGTGCCACGCACGGCCAGCCCGGCAAATACTCATTCTGTTGCGCGGAAAATGAAGACGGAAATCCGTGGGAGCCGTTGCATATCGAGCACGGCCACGCGCCGGAACACAGCACGGTCACCGTGGTTGCGGCAGCCGGCACGTTAAATATCAATACCCACGCCAAGGATGTTACTGACTTGCTGCGCATGATCGCTGATGCGATGTGCTACGCCGCCAGCAACGACTATCGGGCCGAAGGGGGCGGTGAGCCATGGGTAGTGCTCTCTCCCGAACATGCGGAAATCCTGAAGCAAGCCGGCCTGACCAAAGCTGGCGTAAAAGCCCGCCTGTGGGAATTATCCCGTATGCCAGCGCATCTCATGGCAAAAAAAGATCTCATCCGCACCCAGCATAACCGGCGTGCCGAACTGGGTGAACTCTCCCCGGACAGCCTGGTCCCGATATCAGCCACTCCGGAACTGATAGGTATACTCGTAGCCGGAGGTCCAGGCGGTCATTCGGTCTATATTCCGAGCTACGGAAATACCCGTTCTGTTACGCGCAGGGTGGATACGACCTGCAACAAGTGAGGCACCGGAGAATTGTCCTGCTATCGCCTTCTGCATAACTAGTAAATATCCTCAGGCTAAGCCTGGGGGACTCCCGCTGACGCTAGTATAATGATCCCACCATTACAAGATCAGTCGGACCTGCGTGTCGAACCTGGAATTTCGGGGAATGTACGCCGAATCAAATCGGAAATGATCCGATTGGTAAAGGTCATCAAAGAAGCCGGTCTCAATACCCGTTGATGATTGTTACATACGTGACGACGCGCCCTCATCCCTGCCCGTATCCCGTGGGCCTGCCATTTAGCGGTTCAGGTAAACCCTAGTCAAAATAACTTCACCTTAAAGGAGCGGAACTATGACTACGAATGACGTCAAGATGGTGCTGGTGGGCGATACTTTCGTCGGACGGCCTGACCCAGACAATGTTTTCAAGCCGGTCAAACATCTTATCCAGGGAGCGGATATTGCATTCTGCAATCTGGAAACAGTCGTTGCCGATAGCAAATATATTGATCAGTATGATCGAGACCCGAGGCCTCACATGGACGAGTCTTCGATAGCGGCGTACCTGCGCGCCGGGTTTAATTTTATGAATCAGGCGAATAACCCGCATACCTATCATGGGTTGAATGCCTTGGTGCGCAGTGTGGAAGTCCTGGAAACCATGAATGTGGCGCATGCGGGAGCAGGTCGGAATCTCGCGGAAGCGAGAAAACCAGCCATCATGGAGCGAAACGGCACCAAGGTTGCATTCGTTTGCAGGACGTCCGTCGGGACGCCTGAAATGGCGGCGACAGTTGATACGCCAGGAGTCGCCCGTTACCCGGTCCACACGCTCTACGAAGCCCCTGCGCGAGTACATTCAAATCCGGGCTTGCTGCCCATTGTCCATACCGTTCCCGACAGAGGCGTGCATCGTGAACAACTCACCGAAGATATCCAGAAGGCACGAGATGCAGCAGATGTGGTGATCGTCTCATGGCACTGGGGCCTCTCCCCATTTCAGGTTTATCCCGGTGCCGGAGCGGGTGAGGTTGAGGTTATGGATTATCAAAAGGAGATGGGCCGGTATGCCATTGATTGCGGCGCCGATATGGTCGTGGGTCACCATCCCCACCAACCCCAGCCGATCGAAGTCTATAAGGGTAAGCCTATCCTGTATTCGTTGGCCAATTTCGTGCACGATTTGGGGTCTTTCAATGAAAGAACGCTGATGGCATTGCTCGTCCGATGCCTGATACGTGACGGCAAGATTCAACGGCTCAGTTTCGTACCCGGCGTGCTTACTGGAAACGGACCGCCAGCTTTCACCCGACCCGCGGAGTCACCTCAGGTTGTAGAGAGGATGATACAGATGTCGACTCCCTTTGGAACACGGTTCGAGGTTGGGGAAGAGGACGTTACCGTGGTCCTGAAATAGCGGGTTGGATGCGCAGCCCCAGGTTTTTGATTGAAGTCGCCTAACAAGGGACGTTCATGCGAATACCAAGGCTTCTTGTAACGACATGTTCCATAGGCGTCATGGCTGCGCGCGCGGTAAGCGGCCACGCCGCTTCGACAGGATCGGAACAGGCTTATCCGAACAAACCCATACGCATAGTCACCGGGGGGGCGGGTGGGTCCGTGGATTTCGTGGTGCGCATGCTCGCACAGGGGCTTACGGCCAACGTGGGTCAGCAGGTGATAGTTGACAACCGGCCGCCCGGCGTCATTCCGGGAGTGATAGTGTCGCAGGCGCCACCCGACGGTTATTCCCTGCTGTTCGCCGGTGCCACCCTGTGGATAGGCTCGCTGCTGCAAAAAACGCCATACGATTCGTTGAAGGATTTTTCACCGATTACCCTGACCAACAAGCAGCCTAACGTCCTCGTCGTGCACCCGTCGGTGGCGATAAATTCGGTCAGAGACCTGATCGCCATGGCCAAATCCAAGCCGGGCGCGCTCAACTATGCGTCGGGTGGCAACGGCTCTTCGACTCATCTCGCTGCCGAAGTATTCAAGGACATGGCGGGCGTCAATATCGTGCGCATCGCATATAAAGGAGGCGGGCCTGCACTCATCGATCTGCTCAGCGGCCAGGTTCACATGTCGTTCGCCAACGCCGGCCCGGTCATGGCGCACGTCAAAGCCGGCCGCTTGCGGGCGTTGGCTGTCACCAGCGCCAAACCGTCCGCCCTGGCCGCCGATCTGCCGACGGTAGCGGCTTCGGGCGTGCCCGGGTATGAAGCGGCAGCAATCGTTGACATGTTTGCGCCAGCCAAAACGCCGGATGCGGTCGTCGTCCGGCTCAACCGGGAACTCGTGCGCGTATTGAATCAAGCCGATGTGAAGGAAAGATTCCTCGCTTCCGGAGGTGAGGCCGTCGGGAGTACGCCGCAAGAGCTCACGGACGTCATGAAATCGGAAATAGCCCGGCTGGGCAAGTTAGTGAAGGCGGGTGTGCTCACCAATGAATAACCGGAACGTTGAGGTCAGGCCTTGCGTTTTTCCTATCACCGCTGCCACCCAGTGCCAACCGCATCTTCCGCCGCCCTTCTCCTCGTTTTCAGATTTACGAAAATACACTCCACGCGCACTCAAGTGGAGACAGGCCTGACCACCGCAATACGTTGATCTTATGGAATAAAGCCGTAAGATACAGGCATTTTAGACGCTTAGCTGCGCACTTCTATTGATGAATTTTGGTGACTATTCAGCCTGACACAATTGTACAAATTATGAGCAGAGTGTATGCTGTGAAGCATGCAAGAACTCCCGGACCTTTCGCGCCTTACACACGAACAAAAGGACGATTTGATGCGTATGCTGTTCCCGTTGATCGAGCAGGTTCGACTGTTGACGGCACGCAGTTTGCCAATATGTATCTTGCGTACGACACCTTGTCTGACGGCATGAAACAGCTGATCGATCCGCTGGTGGGTATCCACGTACAGGAAGAAAGTTCCCTGGAACACTCATCCCCGGAACGTCTTGAAACATCGAGACGCTCCAAAACGATAGCGCATGCGCTCGTCAAAGTGCACCCGGAAACCGGCCGCAAGTCGCTATATGTGGAAGACAAAGTCATGCTTTTTGCGGGTATGACACCAGAAGAGAGCAGACCGTTGATAGATTTCCTGCGCGGCCATGCGAGGCGTCAGCAATTTGTCTATCGGCACATCTGGCAAAAACATGATCTGCTGATGTGGGACAACCGCTGCACCAACCACAATGCACTGGGCAACTACGACAGGAGAAATGAAACGCGCCTCATGGAAAAGACGGCCGTGGTCGGTCCGAACTCGGGCTATCTGTATCATGACACGAGCCAGTCACGTAACATGTCAGTGAGCTATATCTGATCATCGTCCGCCCCTCGTTTCACCACTCTTGACCGTGTCAGTTGTCGACTTTCAGTCCCGCATCCCGGGCGACCTTGCGATTCCGCGCGATGTCGGCAGCAATAAACTGTCTGAATTCGTCTGGCCGGTTTCCAACTGGTTCCGCGCCGTCGTCTAAAGTCTTTTTCGCGACTTCGGGTTCTTTCATGATGGTCGCAACGCTCTGTTGAATCTTGCTGATGACCTCAGGCTGCATCCCCGCCGGCCCCAGCATCCCGCCCCAGCTCACGGCTTCGTAACCCGGCACGCCGGATTCGGCAACTGACGGGATGTTTGGCAATATCGGCGAGCGCTGGGCGGTGCTTACGGCCAATAACCGCAATCTTCCGTTCTTGACGTGTGGTAACGCGGAAAGTATGCCGCCCATCATCATTTCGATTCTGCCCGCGATCAGATCTATCTCGGCTTCGCCCGCACCTTTGTAGGGCACGTGCATGAGGTTCACGCCGGCCATGATGCGGAACAGTTCCTCCGCGAAATGCACACCGGAGCCATACCCCGACGAACCAAAATTGATCACGCCCGGTCTGGCCTTGGCCAACGCCACCAGCTCGCGTGGCGTCTTGACCGGCAGCGAGGGATGCACCACCAGCAGATATGGCGAACGATTGATCAACGTAATCGGCGAAAAATCCTTGATCGGATCGTAGGCAAGTTTGGTATAAAGCGCCGCGGTGGTGGCAAAACCGCTGCCAGTCACCAGCAACGTGTAGCCATCGGCGAGACTTTTTGCGATCGAGCCAAAAGCCACCGTGCCGGCAGCGCCGAGGCGATTCTCGACGATGAACTGGCGATTCATGGCGATGCTCAGCCGGGCCGCGATCATGCGTGCCGTGATATCGGTGCCCCCGCCTGCTGCCAGCGGCACGACGATGCGCACGGGTTTTGTCGGGTAGGTGTCGGCCGTGCCCTGCGCATAAACGCCTCTCGCCAGCGATGCCGCGAGCACGACCATCATGACTGTCGTTACGATTTCCAAACGTCCTGATGATTCTCTTAATTTCCGCATGTCACGACCTTTCTTGTATGGACTTTGCAACCCCGGCCTCGCGCGACGTGATACTCGTCACTCCGCACGTATGCCGACGTTTTTTATGACTTTTCCCCATTTCGCAACCTCCTGCCGGATATGGTTCGCGAATTCCTGCGGGGTCCCGGTTACGACTTCAAGTGCATCGCTGGCGAGGCTGGTGACGATTGCTTCGGCGCTCATGATGCGGCGAATTTCGTCGTTCAGCTTGCTTACCGCGTGGGCGGGCATGCCGGCCGGACCGAGCACGCCATACCACGATACAAATTCATAACCCGGCACGCCAGCCTCGGCAATCGTCACCAGCGTCGGCGCGGCGGGGGAGCGCTTGGTGCTTGTCACGCCCAGTGCTTTCAGCTTGCCTGCCTTGACGTGCGGCATGGAGGAAATGATGGTGTTGAATATAATGGACACCTCACCACCGAGCAACGCGATCACAGCCTGACTGCCGCCTTTGTACGGCACGTGGTTGAGGCGTATCTGCGCCAGCGATTTGAGAAGTTCCGCCGACAGGTGCGTAGTCCCCCCTACCCCGCCGGAACCGTAGTTAAGCTGATCCGGTTTCGCTTTGGCGAGTGCAATGAGTTCCTTGACGGTCGTGACGGGAAGGCTGGAATTCACCAGCAGTATATTGGGCGACATCGTGATCTGCGTCACCGGTGTGAAGTCCCTCACGGCGTCATAGGGCAGATTCTTGTAAAGACCGGGACTGATGGCGTGCGTGCCTATGCTGCCCATGATGAGCGTGTAACCGTCGGGCGCCGATTTCGCGGTAATTTCCGCTCCCACGGTGCCGCCTGCACCGGTGCGGTTGTCGACGACCACCGGCTGCCCGAACCTGTCGGTCAGTCGTTGGGCAATCATTCGCCCCAGCACGTCCAAACCGCCGCCGGCGGCAAATGGCACGATCAGCCGTATGGGTTTGGTTGGGTATTCGGCGACTGCGGCTGCATGCGCATTGAACGTCGCAAAGATGGTCGCCAGCACGACCGGCGAGCAAGCGGTTGTGAATTTTAGAAACGGCACGGCGTTTGCCCCCCTCCCTACCCTCCCCCGGGCACGATGTGCCCAAGTGAGGGAAAAAGTGTGAGATATCCGTTTCACTCTGGTAGCGGTCATCACTCGTGGCACGATATTCCGTCATACCGTGCCGCGAAATGCAGGACTTCCGACGTACACGCCGCCGGTTCGAAGTTCTGTATCGCATGGTATTGGGACGGTATCTGCACCAGACGAAAGTCGTGCAGACTACTCTTCAAAGCGCGCAATTGCTCTTCGTCGAAGATCTTGTTGTGTGAGGGATAAAGTCCGAGCACCGGCGCTTTGATTCTGGGCAGGAACGGTACCGCGCTGAAGCCGGACACCCAATTAAACATGGCCACAAGAACTTCGATACTGCTCGCCGCACGGACTCTCTCGTCCACGTACCACTGCAGCATGGCCGGATCGGAATCGGGCGGGAAGCGTCTGCCGGCGTTGGACGCTTCGGCCCACGCACGCAATCCCATCTTGCGCAGCGCATCCATTCTCGATTCATGACCATAGGCGGTGCTTTGCTTGTCATGGTCATTGAGATAGACGGGCGCTGACACCAGGCTCAGGGTACGAACGCGTTGCGGATATTCCGCTGCAAATGCCATGCCGAGCAGTCCGCCAAACGATTCTCCGCAGTAATGCACTGACTCGCATCCGGCGTGATTGATGATCGCATTGAAATCGGACAGGTACTGCGCCAGGCCTATGCCTTTTTCAGGATCGAAATCAGTCGACGACTTACCCAACCCGCGCAGGTCGGGACGCACGACGCGATAGTAGCGGCTCAGATACGGTATCCAGCTATACCAGAATTGCGACGAGCGGCCGAAGCCGTGTTGCAGCAACAACGTGGGCGCGGATTTCCACGGATCGGTGTAGTCGTCGAGTTCATAGTAAAGCGTTGGTCCGTCTTTTCGTTCTACGTAGGGCATGGCCTCTCTCCAACTAAATTTTTCAGCACGGTGAACAGTGGCCGCAGACGGGAACTTGCCTCAGTCCGCACTGGCGCCGGAACTTTTTACGACGCGGGTCCATGTCTCGATTTCCTGATGGATAAACTTCGCGAAATCGGCGGAACTGCTGCCGACCGTTTCGATGCCGTCCTTGGCTAATCGATCTTTTGTGTCCGGGGACAGCAACAAGCGCGCGATTTCCCGTTGTAGCCGCGACACGATTGCAGTTGGAGTGGCAGCCGGCGCCAGTATCCCCCACCAGCCGGTCACCGCGAAGCCGGGCACGCCGGACTCCGCGACTGTCGGGATATCCGGCGCCATCTGCGCACGGCGTGCCCCGGTCACCGCGAGTGATTTCAGCTTTCCGGCCTTGACCAGCGGCATCAGTATCAATACCCCGCTCGCCATGACCTGCACTTCTCCGCTGACGATGGCATTGAGCACCGGGCCACCGCCGTTGTAAGCCACATGCACCAGATCCACTTTGGCCATGCTCTTGAATAACTCCATTATCAGATGACTGGGCGTACCCTTTCCGGCGGACGCGTAATTGATCTGACCGGGCTTGCTCCTGGCGAGATCGATCAACTGTCGAATCGAGGTCACCGGAACGGAAAGGTGAGCCACCACCAGCAGAGGCGCGGCTCCCACTTGCGTCACCGGCGCAAATGCTTTTTCGGTGTCATAGGGCAGCTTGCTATACAGGCTGGGATTGATCGCATGAGTACCCGCCACAACCAGTAGCGTGTATCCGTCGGGCATCGCCTTGGCGGCAATGGCGGTCCCGACAATGCCGGCGGCTCCGGCACGATCATCGACCACGACCTGGTGCCCCCAGCTTTCGCTTAATTTCTGTGCCACGACGCGCCCGAGCGCATCGGCGGTGCTGCCGGGAGCCGACGGCACGATCAGTCGTATCGGCCTTGTCGGGTAAGAAGCTTGCCGGGTGGCGTCGGCGTTTCGATCCGAAGAGGCCGGCAGCGATTGCGCCTGCGCGCTCACCGGCCAGATACCGGCAAAGATGCCGCATGACAGAAAAACCGCAACGAAATAACGCGGAGATGACATTTTATGTTCCCTTTCTGATTGCCGGGACAGTCCATTCCGAAACTGTCCGGTTTTGGTACGGACCACAACCATTCCGATCATGGCACAAACAGCGCCATGAAATCCTTGAACGGCACTTTTTTGAGGTCCTGCAGGTTGCTGCACGCCGCCATGATCTTGTCCTGGCGCCTGACGGAAAATATCTGCTTGAGGCTGTCGCGGAATTTCTGCTCCACGATCGGCAGCCCCTCCTTGCGACGCTTGGGATGGCCGACCGGATAGTCGATGCGCACTTCGGGGGTTCTGGTTCCGTCGCGAAACTCGACATACAAGGCATTGCAATTTGTGCGTTTGCGCGCGTCATAGAAGTCGCGCGTAAAACTTTTGTCTTCCTTGACTATCATTTTGGCGCGCAGCCTGTCGATTCTGGGATCCGCGGCCGCCTTGTTGTCGTAGTCGCGCGCGGCAAGTTTTCCATGGATAAGCACATAGGCCACCACATACTGGACGCAGTGATCACGGCTCGCCGGATCTTTCAATGGCCCCTCTCTTGAAGCGCTCTTGACGGTCTTTTCGTGCGTGCGCAAATGCACGGACTTAATATCGCCTATGCGGTCCTTGACCAGCGCATGCAGTCGAAGCGCACATTCACTGGCGCTTTGCGCATGGAAATGCGCGGGAAAGGGTATCTTGAAAAGTACGTTTTCGACCACGAAGGTGCCGAGCGGACGAGCGAGCTCCACGGGTTTGCCATGCATCAGCGTATCAGCGAAACCCCAGCGCGGTGCGGTCAATGCATTGGGGAAACCCACTTCGCCGCGCAGCGCCATCAATGCGTGCATGACACCGCGAGCCGCCGCATCACCTGCGGCCCATTTCATGCGCCAGCCAGCGCTGCTGCCTATCCGATAGTGCCGCGGATTGGCGCCGTCCAGAAATGCGTTTGATACGGCATTGATGATCTGGTCACGCCCGCCGCCGAGCATTCGGGTTGCCACCGCGCTGGAGGCAACGGTGACCAGACCGACGGAGTCCAGACCGATATCGATAAAGTTTGTTTTCAGATAAAGAACACCCTGTATCTCGTAAACCTTGATCAGCGCGGTTAACACGTCACCCACGGTTAATGCCCGCTTGCGGCGGGCGGCGGCGTTGCGACTGACGTAGTCTGCAACCGCGAGGACGGCGCCCAGATTATCCGATGGATGACCACCATCAAGTCCAAACCAGGTATCGCTATGTTCCAGCCAGCGGATGGCGCTGCTGATGTCAAAGGCGGCTTTGACAGGCTCCAGGCTGTAGCGCGTGCCGGGAACCCGGGCGCCATTGGGCAGAGACGCGCCCGGGACCATGGGGCCAAGCAACTTGGTACATTCCGGATACTCCAATGCATTAAGACCGCAGGCGATGGAATCCAGCAGGCAGCAACGTGCCATCGTGTAAGCAGCCTGTGACGTGACGCGGTATCCGGTGACGTACTCCGCAATCTGGCGTAGCACCAGATCGGGCGCCGACTTCTTGGTTTGGGATGCCATGAGTTGATCAGTGTGAGAAATGGAAAATCCAGCGGGAGATTGATGCAGCCTGCAATCGCTGCATAATAGCAAACTCGACGGACATCAATTAACCTCGAATACGCGGCCTGAACATTGCATCCAAGCGATGAAACCTCATCTCAAAGACATCCGGCCCGGCATTGGGCTCATATCAACGGTCTGCATAACGCTCGTCACCGCGAATCTGGTTTCGGCCCAAAACTATCCCAACAAGCCCATACGCATGGTGACCACCGCGCCGGCCGGCGGCAGCGCCCTCGCCGCACGCCTGATCGCCCCTGGACTGACAACCAGCCTCGGGCAGCAGGTCGTGGTCGACAGTCGCGGCAACGTCGCAGCGGAAATTGTTGCGAAATCAGCGCCTGACGGGTACACGCTGTTGGTGTACGGGTCGACGGTGTGGCTAGCGCCGCTGTTGAGCGACATGCCGTACGATCCGGCCAGGGATTTCACGCCCGTCAGCCTGGTTTCGAATTCGCCTAACGTGCTGGTTGTCAATCCGGCGCTGGGCGTGAAGTCGGTGAAGGAGCTGATTGCGCTTGCCAGGGCGAAACCCGGCGCACTGAACTACGGAGCATCGGGGATAGGTTCGTCACTCCACCTCGCGCCGGAGATGTTCAAAGCCATGGCCGGCGTCAATATCGTGCACGTTAACTACAAAGGCAGCGGCCAGGCGCTCACCGACCTGATCGGCGGACAAGTGCAGTTGATGTTCCCGGTCGGCCCTTCGGTCGTGCCCCAT
Organism: Betaproteobacteria bacterium; assembly: GCA_947476215.1. Classification (GTDB taxonomy): domain Bacteria; phylum Pseudomonadota; class Gammaproteobacteria; order Burkholderiales; family SG8-41; genus PALSA-1004. The sequence continues at coordinate 12,858 of CANJQI010000039.1, forward strand.
ATCAAGTCCGGACGGCTGCGCGCGCTGGCAGTGACGAGCGCGCAGCCCACGCCCCAATTTCCCGACCTGCCTACGGTGGCGGCGTCCGGCCTGCCGGGTTACGAAACGGTATCTCGGAGCGGCATACTCGCACCGGCAAAAACGTCCATGACCATCATCAACCGTCTGCATCAGGAAATTGTGCGCGCCATGACCAACCCCGATGTGCGCGAGACGTTTTTCAACGGCGGCGCGGATGTGGTGGCGAGTACGCCCGCGCAGTTTGCGGCCGCCATCAAATCCGACATGACGCGCATGGGCAAGGTCATCAAGGACGCAGGCATACGTGCCGACTGACTTATGCAGGGGGCGCCGCATGGTAATAGCATGTTTTTATTGGCATTTTGTTCATTCGCCACGCACACGGTATCGCACCTGAACGCAGTACCGCCGCCCCTTATCCGACCCGCAGTTTCTCTATCAGATCCGGATCCGGATCTACGCCCAGTCCAGGGCCTTGCGGAACGGCGATGCAACCGTTTCCACCGGGCGTAATCGCATCATGGAGTGGATTCTCCGCAACATCGGAATCGTAGCGTTCGACCAGACTGTCGTTGGCCATGGCGGCGATGCAGTGCATGGACGCGATCAAGCCCGGGCCCAGCCCGGATGAGTGCGGCACGACGCTCACGCCAAACGCATCCGCCAGTGCCATCACTTTTCGCATCTGCGTCACACCGCCCACTTTGATGATGCTCGGCTGCGCATAGGCGATGGCGCCGGCGAGGAACAGGTTTTTGAAATCAGACAACATCGCGTTTTCGCCCGCGGCGAGCGGAATACCGCCCTGCGTTCGCACTCTTGCAAGACCCGCATAGTCCTCCGGCGGCCATACCGGCTCCTCCATCCATTTGAGATTGAGCGGCTTGAGTTTCTGCGCCAGATCGATGGCCTGCTCCACCGTGCATGAGGAACTGCAGTCGACCATCAGCGCAACGTCGGGCCCGGCGGTTTTTCGACCGGCACCGATTGCGTCCTCGGTCACCTCATGCAGCTTGATATGCCGGTAACCGCGCTTGAGCGCACGCTCGACGTAATGTGCGACGGCGCGCGGCTCGCCATAGCGCGGCACGCTCGCGTAAGCCGGCAGTTCCCTGCGCAGCGATCCGCCGAGCAGCCGATAAAGCGGCAAGCCGGCCAGCTTGCCGGCGATATCCCATAGCGCAATATCGATCGCCGATATGCCGAACGTGGCCGGACCATTACGCCCCAGGTTGCCCATGACATGCTGCAGATGCTCGACCAACGCGCTGATCGCGGTCGGATCGCGACCGATGCACATCGGGCTCATAACGGTGTCGATCGCCGCCTTGGTCGCGGAGAAAATGCGCGAACCGAATCCCTCGCCCCAGCCGCTCACGCCTTCGTCGGTGTCGACGCGCACCAGCAGCGTCTCGACAACCGTACGCGCCACGCCGCGCGACATCGGCACCACATTGCCATCCACAACCATCGGCATCTTGATGACGATGGATTCAATCTTCGTAATCTTCATAGACTTCTCCGTTGCACATTTCCCGCAATCTGCAAATAAGTGTAGCGGAATCGGCGCTTGGGTGGCGCGCCCCTGTTCCGCTTGTATGGTGTGCATTACAATCCTGAGCACACAGACAAGCCAGGGCGCGCACATGACCAAACACCTTCCTGCACTCTTCACGTCGCTGAAGATACGCGATGTCACCCTGAAAAACAGAATCATGGTGTCGCCGATGTCCATGTATTCGGCGATCGATGGCTACGCCACCGAATGGCATTACACACACTACGCCAAATACGCGACCGGGGGCGCCGGACTGGTTTGCATCGAAGCGAGCAAGGTGGACACCAACGGCGTCGGCACGCTGGGCGATCTGGGGCTGTGGAAAGACGAACATATCGCACCCATCAAGCGCATCGCCGACATGATCCGCAGCGAGGGTTCGATATCCGGCATACAGCTCAATCATTCAGGCCGCAAAGCGGGTACTGCACGGCCGTGGCATGGATTCGGCCCGCTCGATCGCAGCGTCAAAGTGGAAGGCCGGGACCACTGGCCTGTGGTCGCGCCCAGTCCCATCGCCTATCTCGACGGCTGGCCGGTACCACGGGAACTGACACAGGATGGCATCGATGAGGTGATCGCGGCGTTTGCGCAGGCAGCACGCCGCGCCAACGATGCCGGCATCGACGTGCTCGAAATTCACGGCGCGCACGGTTATCTGATACATGAGTTCCTGTCGCCGGCGGCCAATCAGCGCAAGGATCGCTATGGCGGCAGCATGGAAAACCGCATGCGCTTCGCGCTCGAAGTGACACAAGCCGTGCGCCGCTGCTGGCCAGCCGGCAAACCGCTGTTCTTTCGCGTCTCGGCGCAGGACGAAAACGGCTGGACGATAGGCGATTCCATCGTGCTGGCGCGCGAACTCAAACCCTTGGGCGTGGACGCCATAGACTGCTCATCGGGCGGCATCAGCGTGCGCTCCCCCACCGCGTCCAATATCGCGCATCAACTCGGTTTTCAGGTGCCGTTTGCGGAAGCCATACGCCGCGAAGCCGACATCATGACCATTGCCGTGGGCCTCATCGTCAAGACGCAGCAGGCAGAAGGGATACTGGCAAACGGTCAGGCGGACATAGTCGCCCTTGGCCGGGAAATGCTCTACAACCCGTTCTGGCCGATACACGCGGCCGCAGAACTGGGGCTCGACCCCGAGTTCAGGAATATGCCCGAACAATACGGGTGGTGGCTGGCACGCCGTGCCAAGGCGGGGTACAAGTAATTTCTACGCGGCAAAGCGCGCGAGGTGATGATCCGCATCACCGAACTGGCGCGCAATCATGGTCAGACGGCGGAACGTATGGCTGATCTTCATTTCATCCGACAAACCCATGCCGCCGTGGAGTTGCACCGCATCCTGGCTGACCTGACGGCAGGCATCCGCGACGCGGATTTTGGCGGCGGAAATTATTCGCGAGCGTTCGTCAGCGTCAACCGCGGTATCGGCCTGCACACAGGCGAGACATGCCATGGACTTGACCTGTTCATATGACATCACCATGTCGACGATACGGTGCTGTGTAACTTGAAATGAACCGATAGCCACGCCGAACTGCTTGCGGTTCTTGATGTAGTCGAGAGTCGCCTCGTTGGCGGATCGGATCGCACCCACGGCTTCCGCGCATAACAAGGCGGTGGCGAAATCAACGACCTCGCGCATCATCACCAGTCCAGTGCCTTGCGTGCCGAGCAGCGCATCGGCGGCCACGGCCACGTTGTCGAATGTGACATCGGCCGCGCGCAGTCCGTCGAGCGTGGTGTAGCGTTTCAAACGTATGCCGGGCGTAGCCGTATTCACCATGAATAGCGACAGTCCCTCTGCATCCCTGATATCTCCCGACGTGCGCGCCGACACGATCAACTTGTTCGATGCAGGCGCATCAATGACAACGCGTTTTTCTCCGTTGATCACCCATCCAGCCGCGGACTTCGCCGCGGTGGTGGCGACATGCCCAAGTTCATAACGCGAGCCATCCTCAATCTGGGCAAACGCCATCTTGAGACGCCCCTGGGCGATGGCCGGCAGAACTTCCTGTTTTTGCGCGTCGCTGCCCCAGCGCGATACAAACTGCGCGCCCAGACCCACCGTCGAAAGATACGGCTCTACGACCAGCGCCTCGCCTATGCACTCCATCATGCCCATCATCTTGACCGCACCGGCACCGAAGCCGCCGTAGGTCTCGGGTATGGGCAAAGCCAGCAGTCCCATATCGGCGAACGTCTTCCACACGTGATCGCTGCCGCCCGCGGAAGAACGCAGGATTTCGCGACGCGCATCGAAATCATAGTCCTTGCGCAGCAAGCGACGGATCGAATCGTCCAGTAACTGCTGGTCGTCATCGACATCGAAATTCAAATTATTTCCCTTTTATATCAGATGTTTATGATGACTACAGCCCGAGCGTCATCTTGGCGATGATGTTGCGCTGGATTTCGTTGGAACCGGCATAGATCGATGACTTGCGCGTCAGGCAATACACCGGCGCCAGCGACGCAACGAACATGTCCCAGCCGTCGATATCATCTACAGGTAGCGTTGGCTGCGCCAAGGGCCCCACCGCATCCATCATCAGTTCGGTGATCAGCTGCGTGATTTCGGTGCCCTTGATCTTGAGCATCGAAACATCAGCGCCCGGCGGCTGTCCCGTGCGCCGCATGCGATCCAGAAAACGCAGGTTGGTTATTTCCAGCGCCATTAACTCGATCTCAACGCGCGTGAGCCTGTCGCGGAATCGCACGTCGGACATCAGCGGCACGCCATTCCTCATCTCTTTGCTTGCGAGCTTTTTCAGCTTTTGCAGTTCGCGCTTGGAGCCGGCGATGCGCCCGGAATTCATGCGCTCGTGCCCAAGCAGGTACTTGGCAACCGTCCAGCCCTTGCCTTCTTCATGCACAAGATTTTCGGCCGGCACGCGAACGTCCTCGAAGAACACTTCATTTACGTCGTGCCCGCCATCCATCAGGATGATGGGCTTGACCCGGATTCCCGGCGTCTTCATGTCGACGAGCAGGAAGCTGATGCCTTCCTGCCGCTTGCCCGTCTGCGCGCTGGTTCTGACGAGACAGAACATCCAGTCGGCGTGATGCGCGATGGTGGTCCAGATTTTTTGTCCGTTGACGACATAAGCATCGCCGCGTTTTTCGGCGCGCGTGCTGAGCGCGGCCAGATCCGAACCCGCGCCCGGCTCGGAATAACCCTGGCACCAGATTTCCTCGCCGTTATATATTTTGGGCAGATAACGGCGCTTCTGCGCCTCGGTGCCGAATTTGAGCAGGACAGGCGCGCACATCGACAAGCCAAAGCGCGGCAGCTGGGGCGCACCCGCATAACCGCACTCCTCCTCGAAGATATACCGCTGCACCACATTCCATCCGGTGCCGCCCCACTCCACGGGCCATGCTGGTGCGATCCAGCCTTGGTCGGCCAGCATCCTGTGCCAGCGCACGATTTCCGCCTTCGACAATCGTTCGTTGTTGGCCACCTTGTCGCGCAAGTCCCGCGGCATCGTCGCGTTAAGCCAGCTGCGCACTTGATCGCGAAATGCCAGTTCTTCCGCAGAGAAATTCAAATCCATAATGTCATCAGTGTCCGTTTTACCGATTAATCCTTGAGTTCGCCCACCAGCACGCCGGCTGCATCGCGCGGGCTCATTTCACGGTTCGCAACCTTCTCGCACAACGCTGCAATAGCGCCATCCTGCATGCGCTCGCGCACTCTGCGCACCGCCATTTCCTCGACTGCCCTCCACACCCGCCGCTCGGGAAATTTCGCGCGCTGAGTCGATCCGCCATGATCATTCAGAAAACTGCGATGCGCCTCGAGCCGGGCAGCCAAATCGGCCACGCCCAGACCGGATTCCGCACTGGTAGCCACAACCGGCACCTGCCATGCCGCATCATGCGTGCGCGCCACCGCGCCCAGCATACCGGTCAGATCGTGCACCGTGCGCTCCGCATCCGGTTTATCGGCTTTGTTGACAACGTGTATATCGGCCATTTCCAGCAGTCCGGCCTTGATGCTTTGCACCGCATCGCCCAACCCTGGCACCGACACTACAACAGTGGTGTGGGCAGCATACCAGATGTCAAATTCATCCTGACCGACGCCTACGGTCTCGACGATGATGACATCGAACCCGGCTGCGTCGAGCAGATCCACGGCCTCCAGCGTCGTGCGCGCGAGACCGCCCTGCCGGCCGCGCGACGCCATGCTGCGTATATATACGCCGGGGTCGGCGGACAGTTTGGACATCCGCACCCGGTCACCGAGTATCGCACCGCCGCTCAAGGCGCTCGACGGGTCAATGGCAAGTATCGCTATGGTCTTGTTGTTAAGCCGCATCTCGGCAGCAAGACGCGCAATCAGCGTGGATTTCCCCGCCCCTGGCACGCCGGTCACCCCTATCACGTGTGCCTTGCCGGCGCGACAGTAGATCGCATCGAGCACGCCTTCAATTTGCTCGGACTCGTCCTCGATATAGGACAGCAGGCGCGACACGGCGCGGCGGTCACCGGCGAGTGCTTTTTCCAGCAATGCACCGGCACGCATCGACACCTGATTGCCCCTAACTGGCATATTCCTGCGCCAGGCACGATATCAGGCGGGAGCGCACATTCACTACCTGAACTTCCAGAAGTCCGGCGCTCGCTTCTCAAGAAATGCGCGCGCGCCTTCCTGTTGCTCGGTTTCATAGAAGTCGCGCTTCAGGATGTGCCGGCGCACCGAATCGCCCGCCCCCAGCATGGGCTCTATATCGGCGACGAAAGATGCTTTCAGCACGCGCACACAGGTCGGCGACAATGCAAGAATCTCCTCGCACCACTTGTCGACTTCCCGATCAAGCTCCACATAGGGCACCACGGCGTTCACCAGTCCCCAATCGAGCATCTGACTGGCCTTGTACTTGCGGCACAGCATCCACATTTCACGCGCGCGCTTGTGTCCAAGTATGCGCGCCGAATAGCTGACCAGCGGCCCGCTGGCTGGACTGCCGACGCGCGGCCCGTTCTGGCCGAATATGGCGTGCTCGGCCGCGATCGTGAAGTCGCAGTAATACGCGAGGTGGTTGCCCCCGCCTATCGCATAGCCATTCACGCGCGCGATGACGGGTTTGGGGCAACGCGACACCGCGAGATGCAGCGAGTACGGTTCCAGCACCTGGCGTTCCAGCCCGCCTTCCTTCTCCCAGTTGACATCGCCGCCGACGCAAAACGCGCGCTCACCGCTGCCGGTGAGGACCACGACGCCTACGCTGTCGTTATGTCCGGCATCCTCTATGGCGAGCATCAGTTCGTTGAGCGTGTCGCCGGTGAAAGCATTCATCTGCGCCGGCCGGTTTATGGTAATGCGCGCCACATGCCGCGCGGTTTCATAGACAATATCGGAGAACTTGTGGTTAGGACTCAGGAGCGCCACGGCATGACCTTTCGCGAATTGATACAGGGGGACCAACAGACATTCGGAAAGGAGATTACGACAATTGGCATGAACTTGGCAAAGAGTCGCCTTCCCAGACTCTTGCGCACGTCACAAAAATGCAGCTGAACGCGTGTATCGGCGCTGATTAGCCTTAAAATCGCAACCCGCATATCGTTTGCATACTGCCGGTCTCACCAGGCCGGCATTCCGAATCGAATAATTTTTCAGGAAAGACTCGCTCCATGACTTTGCTCATCACTGAAGAAGACGTCAAGAAACTGCCGCTGTCGCCAAGAGAAGCGATTCCCATCATCGAAGACACTTTTCGCCAGTCCGGCCAGGGCACGGCGGAAAATCCACCGCGCTTCCGCATGCCATTCAGGAACGGCTTCATACAATTCGGGCCCGCCGCACTGCATGCCAAGGGCGTCGCCGGCTTCAAGCTGTGGGCGAACATCGGCAAGGGCACCGGCGTGCACAAGAACGCCTCCGGACACGGCACCAACTATCTCTACAGCACTGAAACCGGTGAGCTGCTCGCTATCGTGCACGCCTATCTGATCGGCAAGTACCGCACCAGCGCGGTAAGCGCGGTCGCCGCCAAGTATCTGTCCCCTGAGAATGCCAGCACCATAGGCTTGTACAGTGCCGGCCGCATTGCTGAAGGACAACTTGATGCGGTGTGCGCAGTGCGACCAATAAAAAAGGTTCGCGTCTACAGCCGCAGGCAACCGGAACGCGAAGATTTCTGCAAGCGCATGTCGGAAAAACTTGCCATCGATGTGGTTCCCGTCAACACGCCCGAAGAAGTGCCGCGCGATGCGGACATCGTCATCACGGCCAGCACAGCCGAAAATCCCATCCTTTTCGGCGACTGGCTGACGCGACCGACCCTGGTCATTGCTGCCGGCGCCAACCATTGGTATAAGCGCGAAATCGACGGCAAGGTTTTCGAGAAAGCCAGCCTGGTCGTGTGCGATGAAAAAGAACAATCCAAAGTCGAGAGCGGTAACATGCTGTGGGCAGTTGCCCATGGGCTGACGACCTGGGATCGCATCGAGGAACTCGGCGATGTCATTACAGGCCGCATAAAAGTGCCCGACTTCAAGACATCCACCATAATCTTCGGATCGCACGGTCTGGCAATCAACGACGTTGCTATGACGCTGAAAACCTACGAACTGGCCAAGGCAGCAGGCATAGGCGTTGAAATCGGCTTATAGAAACGCAAATTTCAAGATGAAACGGATCTCATTCATAGGCGGTTTTCTGGTCGCGGCCGGGATGCTCAGTCCCGGCGTCACAACCGGCCAGGACTACCCGACGAAACCCATACGCATAGTGACAGCGGAGCCGGGCGGCAATACCGACCTGGTCACGCGCCTGATCGCGGAAGCACTGCACCTGGGCCAACCGGTAATCACCTACAACCGCCCCACGGGTATCGTCGCGGCCGAAACTGTGCTTAGTTCTCCGCCGGACGGCTATACGCTGCTGCTGCAAAGCAGCGGCTTTTGGGTAGGACCGCTGGTTCAGAAAATGTCCTACGATTCGGTGCGCGACTTCACGCCCGTTACGCTGGCCACCAATGCACCATTCTTTTTGTACGTGCATCCCGCGCTTCCAGCGAAGAACGTCAGGGAACTGATAGCACTCGCGAAAGCCAAGCCAGGTGCATTGAACTACGGCTCATCAACCGCCGGTGCCTCGAATCATCTATCGGCGGAATTATTCAAAAGCATGACCGGCGTGAATCTTACGCGCATAGGCTATAAAGGCGCCGGCGCCGCGGGCATCGCGCTGATGAGCAACGAAGTGCAACTGGCGTTCGGTTCCGGTTCGTTCGGCATGCCTCATGTCAAGGCGGGGCGGTTGCGGGTGCTGGGCGTCGCGGATGATGAGCGCTCGGCGCTGGCGCCCGATGTTCCGACGATTTCAGAGTCCGGAGTACCCGACTATGAAGCCGCGGGCATGTCCGGCATCTGGGTGCGCGCCCGAACGCCGAAAAACATCATTGCCCGCCTCAACACCGAAGTCATACGCGCGCTGGGCAATCGTGACCTCAAGGATAAACTGTTAAGCGTGGGCATCGTCACGGTCGGCAGTTCCGTGGAAAAAGCAGCCGCGTATATCAAGTCCGATATCGTCAAATGGACCAAGGTCATCAAAGACGCCGGCATGGGCGAGAAATAAACGTACGTTCATCGAAATCGAGTCCGGCTTACCCATGCAAATTACACGCTTGATTCCAGCTGTAACCGTGATCGTCATGCTGACCTGCGCGTCAGGCCTGGCGTCCGGACAAGCCTTTCCGAACAGAGTCATCCGCGTGGTGGTCGGCGGCATAGGCGGATCGCTGGACATTACCGCGCGCGTGGTGGCGCAGGGCATCTCGGGGCCGCTGGGCCAGCCAGTGATCGTGGAGAATCGGCCGAGCGTCACCATCGCCGCAGAAGTCGTGTCCAAAGCGCCACCCGACGGCCACACACTGTTGGTGACGGGGCCCAATCTGTGGATACTGCCGTTGATGGACAGCAAGACCAGCTACGATCCGATTCGCGATTTCTCCGCAATCACACTCGCGACGCGATCGCCCAGCATAATGGTGGTCACGCCTGCACTTCCCGTCAAAACGGTCAAGGAACTGATCGCATTGGCCAAGGCGCGGCCCGGCGACCTTAATTATGCGACTGGATCTTCCGGTTCTGCTTCGCACCTTGCGGCCGAGTTGTTTCTGGCCCAGGCGAAAGTAAAAATCACCCGCGTCAACTACAAGAGCGCAGCGGCGGGGCTGATTGATCTCGTCAGCGGGCAGGTGCAGGTCATGTTCCCGGTCGCGGCATCCGTGGCGCCGCACGTCAAGTCCGGCAGACTGCGTGCATTGGCGGTTACGACGCGTGAACCGTCCGCCCTGGTTCCGGGAACGCCCACCATGTCCGCCGCCGGACTGCCGGGTTATGAGGCGGTATCTCTCGGCGGTATCTTCGCGCCGGCCCACGTCTCGGATTCCATCATCAACCGCCTGAATCTGGAAATGGTACGCGTGCTTACGAACGCGGATACCCGGGACAAGTTTCTAAACAACGGCGTGGAGAGCGTGGGCAGCACGCCCGATGCGCTGGTCGCGGCAGTCAAGTCGGAGATGTCCGCGATCGGTAAACTAATACGTGATGCAGGCATACGAGTGGAGTAACTTTTTGAATCGCCTTTATCATGAAGCATGGCAAATGAAGTTGCTGTTCCGGAACGCTCAACAGGGATAGAACCATGGCCAAGCGCCCGATCCATCACGCCCCAAGCCTTTCTATGAGGTCAAATACCAAAGCCCGCAGGGCCTGGTGTTCGATTTGACGGAAAGCGGATGGCCGGGCGCCGTCAAGGATGCACCGTAATGCACATGAAAAAATTCCTTGAAATCGGCGTAGCACTGCTCTGCGGCAGCACGGCAGGCGCCCAGGATTACCCGCTAAAACCCATACGCGTAATCACCAGCGCGCCGGGCGGCAGTTCCGACTTCGTGGCGCGACTGATCGCGCAGGGCATTTCACCCGCCTTGGGCCAACAGGTATTGATCGACAATCGCACCGGGGCCACCACCGGCGGCGACATCGTTTCAAAATCGCCCGCGGATGGCTATACGCTGATTTATTGGGGCAGCACGTTCTGGACCCTGCCGCTGATGCGCAAGAGCGTGCCGTACGATCCGGTGAAGGATTTTGCGCCGATCACGATGTCGATCACGGAACCCCTGATGCTGGTCGTGCATCCGTCGCTGCCGGTCAAATCCACGCGCGAGCTGATCGCGCTCGCAAAGTCGCGCCCCGGCGATCTCAACTATGCGTCGGGTGGCGTAGGCTCATCCAACCATCTCGCCGCCGAACTGTTCAAATCCATGGCGGATCTCAGGATCGCGACGGTTCAATACCGTGGCAGCGGTGGCGCCGTCACGGCGTTGTTGGGCGGTGAAGTTCAGTTGATGTTCAGCACCACGGCAGCGGTGGCGCCGCACATCAAGTCGGGCCGGCTGCGTCCGCTCGCCGTAACCTCGACAAAACCCTCCGCGCTCGCGCCTGCCCTGCCTACGATTTCCGCCTCGGGAATATCCGGCTATGAAGCCTCACAGAGAGCCGGACTGCTGGCGCCCGCGAAAACGTCGCCTAACATCATCCGGCGGCTGCATCAGGAAGTCATCGCCGTTCTCAACAAGCCCGATGTCAAGGAACGCTTCATCAGCCATGGCGTCGAGATTCTCGCCAGCACCCCCGATGAATTCGCGAGCATGATGAAATCGGAAATGACGCGGATGGACAAAGTCATCAAGGACGCGGGAATTCGGGACGACGGCTGATTGCGAGTGAGTGCATTTCACGTTTATGCGATCAGCATCTTCGTGGCTGAACTCAATCAATCTTGGTCTGACGCAGTGTTCTGGATTCCGGTTGCCACCGGAATAACGGGTGAATGTCATGAATTATAGAAAGTTCAAAAAGTTCGGCCCCGTCACCCACTGCTACTCCGCGCGTATCCCTGCATCCTTGATAACCTTGCCGATGCGCGCAATTTCCGCTTTTATTTGCGCGCCAAACTCCTGCGGCGTCTCGGCTGAGGGTTCCGCACCCGACTGAAAAAACTTTTCCTTCACATCCGGCCGGGCCAAAACCCGTGCGACTTCCTGATTGAGCCGAGTCACTACCGTCCGTGCCGACTTGGCCGGCGCGAAGATCCCCGACATCTGCCCATATTCAAATCCCGGCAACCCCGATTCCGCCACCGTGGGCAAATCCGGGAACGAAGGCGAGCGTTTCGCGCCCGTGACCGCCACCGCCCTCACTCGGCCTGCCCTGATTTGCGACTCCATGCCGCCCGCGCTCGCCATCAGCAGCTGAACCTCTCCCGACACCACGGCCGCCAGCGCCGGTCCTGATCCTTTATAAGGAATCCGCACCATGTTCACGCCGGCCATGGACTTGAACAATTCCGCTGCCAGATGACCGGTCGAACCCGCGCCGCCGGAACTGTAGTTAAGCGCGCCTGGTTTGGACTTCGCCAGCGCGATCAAGTCCTTGATGGTTTTTGCCGGTACTGCGGCGTTTACGATGACGACCACCGGCGAACTGACGACCAGCGCCACCGGCGCGAAGTCCCTGAGCGTGTCGTATGGCACGCCGTCCTGCAGCAGCGGCAACAGCCACAGTATGCTGCCGTAATAGAGCAGCGTGTAACCATCCGCCGGCGCCTTGACCACGATCTCGATGGCGGCAACCCCGCCGCCGCGGTTATCGATGATGACCTGCTGGCCCAAACCTTGCGACATGCCCTGCGCGACCAGGCGCGCGGCAAAATCGGAACTGCCACCCGCCGCACTGGTCACCATGCGTATCGGTTTTGTCGGATACGGTTGACCCCAAACCACTCCCGATAGCGGTAGCGCGATACTTGCGACAACCAACCCCGAAAAACAATCCGATATTCTGTTACGCATTCCGTTCCCTTCAAAGTACGCCATCCGTCCGCCGCCTACACCAATATCCCAGCCGGACTCGCTGATGATATCAGGGGGAGGATATCCCTCAAAAACATTCTCTTCGCGTTAGTATAGTATTGTAAAGCACGAGCCGGAACCAGTATGATTTGATGCAGACCAGTCAACAAAAATCCGCTACGAGAGGCGATACCATGAAACTAACCACTCCCATTGCTGTAGCGATCGCAACTGCGCTGATTGCCGTTAGCGGCATAGTCACCGCTCAATCCTATCCCTCCAAGCCGATACGCTTCATTCTTCCCTTCGCGCCTGGCGGCATAGGTGACATCACGGCGCGCATCGTGGCGCAAAAAATGGGGGAAAACATCGGCCAGCAAGTGGTCATCGACAATAAGCCGGGCGCCGGCATGATAGTCTCGGCGACCGCCGCGATGGCCGCCAATCCGGATGGTTACACAATGATAATGGCCGGAAACGGCACCGCGGTCAGCGCCTCTTTGTTCATGTCCCTGCCGTACGACATACTGCGCGACTTCACCCAGGTGTCTACCCTGGCATCGTTCGATCTGGTATTGGTAGCGCGTTCGGATGCCGCCTACAACTCGTTGGCCGACATGATAGCCTACGCCAAACGCAATCCAGGCAAGCTCAACTTCGGGACCATCAATCCTGGATCCACGCAACATCTGGGCGCGGAACTGTTCAAGTCGTTGACCGGAATCGATGCGCAGACCGTCCCCTATAAAGCCACGCCGGCGCTGATCGTGGCATTGCGCGGCAGCGACGTCGAACTCGCGTTTGAATTCCTGCCTGCCGTGCTGACGCAAATCAAGGCCAATGCAATCAAAGCGCTCGGCATAGCCGCGCCCAAGCGTTTTCCTGGCCTGCCCAACCTGCCCACGATAGCCGAGGGCGGCCTTGCGAACTATCAGGTGTCGTCGTGGAACGGCGCCAGTGTGCTCGCCTCGACTCCGCGCCCCATCGTTGAGCGCCTTAACAGGGAAATAGTCGCGGCGCTTAATTCGTCAGAAGTCAGGAACAAATTGCAGGAACTGGGAGCGGACTCGCTGCCCAGCACCACCACCGAAGCACGCAACGTCATGATTTCCGAAATTGCGCGCTGGAAAAAGGTGATCGAAATAGCGAAGATTGAACGGCAATAAAACGCGACAGCTATTCGAGCTTGATCCCCGCCGCCTTTACGACTTTCTGCCATCTCGCAAAATCATCTTTGATGATCTGCGCGAACTGCTGTGGCGTGCTCGATGTCGGATCGAATCCGGTCTCGATCAAGCGCTCCCTGACATCAGACTTCTGCAATGCGGCTCCGATTTCGCGATTGAGTCTGTCGACGACAGGCTTAGGCGTGCCGGCGGTCGTGACCACGCCATACCACTGCGATGCGTCGACCGCCGGATAGCCTGCTTCCACGAATGTCGGAACGTCTTCAAGACTGCCAAGCCGTTTGGGCCCACCCATGGCCAGCGCTTTGAGCTTACCCGACTTGACGTGCGGTACCAGCGTCGGGCCGATAAACATCAACTGTATGCGGCCGCTCAACAAGTCATTGACGGCAGGACTGGCGCCTTTATACGGCACGTGCACCAGCTTGGTTTCGGTGACGATCTGAAACAACTCGGCCGCCATGTGCCCTACGGATCCCGCACCCGAGGAACCAAACGCGAGCGTCCCCGGGCGTGCTCTGGCATAAGCAACCAGTTCCTTGACGCTAGCCGCCGGCACCGAAGGATGCATCAACAACATATTGGGTGATGTCAGCAGCAGCGACACGGCGGCGAAGTCACGCACCGGATGGTAAGGAAGGTCGCTTTGCAGCGCGGGCGAAATCGAGTGAGAACTGCGTGTAATGATAAGGATCGAATAACCGTCCGGCGCGGCCTTTGCGGTTAACATTGAGGCCACCGCACCGGTGGCGCCGGCGCGATTGTCGACGATCACCTGCCGCCCCATGCTCTCGCTCATCTTCTGCGCGAAGATCCGGGCTACCGTATCGGTTCCACCGCCAGGCGCATTGCCGACCAGGAAACGTATCGGCTTGGTGGGGTATTGCTGGGCGTGAATGCTGAACGCAACCGACATAGTGGACAATGCGGCCACACCGCACAATGCAACGAATAAGTTCCTCAAGAATATCTCCTTTAACCAAACGGTAACCGTGCAGCGATCAGGTTGCAGTCATGTTGCGATTGCAGCGCCTTACTCCTCCTTGATCCCCGCATCCTTGATCACTTTTCCCATGCGTGTCATTTCCGATTTTATCTTGTCTGCAAACTGTTCAGGCGACCCGCCAACCGCCTCCAGCCCGGAGCTGCTAAACCGGTCTTTCACGTCGGCGCTATTCAACACACGAACGATTTCCCGGTTGAGCTGATCGACGATAGCCTTGGGCGTTCTGGGCGCCGAGAATATGCCCGACATCTGCACCGATTCATAGCCGGGCACGCCCGCGGCCGCCAGCGTGGGCAATCCAGGAAACAATGACGACGGTTCAGCGCTGGTAATGGCCAAAGCCCGGATCTTGCCGGCTTTGACATGCGTCATCACGGAACCCGCGGACGGAAACGTCAGTTGCACTTCCGCTCCCAGCAACGCATTTAGCGCCGGACCCTGCCCCTTGTACGGGATGCGTACCATGTTAATCCCCGCCATGGACTTCAACAATTCGGCGGCGAGATGAGTTACCGAGCCTGAAGGACCCGATGAGTAGTTAAACGCTCCCGGCTTCGTTTTGGCCAAAGCGATCAGATCCTTGACGGAGTTGGCGGCAACCGCGGCATGAACGACCAATATGGTGGGCGCGCTCACGGCGAGCGCAACCGGCGAAAAATCGCGGACCGGATCGTATGGCACGTTGCTGCGCAGGAACGGCGCCAGCCATAGCGAACTGCCGAAATAAAGCAGCGTGTACCCGTCAGGCGGCGCTTTGGTCAAAATCTCCACCGAGATGAACCCGCCACGATTGTCCACAATGATCTGCTGACCGAGATTTGCCGAAAGAGCGGGCGTGATCATGCGCGCCACTACATCCGAACTGCCGCCCGGCGCACTGCTTAGCATGCGTATCGGCTTGGCCGGATAAGCGTGTCCTGTTCCTTTGGGCAGTGTCTGGCCGCATGCCGCGCCAGCCATCAGCGCCAATAAACACGCCGCAGACACACCAACGTAACGAGGTCGCATCAGCATTAACTTCCTCCCACCAAAAAGTTTGGCCCATGGTAGACCAAATTGGTGCTCAGACGTAGCGTCTTCGCACTCCTCATCCGCCACTGGAAATGCACTAAAATGCGCGCACAATCAGTGGCATATTCACAAAGGAGAACACGCACCATGACCGTCCACAAGCTATCCCCCTTGACTTCGGCGCGCTGCTGCGCAGCGCTGCTCACGGCATGCAGCTTTACCCTTGCTGCGCCCAGTTTCGCACAACCCGCATGGAAACCCGAGCGCGCCGTGGAAATCGTAGTCGGCTCGGCGGCCGGCGGCGGCAATGACAAGACTGGCCGCACCATGCAGAAAATCTGGCAGGAATCGAAATGGTTGGAAAACGCAACGGTCGTAAACAAGGTCGGCGGCGGCGGTGCTCTTGCATACACCTATACCAATCAGACCGCGGGCGATGGACATCGCATCGCCGTCGCGCGTACCGGGCTGCTGACCAACCACATACAGGGCCTGAGTCCATTGAGCTATACCGACATGACACCCATCGCGATGGTTGCTGACGATCCGATGTCGCTGACAGTGCGCGCCGATTCACAGATCAGATCGGCCAGGGACCTGGTCACGCGCTGGAAAGCCGACCCGCAATCCGTCAGCATTTCCCTGGGAAGCTCACGTGGCTCAACCACGCATTTCCTGATCGCGCTGATCGCCAAGTCGGGCGGCGTGGATCCGCGCAAGCTCAAACTTCTGACCTTCGGTGGCGGCGCCGACTCCACGACCAATCTGCTTGGCGGTCATATCGATATGGTGTGCCTGGGACCAGGCAATGTGGTGATGCACGTCAAACAGGGCACAATGCGCATGATAGGCGTGGCGTCGGCCAAGCGCATGGCGTCTCTGCCTGACGTTCCGACCATCAGGGAACAGGGTATCGATGTCGTGCAGGGCGGCTGGACGCTGATAGTGGCGCCCAAAGGCCTGTCAGCCGCGCAGATTGCCTACTGGGAAAACCTCCTCGAACGCACTGTCAATCATCCCGAATGGAAGCGCTCGCTTGAAGAAGACAGCGCCGAATGGCTGTTCATGAAGACGCAGGCCACGCGCGACTTCCTGAAGAAAGAATACGACACCGACCGCGCCCTGCTCGTCGAGCTGGGCATGGTCAAGTAATCCGCCCCCCGGGAACAGTCATGTCCAACACCAAGATCACGCTAGTTTCGCCGGTAATGAAAAAGCTTGCCGACTACATTTCGAATTCGCCTCGCAAGGCGTTGCCCAGGGATGTAGTGGAAACGACCAAGCACCATGTCCTCGATACCATCGCTGCCATGGTATCCGGAACCAAACTGCTACCCGGCAGAATGGCGGTCAAATACGTCAAAACCCTGGGCGGCAAGCGCGAGGCCACGGTGGTCGGCACGCGTATCGTCACGAGCGCGTTAAATGCCGCGCTGGCCAACGGCATGCTCGCGCACTCCGACGAAACCGACGACTCGCATGCGCCGTCGCTCACCCATCCGGGGTGCGGCATAGTTTCCGCCGCGCTGGCGATGGCCGAGCGCGAACATCGCGACGGCACATCATTGCTGCGTGCGGTGACGCTGGGCTACGACGTGAGTTCACGCCTCAGTTACGCCGTGCGTTCCGAAGCGTTTCGCGGCCTCGGCCACTCGACACACACCATGGCGCCGGCGTTTGGCGCTGCGGCCGCCGGCGCTGCGCTGGCGCGCATGTCCGCCCGGCAGGTCCGGCACGTGCTCTCTTATACGGCACAGCAGGCGTGCGGATTGTCCACCTACACCAGTGACGTGGAACATATCGAAAAAGCATTCGACTTTGGCGGTCTGCCGGCGCGCAATGGCGTGGCCGCCGCCACCATGGTCGCCGCCGGCTGCACGGGTGTGGATGATGTATTTTCGGGCGAGCGCAACTTTTTTATCGCTTACGACGAATCGCGCCGCATCGGCAAGGCGCCCAATCCGCGTTTGTTGGTGCGCGACCTGGGCAAGACTTACGAAATAATGAACACCAACATCAAGCGCTGGTCGGTCGGTTCGCCGGTGCAGGCGCCACTCGATTCCCTGCTTGAAGTGATACGCGCCGCGAAAATCAAGGCCGATGATGTCGCAAAACTCGTGGTGCGCGTCTCCAAGCTCGGCGCCAACACCACCGACAACCGCGACATGCCGGATATCTGCATGCAGTACCTGTGCGCGGTGATGCTGATAGACGGCATCGTGACTTTCGAATCCGCGCACGACGAACCGCGCATGACCGACCGCAAGGTCATGGACATGCGCAACCGTATCGAACTCATAGGCGATGCGAAGCTGCAAAAGCTGCTGCCCGAACGGCACGGTATCGTTGAGATTACGCTCAGGGACGGCAGGCAATTGCGGCATCACACGCGCGCCGTGCGCGGCACCGCACGCAACCCCATGACACGCGCCGATGTCGACGAGAAATGTTATCACCTGATGGCCCCCATTCTGGGTGCCAAACGCGCACGAGCCTTGTGCGACACCGTGTGGCGCATGGAGCGCGTCAAGGATGTCTGCCAGTTGCGATCGCTGTTGCAATCGTGACCCTTATTCAATAATCAAAAGTCCGCTACGCGGACGAGGCCGTGCGTACCTTGCCCGGCACAGCCCGGCACAGACAGTCCTGCCAGGAAATTCCCATGCCTGTCGCATACATTATCGCGCTGCATGTTTTCACCATGACCAACGTGCACGCGACGCGCACGCTGCTCACCCTGTACGCGATCAATCTTGGCGCGGAACCCATCATCATCGGATTGCTGGCGGCGGCGTTCGGCCTGATACCGATTTTGTTTTCGTGGGTGAGCGGGCGGCTTGCGGATCGCTTCGGTTCGCGCTGGATCATGCTGTTCGGCATCGCCGTTTGCGCAATCGGCATGCTGCTGCCGGCGTTCATACCCAGCGTGACCGTGATAATCATTGCCGGTGTACTCAGCGGCACGTCCACGACCTTCTGCACGGTGTCGTTGCAAACCCTGGTCGGACTGCTCAGCAAGCAGGAAACGCGCGCCAGGAATTACGCCAACTTCTCGCTGGCGGGCGCCGTGACCAATTTCCTCGGCCCGATGATCGCGGGCTTTTCCATAGACCTGGCTGGTTACCACAATACGTGCCTTTTGATGGTCGGTATTGCGCTGATACCGCTCTTGATGCTGCTATTGAAAGGCCAGGGGCTGCCGGCCGGCAGCGGCCATGCGGCACCCGCCGGCAGTCTCAGGGAAACACTGGCGGTACCCGGCGTATGGCGTGCGCTGGCCGCCAGCGCGATCGGACAAACCGGCGGCGACTTGCTTCAGTTTTACATGCCCGTGCATGCGCATGCGGCAGGCCTGTCAGCGTCCATGATAGGTATCGTACTGGCGGCGTTCGCCGCCGCGCAGTTCGTGGCGCGACTGGCACTGGCGCCGCTGGTAGCGAGGTCGAACGAGGAGACCGTGCTCGCGTATGGGTTTGCCGTGGGCGCGGTCGCGTTCGTCCTGGCGCCTATGACCGGAACTGCGGCGACAATAGGCATGGTTTCGTTCCTCCTCGGACTGGGACTGGGCTGCGCGCGGCCGATTTCGATGATGCTGATGTTCGCGCATGCGGCCGGCGGACGTTCGGGCGAAGCTATGGGTCTGCGACTCACCGCGGAAAATCTGACACGCCTGGCGGCCCCGCTGCTATTCGGCATGTTGGCATCGACAGCGGGACTGGCTGTCGTATTCTGGCTGAACGCGGTGATGCTGGGCTCCGGTGGCGCGTACATGCGGCACGGCAGCACCACCCGTCGTTCTAGACCATAGCCCGGGAGCTCGATAACAGCACCGTCCGCTCATGCGACTTGGTTTGCTTCACACGCAATCAAGGATTTGCGCCACGCTCACGCGTAACGGTGCGCTTTTTCGATTGCGATCACACTTGCGCCAGCAAGACCTCCATACGCCGAACAAAGTCCGCAGCTTCCGGCGCACCTTCCGCCGGAGCAAATTGGGCGACTTCGTCTGCCGTATTGGGTAAATAGGGGCCCGCTTTGGCTTCAAAAATCACGGTGGGCGACAACGCCACGCAGGTGTGAAACACGCCGGCAGGTATGCTGATGGCGCGCACCGGTCCACCTTCTTCGAGCTTGGTCTTTAGAGTTACCGCTCCATTTTCGTCAAACAGCACGATGCCCATGCAGCCGCTGACTACGATCATGAATTCATCTTTATTTTCATGAATATGCCTGTGCGGCCTGACATACGAACCGGGCAACATGGCATTCAGCAATCTCTGACAGGGATGCCCGGCATACTCGTGAAAATTCAGATTCTTGCGCTGGCGCGGAACGCCCTTCGCTTCCGCCAACAAGCCCTGAATCATGGCCACATCGACTTCCGTTGCTTTACTCATGCGGGAATTTCCAATTCGCGTTAATCGACTGTCGCCCCGGCCTCACTCTGGGTTCAAACATCATACCGCCTTGGCAATCGGATTACTCAAGGTGCCTATGCCGGTGATCTCGGCTTCCACTACGTCCCCATCCTTCAGGTTCCGTGGCACCCCGTCGGTGCCCATCCAAATGACATCGGTCGGATGCCGCGTCATGTAACGGCTCATCGTGCTGATGAACCTCGCGATACCGAACAGCATGTCGTTGGTCTTGACGCGCGTTTTTTCAGTGCCGTTCAGCCGCACTATCGTTTCCATGGCGTCAAGCTTGACGTCGGTCTCTATCCACGGCCCCATGGGATTAAACGTGTCCGAATTCTTTGCACGCCAGTGGGTACGGTCCGATATCTGCCAGGTGCGCTCGGAAACATCATTGCCCATCGTGCAGCCTAACACACAACTCAGCGCATCAGCTTCGCTCAGGCTCTTTACCTTCTTGCCGATGACGACCACCAGTTCGCCCTCATACTGCACGCGTTCGGTGGCGTCGCGCGGGATAACGATAGTCTCATTGTGGGCGATTAACGCGCTGGGGCCGCGATAAGCAATGTCTGGCTGGGTCGGAATGTTCGCCTTGCCTACGCCGTGCGCCGCCATGACCGCGACGTGGCTGACGTAATTCAGACCGGCGCAATAAAACGTGCGCGGCATCACCGGGACCTCGATTTTGACGGACGCGAGTGCGTGTATTCGCGCGGTTTTCTGGTAACCGTTAAATGGATCGCCCGTTACTTCCGTGATCTGTTTGTCTTCCAGTATCCCGTATGCCGTTCTGTTCACCGTGGTAAATCGCAGCCAGCGCACGATCATCCTCCTGTGGTGATATCGACCCCAAAATCCTGCTTTATTTTTCCCGCGGACATCTTGCCATCGAGATAGTCCGACTTCAGCGACGCACGGTTGCGACGGGCAGGGCCGCCAAAGCCGCCGCCTCCGGACTGTATGACGACCAGTCTGCGGCCACGCTGAGTCTGTCCGCCAAACTTGCTGGGGATGGGATGCATCTTGCCGTCGTCGCCTTCAAGGAAGGCCGTACTCAGACTGCCGTTGCCACCGCCGTGTGAACCGCGCGGCGCGAACGCAGAGCGCTCGCCACGCACATTGAAGGTTGCCGTTTCCGCGAGCATCTCGTACTCTGGCTTGAGTCTCAGGCCACCGCGAAACTCTCCGCTGCCGCCGGAATCGCGCACCAGTTCGAAGCGGTGTATGCGTATCGGATAGTTCATTTCCGCCACTTCGGCGGGGATATTCTGCGGATTGGCCACGCCGCAATTTATTCCATCCGCGCCGTCGCCTGAACGAGTGCCGCCCAAAGCGCCACAATACGCTTCGTAAAACACGAAGTTTTTTCCGGTGCGCGGATCCACACCGCCGAATGACACGCCCACCACCACGCCGCACGACTGCGCACCGAAGCGCTCGGGAACCGCCTGTACCGGCGCGCCCAGCACCGCGTCGACTATCCGCTGCAGCGTCACCGAGCGCACGTTGACCGGCGCGGGGGGGCGCGGATTGATGATGGCGCCCTCCGGCGCATGAACTTCGATCGCCCGCGTCATGCCTTCGTTAAACGGGACATCGTCGGGCAGGATGCAGCTTACGCACACAAATACGGTGGTCCACGTCAGCGACATCGTGGCATTGATGGCCCCTTGCACCTGCGGATCCGTACCCGTGAAGTCAAACCGCAAACAGTCGTCAAAAACCTCCAGACGGCACTTGATCTTGACCGGCTTGTTCAATTTGAAGCCGTCATGATCCATGTAGTCTTCAAACTCATAACTACCGTTGGGGATGGCTGCAATCGCCTCCCTGGTCTTGCGTTCGGAATAGGCGATAAGCATTTCCATGGCCTCGGTCACGCCGGTGCTGCCGTAGCGGTCCAGCAGGTCGCCCAGCCGTTGCTCGCCCTTGAGCAAAGCGGCCTCCTGCGCGCGCA
>CANJQI010000040.1 GCA_947476215.1 Betaproteobacteria bacterium
ATCGACCGTGAGTTGCTCGCGGTCTTCCGCCCCGAGATGCTTTGCCGTACCGGCATATTCGCCTGCTTCGACCAGAAATAGCGCCTCGGCCTTGAGGAGTCGCGCCTGTTTGCAGGAAAACTCCGGCCAGTCGGGTTGTTGCCAGTTCCATTTCATGATCGATTGGGGCTCCGTCTATCGCTCACTATACATGACTAATATAATCGATAGAAGGTCTGCCCTATCGCTCACCAGCCTTCGGTCAGCGTGCCGGTCAAATCAAGGAACCAAGCCAGCTAGCGTTTCGCACGTACCGGCTCACCGTTCTTTGTCTCGCGGATCATCCATACCGCGCGCTCCAGGTCGATGTCGCGCCATAACGCGGCCACCACTTCGCCCGAGCGGCAGCCGGTAAAGAGCACCAGCGCCAGCGCATCCCGCACGGTCCGGCTGTAGGGACTGCGCGGCAGCCATCGCACGAACGTCGCGAGCCCGCTGTCGCTGAAGACGCGCTTTCTGCGCACCTGCGGCGCACCTTTGATGCCCAGCGTCGGAATCACGAAGTCATCGGGAAGACGCCCCTGTTCTGCCGCGTGGGTATACGCGCATCGAATGCGGCCAAGCAGGTAAGTGCCACACCGTGGGGCGCGATTCAGAATGGGCCGGATGACTTCGTCCTGAAGTTCGCGCCGCGTTACAGCCGCTGCCGGTCGCTCGCCAAGCTTGGAGACCATTTCGCGACACAGCAGCCGTGCGCCCTCGTCACCGCGCTTCTGTTTGCTCAGGCGCTCAGCGACGTAGTCCTCAACCATATTCTCCACCGTATAGCGCGCGAGATTCTCGGCTTCGCGCTGGCGTCGCGCTTCCGTGCGCGCCTGCTGCTTCTCTAACTGCGGGTCGAACCCGCGCTCGCGTTCGAGCTTCAAGCGTCCCAGCGCTTTGCGTGCTTCCGCCAGGGTCATGGGACCGAACTCGCCGAGCTTGATCTCGCGCAGTGCGCCATCGCTGGCCCGGTAACGGTAGAAAAACACCCGTGCGGCATTCGTGCGGCGCACCCGCAATCCCGGATGATCGGGATCGGCGCACTCGTCTCCCGAACGCAGGTCGGCGATAATGCGGGGTGTGAGCATTGGTGGCGGTTTTTTCATTTCGCGATTTTTTTGATCTCGAACCGAGCGTAAACCTATACCGCCACCTATACCAAACCGCCTGACAAGGCTGGACAAGACTGGACGAGTCCAGCCATCAAGCGGAGACCAGAATTTGCAATAAGCGCCATCTGTACAAGTGATTACACGCAGTTTTGCCAAAGAAGAGAAGAGCTTGAACGACCCCAGTTTCAGCAACCACACGCCGATGATGCAGCAGTACCTGCGCATCAAGGCGCAGCACCCCGATATGCTTTTGTTCTATCGCATGGGCGACTTTTACGAGCTTTTCTACGGGGACGCGGAGAAAGCCGCGCGCCTGCTCGATATCACGCTGACCAGCCGTGGCGCTTCGCGTGGCGAGCCGATCAAGATGGCGGGTGTGCCCTACCATGCCGTGGAACAGTATCTGGCGAAGCTGGTAAAGCTCGGCGAATCGGTTGCGATCTGCGAACAGATCGGCGATCCGAACACCTCCAAAGGTCCGGTTGAGCGCAAGGTCATGCGCGTGGTCACGCCTGGCACGCTGACCGACACCGCGCTGCTTGATGACAAGCGCGACAATCTGCTGGTTGCCGTGTGGCAAAAACAAAACGTCGCAGGCGTTGCGTGGCTGGCGCTGGCCGCCGGGCGCTTTCGCGCGACGGAAATCAAGTTCGACAACCTGACCGCCGAACTTGAACGACTGCGCCCCGCTGAAGTGCTGATCGCGGAAAACGCGGGGTTTGAGTTGCCCTCCGGCGCGCCGTACGCGATCCGGCGCCTGCCCGCATGGCAGTTCGATGC
The DNA here is from genome assembly GCA_947476215.1 of Betaproteobacteria bacterium. Taxonomy (GTDB): domain Bacteria; phylum Pseudomonadota; class Gammaproteobacteria; order Burkholderiales; family SG8-41; genus PALSA-1004. The sequence goes on from CANJQI010000040.1 coordinate 1,914, forward strand.
CGATACTGCGACGCGCGCGCTCACTCGACAGTTCAATACCCACGATCTGACTGCATTTGGGATTCAGAAACTCCCCGCCGCCACGTGCGCCGCCGGCGCGCTGATCGAATACGCCCGTGCAACGCAGGGCAACTCGATTGCGCACGTTAACGCGCTGCAGATCGAGTATGCGTCGGCATACGTTGCGCTTGATCCCGCGACGCGGCGCAACCTTGAAATCTCCGAGACGCTGCGTGGCGAACCCGCGCCGACCCTGTTATCCCTGCTCGACACCTGCGCCACCAGCATGGGCAGCCGCTTTCTCCATCACACGCTGCACCACCCACTGCGCGACCGCACGCGGGTGCACGAACGGCTGGCGGCGGTCAAACTCTTCGCCGGCGATGGTGCGACCACCTGTGCGTCATTGCGTGCCGAACTCAAAATGTGCGCCGATGTCGAGCGCATCACCGCGCGGGTGGCATTGAAAAGCGCGCGCCCGCGTGATTTGTCCGGGCTGCGCGAGACGCTCGTGCGCCTGCCGCAGTTCAGCGAGCAGCTGCGAGCACTCGACTCACAGCGCTTGCAGACGCTGGCAGCGGATCTGCATCCGCTCGACGGCGTCGCATCGTTGCTTGTGCGCGCGATACTTCCGGAACCTGCCGCGGTGGTGCGCGAAGGCGGCGTGATTGCCGATGGTTACGACGCCGGCCTCGACGAGCTGCGCGCGATCGATCGGAACTGCGGCCAGTTCCTGCTGGACCTGGAAACACGTGAACGCGCGCGCAGCGGCATCGCCAATCTGAAGGTCGAATACAACCGCGTACATGGCTTTTACATCGAAGTCACGCGCGCGCAATCGGTACACGTACCCGACGATTACCGGCGGCGCCAGACGCTAAAAAACGCCGAACGCTACATTACGCCGGAACTCAAGACCTTCGAGGACAAGGCGCTGTCGGCGCAGGAGCGCGCCCTGGCACGTGAAAAACTCCTGTACGACCAGTTGCTCGACGAGCTTGCGCCCGCCATTCCCGATCTGCAGCGCATTGCTGCAGCGCTTGCCGAAGTCGATCTGCTGACCACGTTCGCCGAACGTGCGCAGACGCTCAATTTCTGCGAACCGGAACTTGCCGACGAGCCGCTGATCGAGATCGATGCCGGCCGGCATCCGGTGGTCGAAGCACAAATCGGCGAATTCATCGCCAATGACACTCGCCTCGCCTCGACGCGCCAGATGCTGCTCATTACCGGCCCCAACATGGGCGGCAAATCGACCTATATGCGGCAGGTCGCGCTGATTGCGCTGCTCGCGCACTGCGGCTCATTCGTTCCCGCGGCGCGCGCGCGCATCGGCGCGCTCGATCAGATCTTTACGCGCATAGGTGCGGCGGATGATCTTGCCGGCGGACGCTCGACCTTCATGGTCGAGATGACCGAGGCGGCGTACATCCTGCATCACGCCACGCCGGCTAGTCTGGTATTGATGGACGAGATCGGCCGCGGCACGTCGACCTTCGACGGGCTGGCGCTGGCGTGGGCCATTGCGCGTCATTTGCTCGACACGAGCCGCGGCCTGACCCTGTTTGCCACCCACTATTTCGAGTTGACGCGGCTCGCCCAGGATTTTGACCAGCTTGCCAACGTGCATCTCGACGCGGTGGAGCACAAGGATCACATTGTGTTTTTACACAGCGTCGAGGAAGGGCCCGCGAATCAGAGCTACGGACTGCAGGTGGCGCAGCTTGCCGGCGTGCCGGCCGGGGTGATACGCGCCGCGCGCAAACATCTGCAGCAATTGGAACAGGAAGGCGTGAACCGCAGTGTGCAACCCGACCTGTTTTCGCAGTCGCCGGCAACACCTGAGGCCGCGGAAGAACACCCGGTTCTTACGAGGTTGCGCGATCTGAATCCGGACGAACTAAGCGCACGGCAAGCGCTGGAGCTTATTTACAGCCTCAAGCACGAACTCGATCAGTGATGGTGTCCGTGTGCTCCATGCACATGTCCGTGTTTTAATTCTTCGGCAGTCGCCTTGCGCACGCCTTTGACGGTGCACTGAAACCGCAGGGCTTTGCCGGCCAGCGGATGATTGCCGTCTACCACGACTTTTCCATCCGCGATGTCGGTCACGGTATAGGTCAGCGACTCTCCGGATTCTCCGGCTTCGCCCTGAAAACGCATGCCGACTTCCATCGTTTCCGGAAACTTGTCGCGCGCCTCAATCTGAACCAGCGCCGCATCGTAGTCCCCGAACGCATCGGCGGGCTGCAGATAGACCTCGCACGACTCGCCGGCATTTTTGCCCTGCAGCGACTTCTCAACCGCCGCGAATATGCCGTCATATCCCCCATGCAGGTATTCAATCGGTTCGTCGGTCTTCTCGATCAGCTCACCGTCGGAACTGAACAACTCGTAATCCAATAAAACCACCATGTTCTTTCTTACTTGCATTTAACCATGCTCCTGATCAATCCCAGCACATCAGCCGCATGCCCCCGCGCGCTGACCCCGTACAGCGTGTGCTTGACTACGCCGTGTTTGTCGATAATGAATGTTGATCGCCTGATACCGGTTTTCCTGACACCATCGTGCTCAACCTCCTGCATGACGCCGTAGTTGTTGCACACTTCGCCTTCAACATCCGCCAACAGCCGCAGAGACAGGCCGTGTTTGTCGCGAAATGCCGCATGGCTCAAGCAATCATCCATGCTGACCCCCAGCACAACCACATCGAGTTTATCAAACTCGTCCTGCTTGTCCGTGAACTCGATCGCCTCCGCCGTACATCCGGGTGCGTCGTCCCTGCGATAGAAATACAGCACCACGTTCTTGTGACTCTTGTATTCGGCAAGACTGACGAGATCCATGTCCGCGTCCGCCAGTTCGAATGCCGGTGCCGGCTGACCTGCATGCAACAGTCCTTGCGCTAAATTTGGTTTGTCCGACATAAAGATGATTCTAGCAAATTACCGGTGCCATCCATACCACATTCAACCGAGATTATTCGATAGTTGCACGCGGCTGCTGGTAGCCAGATCAAAGCGTTCAAAAAGCCTGACCACGGCGCGGCGTCCAACACACTTTGTCCAGCCGAACACGCGCGCCAGCACGCGGTCGTGGCGATTGATCTCAAGCTGCGAGAAGCGATTGGCCCCACACCACAGGCTGACCGGAAACTGCTCGATGAGCATGACCGGGGCAAAGCCTCGGTTAGAACCCGGTGGTGGCGGTGAGCAGGCTGTGCTGCAGCGCGAAAGCCGATAGCGTTGAGCATGCGCTGCATGAGCGCCAGACCACCCCAAGCGCTCACCGCTTTGCCGCTGCAGTGGAGAGATGACTCCGTGGCCGTCGCACCCATGGCGTAATTGTTCCAAAAAAACAAGGAAACTCATTGTATTTCAATAGCTTGCTCTAATGGGTTTCATTAGAAATTCATCACATGCTCACGATGACAGATGTGCAAAACGACCTAATGGATAATCTCGGATAAAACAAGTGTAGCGTGTCATGACAGCCCAAGTCCGCGCCATCGGGCAAGCTATAATTAGAAAATGACAGACAGCTTGCTAAGCGCGCGCGCCGCACGCCGTTTTCTCGATGAATACTGGCGGAAGAAGCCCAAGCTTGCGCGCAATCAAGTGTCCGGTCTGGACGCATCCATAGATCGCAAAACACTGATCGAACTTGCTTGCCGCGACGACGTGGAGTCCCGTCTTGTCATCGGCGCGCGCCGCGACTGGAGCCTGCAGCACGGCCCATTCCGGAAACGGGATTTCACGCGATTGCCGTCCCGCAACTGGACGTTGCTGGTCAATGGCGTCGAAAACCACATACCTGCCGCACGCGCATTACAGATGCGGTTCGGCTTCATACCTTACGCCCGCCATGATGACGTCATGGTGAGTTACGCAGCCCCCGGTGGCGGCGTCGGACCACATTACGACAGCTACGACGTATTCCTGCTGCAGGGAACCGGCCGGCGGCGCTGGCAAATCAGCCATCAGTCCGATCTCGCGCTGATAGATGGCGCGCCTCTCAAGATACTTAGACGCTTTCGCGCACACCGCGAGTGGGTGCTGCAATGCGGAGATGCGCTCTATCTGCCCCCCAACCATGCGCATCACGGCGTTGCGCTTGACGAATGCATCACCTGGTCGATAGGCTTGCGTGCGCCCAGCCAGCAGGAAATGGCCGCGCGGTTTCTCGATTACCTGCAGGATCGTCTATCGCTTACGGGCAGCTACGACGACCCACAACTTCAAGCGCAACGACATCCGGCGGAGATTGATTCCGATATGCTGAGCCAGATCAGATCTATGATAGACGGCATACGCTGGAACAACGCGGATGTTCAGCGCTGCCTCGGCGAGTATCTGACCGAGCCGCGATCCAGCGTCGTATTCAAACAGGAACGCAGCATGCCGTCTCGCAGGTTTGCGGGTGCCGTCGCGACGCGCGGCGTAAGTCTAGCTCTGAAAAGCCGCATGCTGCGGTGTGCCGGCATGATATTTATCAATGGCGAGACCGTGACGCCAAGCACGACGGCGCGCAAGGCGCTGCGGGAACTTGCCGATCAGCGCAGACTTCGTCCGGGTGCGCGCCTGGCTGCGGATGCGCGCGAGATACTCTACCAGTGGTATCGAGCAGGATATGTTGTTCTTGGTGAGTAGTGCAGTGGGCAGTTATCAAGAATAGACCACGTCCCGGGTGTTACGACTTACCGCTTACCAATCACCATTTACCACTTACCATACGCGCAACCATGGAACCGGTCCCGCCAGAACGCATGCCCGGTGAGCGCAAGCTCGAAGGCCTGGTCGCGTACGACGCAGCGCTTGATGAACTGATTGCAAACACGGATCAGACTCTACGCATATTCGACCGGAAAATCGGTCGCGCCTTCAATACCGTGCAACGATACGATCTGTTGCGACGAATGCTGTTGCCTGGCCGCACGCGCCGTGTCTTGATCGTGTTACACGAGACATCCAACATCGTGCGTGACTGCCCCCGGCTGATGTTGCTGCTGCGACAATTCAGCCACAACGTTTTTATTCACCAGACGCAGTCCGCCGCGCACAGCGTTTACGATCCGTTTGCGATCGGCGATGACACGCGTTTCGTGCGCCGTTTCCATTATGATGATGTACGCGGCGCCGCGACCATAGGAGACGTCGCCTATACGAGCCTGTTGCTGCGCCGGTTTGAAGAAATCTGGGGCGTATCCACGCCTGCTATTTCGGCAACTACCATAGGCCTCTGACATCGCCGATCGACGGGCTGGAAATCGTGTGTGAATCGGCATATAATTCCCCTCCATGGCTGGTTAGCTTGAAGACCGGCCGGACCAGCGTTCCGGACTAAATCTAAATCTAAATCTAAAGCTAAAGCTAAAGGAAAAATAATGAATCGTTCACTTCTAATTGCTGCACTCGTAGCAGTCGGCTTGACCGCCTGCGGTGAAAAACCTGCGCCGACTCCGGCACCCGCTGCTGCTCCGGCACCCGCTGCTGCTCCGGCAGCTGCTCCTGCTCCGGCGGCTGATGCTGCCAAGGATGCAGCCAGCGACATGGCGAAAGCGGCTGACACCGCCAAAGGTGCGGCCAGTGATATGTCCAAAGCGGCCGATGTCGCGAAAGACGCAGCTGCTGGCGCCGCATCTGGAGCCAAGTCAGGCGCAATGGACGCAATGAAGAAGTAAGAATTCTTCATGCTCGAAAAAGCCAGCCTGCGGGCTGGCTTTTTTATTTATATTTCAATAACTTAGAAATTCACTACGCAACCTGACGCCACGCAAACCCATCGGCCTGCGTGGCGATGCCGATCCAATCCTGCGTACAGTTCAGCGCTCCGGCCAAGGCTGCGCCCGCCAACTCCGGCGTGTTATTGCTCAGGCTCAGGTGCGCGGCCACGAGATGCTGCAAACGGCTGCAGTCTATGCTTTCAAGCAGGCGTGCGGCGGCGGTGTTGTCGAGATGACCAAAACTTCCGGAAATGCGCTGCTTCAGTTGCCGCGGATAGCTGCTTTTCCCGAGCATTTCAAGATCGTGATTGCATTCCAATATCAGCGCATCCAGTCCGCTCAAAGTGCTGCGCATGTGCGGGGTAAGTGAACCCGCATCGGTGAGCAACCCGACCCGCGCGTTGCCGTCTCCGAAAACAAACTGCGCGGGCTCACGTGCATCATGTGGCACGGTATAGGGCTCGATGGCAATGGCGCCAACGGAAAAGCGCTGATGGCAATCGAACACTTCCACGCCGACAGCCGAAAACTGATCTTGCGCTGCCTGCAGGGTGCCATAGGTCAGCCACACCGGCACACCGAATTTACGCGCAAACCGGCCCGCGCCGCCGACGTGATCGTCGTGTTCATGAGTAATCAGCACCGCGCTTACAGACGAAGGCTCGATGCCGTTACGCTCGAGGCGAGCGATGGTCTCCTTCAGCGTAAATCCGCAATCGGCGAGTATCCGGGTGCTGCCCACCTCGACCACCAGGCAGTTGCCTTCGCTGCCGCTGCCCAATGACGCAAAGCGCATCGTCGCGGTTATCCCGCGAATGACAACAAACCGCAACTCCCCGGGCAAACCCTCCGGCGCTTTGCAATGCAGGATGCGCTGGTCAATCCATCAACCCCGCATCTTGCCTGCTCATTTCAGCTGCTCGTATAGCAGGGAGAGGATACGTGTCGCGGCATCGGACTTCTCCCTGGCACCGTCCTTGCTGAGCACGTTGATCTGGCTCGTGGTATCCGCATCCTTGACCTCAATGCGATATTGTTCACGGCTCGGCGGTTTCTCGCTCTTGCTGAATGGATTGAGCTTGGAGAAAAAGTCTTTCGACTGCGCATTTTTGTCACCGACGTCGGAATCGACGTAACGCACGAAATAGATGCCCTTCGACCGGTCGCGGTCCTCGACCGTGAATCCGACGCGATCCAGCGCCAACCCGACGCGCCGCCATGCACGATCGAATTGATCGTCCACCGATAACGTCCCCGAGCCATCCGCGGCCTTGCGCAGCGTCGCGCGCTCCACCGTGGCAGCAACCTTCGCCGATGTGTCCGCCTTGGCCTGCTCCTGCTTTACGCCGAAACGCGCCATCAGTCTGCTGAGCATCTCGGCTTCCAACCCCGGGTCGGACGGCACCGCTTTCCAAACAGATCGGCTGCTGCTGCTCTCTGCTACCGCTTCCAACATGCCACGATGGCTGATATATATTTCCATGGTACCCGGGTCCGTACCACGCTCCAGCCGAGTCCTGAACTTGACGCGCTCCCCGGCCCCGACCGGCCCGGCGGTCGTAATTCTGGTGTTACCCAACGCTCGGTTGATCATGCCGCGTATCTTGTTGTCGTCGGGAAGCTTGGGGCGACTCTCCGCCCAGTCCGTCTCCATGACACCGGCTTCCAGATTTTCACTAAACAGGATAAAGCCGGCATCCTGCCAATAGTCCCGGACCGTATTCCAGACCGCGCCGGAATCGCCTTTTACCACGAGCCAGCGCTGACTGCCGTTGCGCTCCAGGCGCGCGCCTTCTGGCGTCAGCAGGATGGCCGCTGGCGCAGCACCAGGTGCGCGTTCCTTGTTGTACGCGGAATATGTCGCCGGCCCCTTGGCATTGCCATCAGGCACCACGAACGTATCGCTGGCACTGGGCCGCGTCAGGTCGGGCGGAATCTCCAGCGGCTGCAATTTCCCGGCATTCTTGTACTCGACCTTGTCGCTTTCAAGGAGATTTCCAAGACCACCGCCGCACGCCGCGAGAGCGAACGATAACATCGGCACCAAGACAAATCTCAATCGCAGGGTTCGCATGATCTCTCCTTTCATAACCGGATGCCCGCCTGGAGCATGGCTGTGCGCACGCGCTCATGACAACTGTCCACCAGCGGCGTCAGCGGCAGGCGTATACCCGGCTTGATAAGCTTCATTTGATTGACTGCCCATTTAACGGGAATCGGATTGGCTTCGACAAACAGATTGCGGTGCAGCCCAAGCAGTTGATTGTTGATGTCGCGCGCGCGCGCGACATCGGACTTCAGTGCCGCCATGCACATCTCATGCATCAGGCGCGGCGCGACATTGGCGGTCACCGAAATCACACCGCAGCCGCCCAGCAACATCATCGCCAGGCCGGTCGCGTCGTCACCACTGTAGAGGGCAAAATCGGCGGAAACCTGACGCAACAGGTCAGAGGCGCGCTCGAGATTCGCGGTTGCGTCTTTCAGTCCGACGATATTCGGAATCCGCGCCAGCCGCAGCATGGTGTCGTTGGACAAATCGGCCACCGTGCGCCCCGGCACGTTGTAGACGATCATCGGCATATCGACAGCCTCCGCAATGGTGCGAAAGTGCCGATACAAGCCTTCCTGTGTCGGCTTGTTGTAGTACGGGACAACCGATAAGGTCATGTCGGCGCCTGCCTTGCGCGCATAGTCCGAAAGCTCAACGGCCTCGCGTGTCGAATTGGCGCCGGTGCCCGCGATGATGGGAACCCGGTGCTTTGCGTGTTCGGCGGCGGTTTTGATCAACAGGTGATGCTCGTCAAAATCCACGGTTGGCGATTCACCGGTGGTACCTACCACGACGATGCCGTCCGTGCCCTCTGCGATGTGCCAATCGATCAACTTGCGAAACGCATCGAGATCGAGGCTGCCATCGTCCTGCATGGGCGTGACTATCGCCACCAGGCTACCCTTCAGCATCGCCATCTATTTGATTTTCCGTGAAATTTATCTAGCGCCGGAAATTTCCGACGGCATATTTTACCGCATTCATCCACGCCTAACGATATTACTGTGACCCGCGCCCACTCTTAGCGTTCAATGTTTCACATTGCCGTTATGGCGCAATCGCGCAGATGCGCTGCACCATCGCTGGTTTCGGTGCATCAACATAGACGTCCTCATAGGCCACGACGCGCAACCGATCTCGCACCAGTGCAAGCAGTTCGCCAGCCTGAAGCAGGAAATCGGGACTACGCGGGCGTCCGTAGCGTTCGTTGCCGACCGCAAACGTCTCATAGATCAATACGCCCTGCGTACTCAGCGCGGCAAGCAGGTGCGGGAATAATGGCCGGTGCAGATAATTGGCAACGACGATGGCGTCGAATCGACGATCCATATAAGGCCACGGCGCGCTTTCAAGATCGGCGGCGCGCACGGTCACCCCGGCGACACCTTCAAGATCACGCAGTGCCACGCTGTCGCGGTCAACCGCCTCCAGTCGCAGCGACATTGCGGCAAGATAGTGCGCGTGCCGCCCGTGGCCGCACGCAATGTCGAGAACCGACCCGCCAGCGCGGATCAGCGGCGCGTATCGGCAGATCCAGGGGGACGGCTGGTCCAGTCAATCCACCCGAAAGTTCTTGAACTGCCACGGATCAGACGTATCGACGTCCTCGGGAAACAATTTGCCGCGGTCGTCGAGCGGCGTCCAGTCACTGTATGTGCCCACGACATTTCCGAGATAAGGATTCGCGATCTCCAGTACGCGCTGAAAATCCAGGTCATCCGGATCGCATACCCCGCGTTGCGGATTCTCGATCGCCCAGATCACGCCCGCCATCACACCCGCGGCGACCTGCAAGCTGGTTGCATTGTTATAGGGTGCGAGCTTGCGCGCCTCGTGTATGGAGAGCTGCGAACCATACCAGTATGCGCCCCGCGCATGCCCCATCAGCAACGCGCCCAGTTCATCGACGCCGTCGTAAATCTCGTCCATCAGGATGCGCTTGTTCTCCGGCTGCGCCCAGTTCTTGCCCGCATACTCATGGAGTGACAATACGGTATTGTCGCAAGGATGGTAGGCGTAATGACAGGTGGGGCGATAGACGACCTTTTTCCCGGCGCGCACGGTGTAAAAATCAGAGATGGAAATCGCCTCGCCGTGGGTAATCAGGTAGCCGTGGTACTGTCCTTCCATCGGTGTCCATGATCGCACACGCACCGAAGCGCCGGGGCGGGTCAGATATATCGCGGCCTTGCTGCCAAAGCGATGCTGTTTGGCGTCGCGCGGGAAATGCTTCTCGTGCGACCCCCAACCGAGCTCGCACGGCTGCGAACCTTCGCCGACGAATCCGTCCACCGACCACGTATTGACGAATTCGAGGCGGCGTTTACCGGGAATCGCGACTTGCGTATCGCGCTCGGAGCAATGTATAACCTTGACGCCAAGTTCCATGGCCAGTTTCGCCCAATCAGCCTTGGTTTCAGGCTTGGCCGCGCGCTTCCGGATATCGCGTGAAAGATTGATCAGGGCCTGCTTTACCCAGTGCGATATGAGGCCAGGATTGGCGCCGTGCGTGGGTATCACCGTCGGTCCGCCATTCGGATAGCGCGTGCGCAGCTTCATCACCGCCTCGCGCAGGCCGTAATTGGAACGATGCGATGCCGACACGCTGGTATCCGTATAACCGCCCAGCCATGGCTCTATGCAGGTATCAAGATACATTACGCCGCGCTTGTGACAATACTCTATCAATTCGACGCTCGACACCTCGACTGAAAGATTGAGCAAAAAATCCCCCTTGGCGAGCAAAGGGTCGAGAACGGTGCGGTAATTTTCACGCGTCAACGGCTGCACGGTGAATCTGATATTGAAATGCTTCGCCTCTTCAATGCCGCGCGTATCCCCCGTTACGATGCGTATGCGTTCACGCGGCATGTCGATATGCCGCAGCAGCAGCGGCAACGTTCCCTGCCCCACGGATCCAAATCCCACAATAACGAGGCGCCCGGAAAATTCGACGTGTTTTTTTTCAATCATAGGTCGTGTGCTCGCGATACGTGATTTGCGGCGCCGAGTTTAGCATTTTTGACTTGCATCGAGATCAAACGGCTACAAGCGTGATGTGCGCCGCGCGTATATCCACGATTCCTTTCAGTGGCTACAATTCGCTGCATGCTACAGTGGCTCAATCCCGATGATCCTTTTCCGAGCGTGGAGCGTGCGCTCCATGAGCCCAATGGACTGCTCGCGGCCGGCGCGGACCTGTCGGTATCCCGCCTGATAGATGCATACAGTCGGGGGATTTTTCCGTGGTTCAACTCCGGCCAGCCCGTGCTCTGGTGGAGCCCCGATCCGCGCATGGTCTTGTTTCCGCGCGAGCTGAAAGTATCGCGCTCACTGCGCAAAGTGCTGCGCAACCGCGAGTACGAAGTGCGTGCGGACACGAGTTTCGAAGCGGTCATGCAGGGGTGTGCACAACCACGGCCATCGCAGGACGGCACCTGGATCAGCGCCGACATGATCGCCGCCTATTGCACGTTGCATCGCATGGGCATCGCGCACTCGGTCGAAACCTGGATTGATGGCGAACTCGCCGGCGGCTTGTACGGCATTGCGATCGGCGGGGCATTTTTCGGGGAATCCATGTTTACCCGCATCGCCGATGCGTCAAAAATTGCTTTTGTGCATCTGGTGCGGCAAATCGAGCGCTGGGAATTCGGCGTCATAGACTGCCAGATGCGCACGCACCACCTTGCCTCCCTCGGCGGCCGCGAAATCTCGCGCGCTGACTTTGTATCCAAACTTGGATACTTGGTAAACTGCGGCGGTGTAATCGGCGAATGGAAACTGGACCATGACCTTGCTCGGTGATCTGCCGTTGTCGATTGTGCAGTTTTATGCCACGGCACCCTATCCATGCAGTTACCTGCCTGACCGTATGGCACGCTCGCAGGTTGCAACCCCCAGTCACCTGATTGACGGGCCGGTTTACGGCGAACTCGTCAAGGCGGGCTTTCGCCGCAGCGGTGCATTCACATACCGCCCCTACTGCGAACTATGCCGCGCCTGCGTCCCCGTGCGGATCGCGGTCGAGGACTTCGCGCCCAATCGCACACAACGACGCGTGTGGCGCACACACGCGACCCTGACCGTCGAAGTCGTGGAACTCAAGTACAACCCGGATCATTATGCGTTGTATCTGCGTTATCAATCGACGCGCCATGCCGGCGGCGGCATGGATCAGGACAGTCGCGAGCAGTACCGGCACTTTCTGCTGCAAAGCAATGTCAACTCGCGGCTGGTCGAATTCCGGCACCAGGGTGTGCTGCACATGGTCAGCATCATCGACGAGTTACCGCGAGGACTATCGTCGGTCTATACTTTTTTCGATCCCGACATCAAGCCGGCAAGTCTGGGCACCTACAATATTCTGTGGCAGATAGATCGTTGTCTTAAACTCGAAATTCCATACCTGTATTTGGGTTACTGGATCAAGCAGAGCCGCAAGATGGCATACAAAAGCAACTTTCAACCGATGCAGGGACTCATCGGAGGTCAATGGCAGCCGCTGCCCCGTTCCTGAGCAGTCCGCACGCAACGGCGCGCTAACCGGATGATGTCTCTACAGGCGGATTCGTCCAGCGTTGAGCCAGCGTGTACCCTATCGCCATCAACGTCGGTCCTATGAAGATGCCGACGAAACCGAATGCGACCACACCGCCGAATACACCTATCAACACCAGGACAAATGGCAGGTTGCTGCCGCGACTGATCAACAGCGGCTTGATCACGTTGTCGATGCCGCTGATCAGGAAGAATCCCCACGCCGCCATGAATATGGCCCAACCCATCTGGTCCTGGTAGATAAGCCATGCGGTCGCGCCACCCCACAATAGCGGCGGCCCTATCGGCACAATCGACAATACGAATGTCAGGAACCCGAGCAGCATGGCACCCGGGATTCCGGCGATCAGAAACCCTATCAGGGCAAGCAACCCCTGCGCGATCGCAGTGCCGACAAGACCATAAACCACACCCTGTATCGTTCCACCCACGGTAAGCATCAGACCTGGCTCCAGATCACCGGCAACGCGCTTCATTGCCGAACGCACCGACGTAACCAGAGCCTCTCCATCGCGATAAAAGAAAAAACCCAGAAACGACACGAGGCTCATTTCCAGCACGCCTTCGCCGAGCAGCAGTCCGAAATTGATCGCGCCCTGCTGTGCCGGGTGTGCGAGTTTCTGCAGTAGGTCGGCAAGCTTTTCCTTGCTCGACGCGACCTCTCTCCACCAGACATCCAGGCTGTCCCCCGCCAGCGGTATGGCGCGGACCCATTCCGGCAGCATCGGCAAGCCATGCACGAGCATGCCGCGCAACCACTCAATCAAGGGGCCGACCGCATCGGCGAGCGTAAACGCGATGAATGCGAGCGGCAGGATAATCACCAGTATCAGGAGCAAGGTCATGATCAACGCCGCCACCGTGCGGCGGCCGCGCAAGCCGGCAACCAGTCTCTGGTATATCGGCCACGTCGTGAAGCACACGATGGCCGCGGACAACATGGCCGTTACAAACGGCCGCAGCACCAGCAGACAACCCGCGACCAGCAGCGCAACCGCCGCAAGCTGGGCAATTTGTTCAACGCGTTTCTCCATCACCATAGGGTCGTCCTCGATTAAATTCAAACCAACTGCCATTGCAGGTTTCTAGCACGCGCAAGGTGGTGGGTCAAATCCACGTCTCTGGTCCAGCGCACGGTAGAATACGAAGCATGGCATACGCACTTCTGCGCCCCCTACTGTTTGCACTTGATGCCGAGACCGCACACGCCGCCAGCCTGACCGCGCTCGATGCGCTGACCGCGGTCGGCTGCACAGGCATGCTCGGCGGCAAACACGTTGCGTGTGCGCGACGCGTGATGGGCATCGAATTTCCCAACCCTGTCGGTCTCGCGGCCGGACTCGACAAGAACGGCGAACACATTGATGGGCTGGCAGCCCTGGGATTCGGGTTCATCGAAATCGGCACCGTCACGCCGCGTCCCCAGCCCGGAAATCCACGGCCACGGCTGTTCCGGTTGCCGGTGGCGCGCGCCATCATCAACCGCATGGGATTCAACAACCTCGGTGTCGCCTATCTGCTCGATCGCGTCCGTCGCGCGCGTTACCGCGGCGTGCTGGGAATAAACATCGGCAAGAATTTCGATACCCCGATTGAACGCGCCGCGGACGACTATCTGGCATGTCTGAAGCAGGTCTATCCGCTGGCGAGTTATGTCACGGTCAATATCTCCTCACCCAATACCCGGAATCTGCGCGCGCTGCAGCAGGCCGAAGAGCTGGGGCCTCTGCTCGCCGTCCTGAAACTTGAGCAGCAACGATTGACCGACAGACACGGAAAATACGTGCCTCTGGCCGTCAAGATCGCTCCTGATCTGGAGCCAGGACAGTTAGCGGCCATCGCAGCCCTCCTGTGCGAGCACAAGATCGACGCGGTCATTGCGACCAACACCACGCTGGATCGCAGCACTGTCAGGGGACAGCCTGGCGCCGACGAGGCGGGCGGACTGAGCGGCACGCCGTTGACCGCCAAGTCCGCGGGCATAGTACGCGCACTCGCAAGAGAACTCGACGGGGCGTTGCCGATCATAGGGGTGGGAGGCATCATGGGTGCCGGGGACGCGTTGGCGATGACAAACGCCGGCGCCAGCCTGGTGCAGCTATACAGCGGCTTGATCTATCGCGGACCCCGACTCATCGCCGAGTCCGCGTCCGCTCTGTGCAGGCATATTCAGCCATGACGAGCTCATCCGTGGCAGATCGTATCGATGAGCTGCTGCCGCAAACCCAGTGTCGAAAATGCGGTTACGCCGGGTGCCGCCCGTACGCGGAGGCCGTCGCCGCCGGCCATGCCGACATCTATCAGTGTCCTCCTGGCGGCGCCGAAGTGGCGCGAGAAATGGCCGAACTCACGGGCGTCGAATTCAAACTCGGCGATGCGCGACTTGGCGTTTCCGGCCAGGCCACGGTCGCATTCATAGATGAGCAGCTTTGCATAGGATGCACGCTATGCATACAGGCGTGTCCGGTAGACGCCATCGTGGGCGCGGCAAAGTTAATGCACACCGTCGTGGGCCGCGATTGTACCGGCTGCGAGTTATGCGTAGCACCTTGTCCGGTGGCGTGTATCAGGATGGCGGAAACCGGCGCTGCACCTTCGCGCGAAGAACGTCGTGTGACTGCTGATCGAGCGCGCATCCGATTTCAACGGCGCGCCGCGCGCATCGGCTCCCTAGCGCGTTTCCGGAATAATTCAGACGACGTTGTCAAGATGGAGGCCGTGCGACGAGCGATTGAGCGCGCCAGAATTCGCCTCGCGCGGCGCGGACTGGCCTGAGAACAAGCGCGCACCGGCAATGACGCGATACGCGTCAACCGCTAAACACTTCCTGCTTGATCGCTCCCTTGCTGCTGTTCTTTACCTGGTACATGAGTTTGTCGGCCTGACTGATCATGTGGTCTATCGAAGCGGGCATACGGGTAAACGTCGCGATTCCGATACTGAATGTCACCGGCCAGCCATTCTTCTGCATTTCCTGCAGGAACCGTTGCTGTAGGCTCTCGATCACCATATGGCACGCCTCGGCATTGGTTTCGGGCAGCATGACGGCAAATTCGTCGCCGCCCAGGCGTCCGGGTAAATCCGATCCCCGCAATTTACGCTGCATGATGTTCGCAATCGCGCGCAACAACGTGTCTCCGACATTGTGGCCGAACTTGTCGTTCACCTGCTTGAAATTGTCACAGTCGATATAAGCAATCGAAAGCGTGCGCGCATAGCGTCTGCATTGCTCCAATTCGGCGTTCACGACCTGGTAGAAACCACCCTTGTTGACCAGGCCGGTCAGTGCATCCTTGCGCGACAGAAAGCGCGCTTCCTCTAGCGACCTGCGCAGTACGCTGAGACCAAATACGAGCAAAGCGTAGCCCAACAAGACGGCGCCCCAATCCCAATAGAGCATTTGCGGATTGTCGACATACCGTCCTGAAAGCACATCGATATAGGCTTCGACCGTCACGGTCACGATCGAAAGCATCACGCCAAAAAACCCGCCGAGTATCCATGTGAAGATCAGCAATGGCAGCAGGTAGAGCACGGTTAAGCGCAGCCGGAAGCCGGTCAGGTAATCGATCGTGCCCAACAGCAACAGCAAAGCCAATCCGAGCAACAGCCATTGCCCACGATATTGCTCTACAGCGACAGAGCCGAACGCTACTTTCCTGGGAACGTCTTCAGATTCGATCATGGTTGCACAGTGGAGGCGGGGCCCGTTTTGGGACTAGCCCAATTTCTATACTCGCAATGATAGGCAATATATATGCCAATTTCAGGTTGTGAATAAAATCACGCGATATTCACCGTCGACACCCGGTTCCCTAACGCGCCCTATAACGGCGGGATAAAGGTGACGTCGGAATGAATGTTGTCAATTGTCCCGGCGGCGATTACCCTGTCCGTCTCAACGTACTGATACGACCCGCTTTGCATGAACCTCGCTAAAAGATCCGAAATTTTTGCCCGGTTACGCGCCCGAAATGCCGCACCTAAGAGTGAACTCGAATATCGTTCGCCCTTTGAACTGCTCGTATCGGTCATCTTGTCGGCACAGGCCACGGACAAAAGCGTTAACTTGGCCACTCGCGATCTCTACGCGGTCGCATGCACGCCACAGGCCATACTGGCTCTGGGTGTCACGGGCCTGGAAAAATACATTAAACGCATTGGCCTATACCACACAAAGGCAAAGAACATTATCGCGACATGCCGGATGCTGCTGGATCGTCACGATGGCGAGGTGCCAAATACGCTTGAAGCGCTCCAGCAATTGCCCGGCGCAGGCCGCAAGACCGCGAATGTCGTACTCAATATCGCATTTGGCAAACCGACGATTGCGGTTGATACTCACATTTTCCGTGTTTCCAACCGCACCGGCATCGCGCCCGGCAAGGACGTTCTGCAAGTGGAAAAAAAGCTGCTCAAGTTCGTTCCGGACGAATTCAGGCAGCATGCCCATCACTGGCTGATACTCCATGGCCGCTACGTATGCAAAGCCCGCCAACCCGATTGTCCAGTCTGCGAAATCCGCGACCTGTGCGAGTTAAGGCACAAGACGGTGAGCGATAAGCCGTAAGCGGTGAGCCGCGAAATTGGAACCGACATAGCCCGCTTACCGCTTACCGCTTACCAATTAAAACATGTTCGAGCCGACCCGCGATCAAGCACGCCAGTTCCTGTTCGACACGTGGCGCAAGTATCGCGACGGCGTGGTGCTAAGCGGTCTTGAAAACGTGGCGTTGCAGGTCATCTCCGCGCACCCCGAATACCACAAGCTGCTTGAGAGTCCGGAACGCCATCTGGGGCAGGACTACGCACCGCACGACGGCGGCATCAATCCATTCCTGCACTTGTCGCTGCATCTGGCCATCGAAGAACAGTTGACAATAGACCAGCCTCCCGGGATCTGTGCGCAATTTACCCGCATTGCGCAATCGACCGGCTCGGAACATGACGCCCAACATGCGCTGCTCGAATGCCTGGCCGAAACGCTATGGCAGGCGCAACGTCTGGGCACTGCACCCGATCACATTTTGTATCTTGCGTGCGCGCAACAGAAATTCGGAAAAATACCAGATAACTCGTGATGCAAAAAGGCCGGATAAAAACGCTATCCGGCCTATCAACTTACGCCGGATTACGTTCAGTGGCGTGTGCTTACCGCGGCGGGCTGACTTGAAAAATAAGCCGCGAGATCGGAGATATCTTCCTTCGTCAGATTGGCCACCATGCCGGGCATGATGGGGTTCTTGCGCTTGCCCGACTTGTAATCCGTCAATGCGCGCACCAGGTAGTCATAGTACTGCCCGGCCAACTTGGGGTTGTCCTGTATCGGAGTCGCACCTGTTTCGCCATGACATGCGGCGCATACCTTGGATTTTTCCTTGCCGGCCGCGGGATTGGCGGCGTATAGCTGGGCGCTCATTGCAAACAATACTGCCAGGAAGAGAGTTCGTATCATGATGTGGGCCTGAAGTTAACGGGCTAACGGGCTGAAGTCTTGACGGTGTCGGCGGCGTAATAGGCTGCGAGGTCGGCCATGTCCTGATCGCTCAATCCGGCCGCGATGGCGCGCATGCTCGGGTGACTGCGCTGGCCGGATTTGTAGGCCTGCAATGCCTTGACGATGTAGTCCGGATTCTGACCGCCGATTTTTGGCACGTGATAAACAGAGGGGAACGCGGTCTTGTAGCCGGTTATGGAATGGCAGCCTTGACACATTGCTACCTTGGTCTTCCCCGCCGCGGCATCGCCGGCCGCTTGCACCGATACCGATGCAATCAGCGCCAACCCGAATGCCCCCATCGTAATCAAGTTATGCTTGTTCATTCGCTAGTCTTTCCAGGAGTCGAAAAAAGCACGGCAGATTATATACCGGAAATCCGGCAGCGCCACGCTTCACGCGCGAATTGCCGTCACGGTCATTCCTCCTGGTGTTTAGCTCGCCCCATTAGCAGTTCAAGTAAAATGGTTGGCCCATATCCGGACTTGGAACACGATGTCTACTCTTCTCTGGTCCATTGCAGCAACAATTGCGCTGCTCGCGATGACTTTGCCCGTACCGATCGCGTCGGCGCAGAACTTCCCGGTCAAACCGGTACGCATGGTAGTGTCGGGCGTCGCCGGCAGCAGCAATATTACCGCGCGCCTGATTGCGCCTGGGCTGTCCGACCTTCTGGGGCAGCAGGTTGTGGTTGATGGCCGTGAAGGCGGCGTGGTGGTATCCGACCTCGTCGCGAAGGCACAACCCGATGGCTACACCCTGCTCCTGAATGGCAGCGCGATGTGGCTGCTGCCTTATATGCGCAGCAACGTGCCCTATGATCCGGTGCGGGACTTTGCGCCGGTCACGCTGGCGGTCAGCGCCCCCAATATACTGGTCGTGCATCCCACCGTTGCGGCGAAGTCCGTCAAGGAATTGATCGCAATTGCCAAGACTAGACCCGGCGAGTTGAACTGTGCCACCGGCAACGCTGGAACGTCCAATCATCTGGCGGCGGAACTGTTCAAGGCCATGACAGGCACCATGATCGTACGCATCCCTTATAAGGGCGCAGCGCCGGCAATCACGGACCTGCTAGGGGGACAGGTCCAGCTTATGTTTGCGAGCGCGAGTTCGGTTACGGCGCATATCAAGTCCGGCAAACTGCGCGCGCTGGGCGTGAGCAGCCTGCAACCCTCGGCCCTCGCGCCTGGACTTGCAACCATAGCCGCTTCGGGCGTACCCGGATATGAGTCAGTGGCAATTTTCGGCATACTCGCGCCGGCGAAAACGCCCGCGTCCGTCGTCCATAAGCTGAGCCAGGGCATCGTGCGTGTGCTGAACACCGCCGATGTAAAAGATCGGTTTTTCAGTGCCGGCTCTGAAATCGTAGGCAGTACGCCCGAACAGTTCGGGACCGCCATCAAAGCAGAAATGTCGCGCATGGGCAAAGTCATCAAGGACGCCGGCATACGCGACGAATAAATCCCGCGTGGCACGGATGACTTCCTCCGCACCGCTGCGCCGGCCGATTCGCAATAACAATCCATACTGGAGAATATTCATGAGGTTATCGAAACCAGCGCCAATGATCCCCGCGCTCGTGGCCTTGATCGTCGGCACATCGACCGCCTGGAGCCAGGATTTTCCCGCCAAACCCATACGCATATGGACGTCCGAAGCGGGAGGCGGCAACGATTTTGCAGCTCGTCTGATCGCGCAGGGTGTAGCGAGCGGAATCGGCCAACAGGTCATTATTGAAAACCGCGGCACGGCGGGCGGGACGATTGCGGCGCAGGCCGTTGCCAAATCTCCCGGCGATGGATACACCCTGCTTTTCTACGGCAGCAACATATGGTTGATGCCGTTCCTGCGCGACAACGTCCCCTACGATCCGATCCGGGATTTCGCGCCAATCACGCTTGCGACGCGCGCGCCACACCTGCTGGTTGTGCACCCGTCGCTGCCGGTCAGAACCGCCAGGGAGCTGGTTGTTCTGGCAAGAAACAATCCGGGCAAACTCAACTACGGATCCGGCGGTGCGGGTTCCTCGACCCAGATCGCATCCGAACTGCTTAAATCGATGGCCCAGATCAATATTGTTCACATCGCCTACAAGGGCAGCGGACCGGCGCAAAAAGCACTGATCTCAGGCGAAGTCCAGATTGCATTCGCCACGCCCGGCGCGGTTGCAACACACGTCAAGTCGGGCCGCCTGCGGGCGCTGGCCGTATCCAGCGCGCAACCATCGCCACTGTTCCCTGACATGCCCACCATCGCGGCAACGGGAGTGCCGGGTTACGAAACAGCCTCGATTCTCGGCGTTTTTGCGCCGGCCAGGACGCCGCCGGCGCTGGTCGCGCGCTTGAACCAGGAATTTGTCCGGGCGCTGCATCGGCCCGACGTAAAGGAAAAGTTTTTCAGCGTGGGCATAGAGACCGTCGGCACTTCATCTGAGGAACTTGGCAGCACGGTCAAATCAGAGATGACCCGCCTTGGAAAAGTCATCAAGGAAGCCGGTATACGCGATGAATAATTTGCCATCCCATGTTGTTTTGCAGGTCTGCCTTGCCACATTGGCGTTCGACAACATGGCCGTGCACGCGCAGACCTATCCAGTCAAATCGATACGCATCATCACCATAGAGGCGGGAGGCGGCAATGACCTGCTGGCGCGACTCATGGCGCAGGGCATTGCCACACCTATGGGCCAGCCGTTGATCGTGGAGAATCGAGGCGGTGCGGGCGGGTCGATCGCGGCCGAGCAAGTCGCACGCGCGACGCCCGACGGCTACACCCTGCTGGTCTACACGGGCGGACTGTGGATACTGCCCATGCTGCAATCCGCGTCTTACGATCCCCTAAAAGACTTCTCTCCCGTAACTCTGCTCGCACGCTCGCCCAACATTGTCGTCGTGCATACGTCGCTGCCGGTGAAATCGATCAGGGAATTAATTGCACTCGCGAAAGCGCGTCCCGGCCAGCTTAACTATGCCTCGGCGGGTATAGGCGGATCCACGCATCTTGCGGCGGAACTGTTCAAGTCCATGGCCGACGTCAACATCGAGCGAATTACGTACAAGGGTACCGCGCCGGCTCAAAACGACCTCGTCGGTGGCCAGGTACAACTCATGTTCTCGACCGCGGCGTCCGTCGCACCGCATATCAAATCCGGCCGATTGCGGCCGCTGGCGGTGACCTCCGCAAAACCCTCGCCTCTGGTTCCCAGCCTTCCGACAGTAGCGGCGTCCGGGCTTCCCGGCTACGAATCCGACGTCGTGTATGGCGTTTGGGCTCCGGCCAAAACGCCTGCAGTCGTCGTCCATCGACTGAATCAGGAAATTACGTCACTGCTGCACAAGCCGGAAACGATCGACCGATTGGCCGGTGTCAGCCTCGAAGCGGCGCCGACCACCCCGGACGAATTCGCGGCCGCGATCAAATCCGACATCACGCGGATGGGCAAAGTCATCAAGAGCGCCGGTATACGCGGTGACTAAGCCCGTTCTGAACAAAGTGTGAGAAGGTTTGCCAGTTACTCTTCGTATGCCACACTTTTGTTTTTTAACAGTTTCCCAAGCATTGCCACTTCAGCCCTGACGGCGTCCGTGAGAACCGCAGGTGAACTTCCGACCGTTTCCAGTCCGCCGACCAGGTACTTCTCCTTGATGTCCGGTTGGCCGAGCGCACGCACGATCACGCGGTTTACGAGCCCGACGATCGCCATCGGCGTTCGCGGTGGGGCAAATACCGCGTTAATCGTGACCGAATCGTACCCGGGCAAGCCAGACGCAGCCACGGTCGGCAGATCAGGAAAGAGTGGCGATGGACGTATTGATGTAACAGCCAGCGCCCGCAACTTACCGACCTTGACGTAAGACTCGAGCGAACTCGCGGTGGCAAACGACAATTGCACCTGGCCGCTTAACAGGTCCGTCTGCCGTGCCGCACCGCTCTTGTAGGTTACGCGCACGATGTTGACACCCGCCATGGCCTTGAAAAGTTCCGCTGCAAGGTGAGACGCGGCTCCCGTCGCTGCCGATGCATAGTTGAGTTCACCGGGCCTGGCTTTTGCCAGTGCGATCAATTCCTTGACCGACTTTGCCGCCACCGACGGATGGACCACAAGAATGCTGGGCTGCGCGGTCACCAGCGAAACGGGTGTGAGGTCCCTAAGCGTATCGAAGGCCGCCTTCTGCAGCACAGCTCCTATCCATAGCGATCCGCCAGCCACCAGCAATGTATAGCCGTCGGGCGCCGCACGAAACACAATCTCCCGAGGCACAGCGCCGCTGGGACGATTATCCACGATCACCTGCTGTGCGGAGACGCTGGTTAATCCCAGTCCGAGTATGCGCGTTACAAAATCGATGCCACCCCCTATGCCCCCCGTGACCATGCGTATCGGTTTGTTCGGGTAGCCGGAATCCGACGCGGCTTGCGTATGCGCACCCGACATGCCCGCCGCCACCGCCAATAGAATGCATGCAGCACGAACTGGCGAGCGCATCATCCGTTGCGCTGCGGGAACACGGCTAACCATGATAGAGCGGTGCCGGTTGGGAGAAGAATGCATGCAGTATGTGATACGCCATCCTATAGTTGATCTGCTGGAAGCTGGCGTGCGAGATACCCGCCATCACGGTGAACTGCTTGTCGGCATTGGGCAAGCGCATGAAAAAGGCTATGAGATCGTCCAGACTTGCGATGCCGTCAAACTCTCCGCGCATAATCAGCGTCGGCACGGTGATTTTTTCCGGATCGACCATGGGCAGCCTGGTGCACATATCGACGTAAGTTCCTGTCGGCATCGAGTCGTCTAACACAAGAATCGCGTCCGCAAACGCGTCCACCACGTACGCTTCGGCGCAACCGGGATGGTCACGCGTAAAAATGCTGTGCACGAATGCGCGGTCTATCGGACGCCGGTTGACGTTGACGAACTGCGGCAGCCTCTTGCGCCGCTCGTCCAGCGTCGGGCTGCCCGCCCCCGTCCACACAAATGCATCCAGCGCCAGTCGCGCGACGCGCTCGGGAAAACGCTGTGCAAACAGCGCCGCACGCAGCGCACCTGACGATATGCCGTAAATCATGAAATCCTTCACGCCACGCGTTTTCATGATGTATTCAGTCACCGCAGCCGTGTCGTCGGCGCCATTCGCAATGTCGCAATTGATGGGCCGCTGCTTGTCGGAACGTCCGTACCCTTCCATGTCGAAACACCACGTGTCGTATCCCTGATCCGCGAAATAGTCCATGACCGAGGAATAAGCGCGCCCCGGCACCTGCAGATCGAAGGTAGGCTGTGACGCCATCGATGACCCGTGCACGAACAACACCGTGCCGCGTTTTTCCGCCGTGCGCGCCGGTTTCTCCCACAGGAAAAGCCGGACATCGCCCTTGGTGGTCCAGTGTTCGTTGCCGTTGATGACCGGCGATGGTTTGAGTTGACTCATGACATCCTTTTGGTATCCATGGCGGTAAAGCAGTCTATGACACGCCATTGCACAGCGTCAACGGCTGCCGTCGCGCAATCCGTGCCGGCCCGGCTTGCGATATACTTACCGGTCTCTGCAATCTCAATCGCGTGGTTCGCGCCCCCCCGCTGCTCCGATGTTTCTTCTCGAACACGACGCCAAGACCCTGCTGGCGGCACATGGTGCTGCCATGCCTGCCGGCGCGCTGCTGGAGAGCCTGGACTTTGACACCGCCACGCTGCCCGCGCCACCGTGGATGATCAAGGCGCAAATTCCCGTCGGTGGGCGCGGCAAGGCGGGCCTGATCCGAACCGCGAACAGTGCCGATGAATTGCGTGCGCATGCACGCGATATTCTGGGCAAGGTACATAAGGGCATGACAGTGCGCTCGTGCCGCGTCGAAACCCGTGTCGGGGGCGCTGATGAGACATATCTGAGTTTCATGCTCGACCCGGTGAGCGCTGGCGTGCGCATCATGGTCGCGGCGCAGGGCGGTGTGGAAATCGAAACGCTGGCCGCAACCGAAGGCGCGGTGCGCAACGAAGTGGCGATGCCGCGGCTGCACGATCTCAACGCATGCTGGGCACGTCTGACCGCGGGCTTTGCTCCTCATGTGGCCGCCGCGATCAACAGCGCGGGACCGGCACTGGCACGGGCGTTCCTTGAGGGTGAACTTTCACTGCTGGAAATCAATCCCTTGTTTGTACACAAGGACGGCACGTGGACCGCCGGCGACGCAAAGGTTGTAACCAACGACGACGCGATCTACCGCCAGCCTGTGTTGCGGGCGCTGCTCGAACAGCGCGCGGCTGCCTATCCGGAGGCATACCGTAAACACAGGCATGGCTGCGATTACGTGGTAGTCGATCCGGACGGTGAAATCGGGTTGCTGACCACCGGGGCCGGCCTGTCCATGATGCTGATCGATGAACTTCGTGCAACAGGCCTGAAACCGTACAATTTTCTTGACGTGCGCACCAGCGGATTACGGGGCGATGCAACGCGGCTCGTCAACGTCATCGAGTGGATTGCGGAGGGCAAACGCGTGCGCGTGCTGCTGGTCAACATATTCGCCGGCATTACTGACCTGAAGGAATTCGCGCAGTTGCTGGTGGAAGCGCTGGCACGCATACCCCATATCAAGCTGCCAGTGGTGGCACGGCTGGTGGGCACCAATCTAGAAGCGGCGCGCGATTTTCTCGCCACGCACGGCATTCCCGTGTCGACCGAACTCGGCGTTGCGCTCGAACACGTAAGGCGCAAACTGGCATGACGATTTATCCACGCGTCGACAACACCACACGCGTCATCGTGCAGGGCATGACAGGGCGCGCCGGGCGCATGCACACGCGCATGATGCGCGAGTACGGCACCAACATTGTCGGTGGCGTATCCCCGAAATCGGATGTTGCGGACGTAGGCGGGGTTCCGGTGTTCGCCTCGTGTCGCGACGCCGTGGCGGCAACCGGCGCGACAGCCACCGTTGCGCTGGTGGGCCCGGCCCAGTTGCTGGGCGCAATCGAGGACGCGGCGCACGCCGGGATCAAACTGATCGTGACGCCGACCGAAGGCATGCCCGTGCACGATGCGCTGCGCGCGCGGGCCGTGACACGCGAAGCCGGTGCCATGTGGATAGGTGCGTCGACGCCCGGAATCGCGGTCGCGGGCCAAGCGAAGCTCGGCTTTCTTCCGGAAGCATCGCTGCTACCGGGGCCCCTGGGCCTGATGTCCAAAAGCGGCACGCTTTCCTACGAAGCCGGTTACCGGCTTGTGCAACGCGGCGTCGGCACGTCCGTATGGACGGGGGTCGGCGGCGATCCGGTCAAGGGCACGCGCTATGCCGAGCTGGTGCCGTTCTACGCGGCGGACACCCAGACTGAAGCGCTGCTCATCATCGGCGAGATCGGCGGCAATGAGGAAGAAGATTTCGCCGCAACGCTTACCGAACACCGTTTCGCGAAACCGGTATTCGCATTGATAGCCGGGCGCAGCTCGCCTGAAGGCGTAACCATGGGACACGCCGGCGCACTGGTGCATGGCGGCCATGGCGGATGGGCTGCAAAAAAAGACGCGCTGGAAGCCGCCGGTGCGCAAGTGTTCGCATCGCTCGATGACATGACCAACGCCGTCGCGGCGTGGCACGCCTCGCGTTTAACATAGGAGAATCAACTCGTGGATTTCAAGATCAGTGATCAGCAACGCGAATTCGTCGAAGTCGTGCGCAAGGTTTGTCAAAAGGAATTCGCGCCGCGCGCCATCAAATACATAGACGGCACGTGGCCAGCCGAAAACATGAAACGGCTCGGAGAGATCGGCGTGCTCGGCATGTCGGTGCCTCAGGAATATGGCGGTTCCGGACTCGGCATACTCGACACCGTATTGATACTCGAGGAAATCAGCAAGGTATGCTATGTCACGGCCATGGCGGTTCTCGGCGAAGTGGGCGTGCAATGCCGCATCATCAGCACCTATGCACCGGAATCCATCAAGCAGAAAATCCTGCCGCGCGTCGCAACCGGCGAGGCCATACTCGCGATCTGCATGACCGAACCCAACGCCGGCACCGACGTGCGCAATTACACGACCAATACCGTGGTCAAGGGCGATCGCATCGTTATCAATGGCCGCAAGACGCTGATCAGCCGCGCCGACATCGCGGACATGTTCGTGGTCTTCACGCGCGTCAACAGCGTGCCGGACGCGGCGGGTATCGGTTGCGTGCTGATACCGGGGGGCGTCAAAGGGCTGGTCGCGGACGCCAAATATCACACCATGGGCGGCGAATTTCTGAGCGAAGTTCAGTTTAACGACATCGAGCTGCCACTGGAAAATCTGGTCATCCACGACCATGGACTCAAGCGGCTGATGAACGCATTCAACACCCAGCGCTGCCTGAATCCCTCAATCTGCCTGGGGCTCGCCGAAGGCGCGCTCGAAGAAGCCGTCAAGTATCTGCGGGATCGCTCGGCATTCGGCCACCCTATTGGAGACTTTCAGGGCATGCGCTGGAAAGCGGCCGACATGTATATCCAGATCGAAGCCGCGCGCGGGTTGCTCTACCGCGCCGCGGTCAGCGGCGAACAGTTTCCCGACCCGACGCTGGCGGCAATGGCGAAGATATACACCAATGAGATGAGCATACGCGTGACTTCCGAAGCCATACAGGTCCACGGCGGATACGGCTTTACCGACGAATATCCGGTATCGCGGTTTTTCCGCGGCACACGTTACGGCAGCCTCGGCGGCGGCACCACCGAAACACTGCGTAATCTGGTCGGCAAGAAGCTCGTCGAGGATATGGATCTTGCGACGGGCGTGCTGGGTATGGACACGTTTTAGCCCGCCCCGGGGCCCGGGACTTCCGCAGACACTGCTATCAGTAAATGGCTTTCGGCCGCAGATACTGGTGACGGTCGATCGATTTCACGCCCAGTTTCTTGATTTCCGCGCCCTTTAACACGTCGAGTATCACTTCCGCGCCGGCATCGCCGCTGGCCCACAGTTTGCGATAGAAATCGGCCTGCCCCTGCAACTGCTCGCCGCGCACACCGACAATGATATCGCCGACCACCAGGCCGGCGTGCTCCGCCGGGCTTTCCGGCGATACGCGCGTGACTATCATCTTGCCCTGCAATTCCTGCGTGCTGACGCCCAGCCAAGGACGCGGATTGGCTGACGCTTTCCCCTGTGCGATCAGATCTCCCAATATGGGCTTGAGCAGATCGATGGGTACGAACATATTGCCGGGGACCTGCGCGCGCGCGCCGAGCGCATCACCGACCGCCAGCGACCCGACGCCAAGCAGCTTGCCCTCTTTGTTGATAAGTGCCGCGCCCTGCCAGTTGACGGTCGCGGGTGCGGTAAAAATCGCTTCGTCCAGCATGTATTCCCAATAACCCGCGAACTGCCGACGCGACACGACGAACGCGGGCGCGACACCATCAAAACCCACGATCAGAACCGGCTCGCGAGTGGCCAGTGCCGACGAATCGCCGAACGAAATCGGTTTGATCGCCGGTGCCTTGACGGCGCGTATCAGGCCGAATCCGGTGGAATAGTCATAGGCAATGACGCTGGCAGGTACTGCCCGCCCGTCGGCAGCGGAAATCTGCACCGTCTGGGCTTCCTGTATGAGGTAGCCTATGGTCAGTATCAGTCCGCTCGAATCGATCACGATGCCGGTTCCTTCGCGTTCTGGTCCCAGCGTCGAACGGCTGCGCGCGTCGGGAACCGCGCGGGCGTTGACTCTGACCACCGAAAACTTGTCCACCGTCATCGCCTCACGACCCTCGGCCTGCGGTTCATCGGCGGCGATCGCGACACCGGACGAACTGACCAGACATGCAAACATCAGCAGCAACAGCGCTGCAATGGGCAATGCCAGCCTGCGAACTTCTGATAACGATCTCAACATGGCTTGCCTCCGTTTCCCTGATTGAATCCCATAAACGTGGACATCATATGCCTAGCCAATAACTACGGCAATCGCGCGAAACGTGCGAAAATTCTCTTTCTTCATCTCTGTTCGGACCTGTACCGCCCGCTTGGCGACGCCGATTAGGAAATCTCATGAAAAATCACCACCTGACCGACACTGTGACAATCGTGCTGCTAATGGCTTACGCCGGTGGCGCGATGTCCGCCGCGGCCGACTCGAGCCGCACCTACCCGTCCAAATCGATCCGCCTTCTAGTACCGTTCCCACCCGGCGGCCCGAACGATATCCTGGGCCGTGTCATGGCGGCAAAATTGTCCGAACAGATGTCGCAGCAGGTTGTTATCGACAATCGCGGCGGCGCCGGTGGCATCATAGGCGCGGAACTTGCCGCGCGCGCCGCGCCCGATGGATACACGTTGTTCCTTGGCGGGACCGCATCACTGGCAATAAATCCCAATCTGCGCAAGTCACTGCCCTATGACGCGATCAAGGATTTCGCAGCGGTGAGTCTGATAGGCACGGCGCCCAGCCTGCTTGCAATTCATCCGACGGTCGCCGCAAAAAGCGTGCAGGACCTGATAGCACTTGCCAAAGCCAAACCGGGCACACTCAATTTTGCTTCCGCGGGAATCGGCACCCCACCACACCTTGCCGGTGAACTGTTCAATTCCATGGCAGGCGTCAAAATGGTGCACATCGCATACAAGGGCGGCGGCCCCGCGCTCACCGAATTGCTCGCCGGTCAGGTCGGAATATATTTTTCCGGTATATCTTCCGTGCTGCCGTTCGTCAAGGATGGAAAACTGCGCGGTATCGCAGTCACCAGCGCCAAACGCACGGCGCTCATGCCCGACACCCCGACGGTCTCCGAATCGGGGCTGCCTGGTTACGAAGTGGGCAACTGGTATGCCATCGTCGTGCCGGCCGCGACACCAAAATCCATCGTGACGCGGCTCAACGGCGAAATTCTCAAGGCGCTGGCGGTGCCCGAAATCAGAAAACGTTTCATCGACCTCGCCGCCGATCCGCTCGGCAGCACACCCGAGGAACTGCTCAAATACCATCGCAGCGAACTCGACAAGTGGGCCAAAGTCATCAAGTCGGCGGGCATACAGCCTGAATAATGATTTATTTTTTACCGCCAAGATCCTTTTTAATACCCCCTTGAGGGGTATTAAAAAGGATCTTGGCGGTTAATTGAAAGGAGTCACAAAATGGAACTGGGATTGAAAGGCAAAGTGGCCATAGTTACCGGTGGCACCGAGGGTATAGGCCGTGCAGCGGCATTCATGTTTGCGCGCGAAGGCGCCAAGATTGCGATCTGCGGACGAAAAACCGAGACCGTGAGTAAGGTGGTCAGCGACATCGAGGCAGCGGGTGGCGATGCATACGGCATGGCGACCGACATTCGAAAATCCGAGGATATTGACCGCTTCATGACCGCGGTTCTGGATAAATTCGGCCGCATCGACATCCTGGTCAACAACGCCGGCACATCGCAGCGCGGCAACTTCCTGGAAGTCGACGACGCAACATGGGCCGCGGATCTTGATCTGAAGATCTTCGGCGCCATACGCTGCAGCCGCATCGCGATACCGCATATGCGCAAGCAGGGCGGCGGCCGCATCATCAACGTCACCAGCACCGGCGGCAAGCAACCGCCCGCGAGCAGCATGCCCACCACCCTGTCGCGCGCGGCGGGACTGGCGCTGACCAAGGCGCTGTCCAAGGAATTTGCCCCCGACAACATACTCGTCAACACCGTATGCATAGGCAAGGTCAAATCGGGTCAGCATGAGCGCCGCATCGTGCGCACCGGCACGACACCCGAGGCTTACTACGCAAAAGCCGGCAAGGATATTCCCATGGGCCGCGTCGGCGAAACAGACGAAGCGGCGAATATCATCGTGTTTCTCGCGTCCGCGGCGGCCAGCTATGTCACGGGCACCAGCATCAACATAGACGGCGGCGTATCGGGAGTCCTGTAATGAATTTATGGTCTATTCCGGCACTTATCGCCGTTTCGATTTCCATATTCGCACCGGCTTACGCCGCCTCGAGCAGCCCGGAACAAGCTTATCCCACCAGGCCGATCCGGTTCATCGTGCCATTTCCGCCCGGCGGCGGAAACGACACCATGGCGCGCACCGTGGGATACAAATTGTACGAGGCGCTCGGTCAACAGGTCGTGATCGATAACCGCGCTGGCGCGGGCGGTGTCATAGGCGCCGAAACCGCCGCGCGCGCGGCTCCCGACGGCTACACCTTGTTCCTCGGCGGAGTCGGCAGCCACGGCGTCAATCCCAGCCTGAACCCGAAACTTCCCTATGATGCAGTCAAGGATTTTTCTCCGATCAGCCTGATCGGCGCAGCGCCCTTGCTGCTTGCCGTTCATCCGTCGGTGCAGGCCAAAACGGTCAAGGAACTCATACAACTCGCGAAAGCCAAGGCTGGTCAACTGAACTTCGCCTCGAATGGGAAAGGCAGCTCTTCGCATCTCGCCGCAGAGATGTTCATGATGATGACCGAGACCAACATGGTGCATGTCCCTTACAAAGGACTGGCGCCCGCGCTCACCGACCTGCTGAGCGGCCAGGTGCAACTGATGTTTTCAAGCACGGTCGCGATACTGCCGCAAGTGCGCTCGGGCAAGCTGCGTCCGCTGGCGCTGACCGGTGCCACGCGATCGGCGGCGCTCGCCGATGTACCCACGGTTGCCGAAGCCGGCGTTGCCGGTTATGTGACGTCGTCATGGTACGGCGTGCTCGCGCCGGCCGGCACGCCCAAGCCCATCGTCGACAGGCTGGCACGCGAAATTGCAAAAATCGTGCAGTTCCCGGAAGTGCGCGAGAAGCTTACCAACGAAGGCGCCGAACCGGTGGGAAATTCTCCGGCGGAATTCGCGGCTCATATCAAAGGCGAGCTAGCACGCTGGGCCAAGGTTATCAAGCAGGCGCGCATCACACTGGACTGAACGATCGGTCTACACGCTTCCCTTACTCTTATCTTCACTCTCACACCCACCACATGACATCAAAACCGAAAGCACCTGATCGTCCGCTGACCCTGATCGCGGACTACATGACGCGCTACAAAATTAACGACGATGCCGCTTACAAGGTTGCGCGCTGCAGCCTGCTAGACGCCCTGGCGTGCATATTCCACGCGCTGCCGTCGACGGAGTGCCACAAACTGCTGGGGCCGGTCGTGCCCGGCACGCTGGTGCCCAACGGCGCGCGTGTCCCGGGAACTCATTTCGAACTGGACCCGATCAAGGCTGCATTCGACATGGGCACGGCCATCCGCTGGCTCGACTACAACGATGCGTGGTTTGCCGCCGAAGCCGCGCACCCGTCGGACAATCTCGGCGCCATACTGGCGGTGGCGGATTACATGAGCCGCCGCGGTTCCAGGCTCACGGTGCGCGACGTATTGACCGCGTTGATCAAGGCATATGAAATTCAGGGCGTGCTGGCGCTGAAAAACAATTACATGGCGGAGGGACTGGATTCCGTGGGCATGCTCAATGTCAGTTCGAGCGCCGTGGCGACCCATTTGCTCGGCGGGTCACGCCAGGAAATCGTCAATGCGCTGTCCAATGCCTGGCTGGATGGCATCAGTCCGCGCCTGTATCGCATAGGTGAAGGCACCGGCTGGCGCAAGGCATGGGCGTCGGGCGACGCAACCAGCCGCGGCGTGATGCATGGCCTGTTCGCGCTGCGCGGGGAAATGGGCTACCCCGCCGCGCTGTCCGCGAAACGCTGGGGATTCTGCGACGTGGTGTTGAAGGGAAAACCGATAGTGCTCGACCAGGCGTTCGGCACCTTCATCATCAACAACATCCTGTTCAAAGTACCCTATCCGGCGCAGTTCCACACCCAGACCGCGAGCGAATGCGCACACCGGCTGCACCCTCTGGTCAAGGACCGGATCGACGATATCAGGAAGATCCACCTGCGCACACATACCAAGACACTGCAGACCTCGGTCAAGACCGGCCCACTGCACAATGCCGCCGACCGCGACCATTGCCTGCAATACATCGTTGCCATCGTGCTTCTACACGGCAAGCTCGAAGCCGAGGATTACGAAGACGGCGCAGCGGCGGATCCGAGGATAGATGCATTACGCGACAAAATGGTTGTGACCGAAGACCAGGAATTCACGCGTGGATTTTCCGACCCGCGCCGGCGAAACAACGCGAATGCCATACGCATCGAATTTCGCGACAGCACCCGCACGCCAGATGTCGTCATCGAGTACCCGCTCGGCCATCCGCGCCGTCGCCGTGAAGGCATCCCCATGGTGGAAGAAAAATTCCGCCGCAGCGTGGAACTGACGTTCCCACCGAAACGCCAGCGTCAAATCATGGAATGCTGCGGGGATATGAAACGGCTCACTGCCATGCCAGTCCACGCGTTCATGGATATGTTCGTAAAATAGGTGTCGCCCCTACGATCCTCGCATTACGAAAGGGGCGTATAGAGTATTCGAATCACTTTCACCCCGCCAGTACAAAGACCTCAAACCTGCTCAAGCGGCGTTGAGACTGCCTGAAGCCCCGCACCACGCGGGGCTTTGCGCTTAAAGCTCCTGACTGCGGCCGCGGCATTTTTCGGCAAAAACCGTCTCAAACCCCGTTTATCTCAAAACCTCCTGACTTTTTCGGGCTTGGTACGGCGGCGTGGGTTTTCTGTTTTCGGCAAAAACGCCCCCGTACCTTGATGAACGGGAGTTGGTGGTGAGGTGCGGTTTGGTAATCACTATCTCAATTTATTCTCAACCGTGACCCTCGAGCCCTTTGTCTTTAATATGAACACCATGTCCCCGCCAAAGGCAGGCACCGGTTGCCACCGGCAATCTGGGACCGAACCAGCCGCCGCCGGGCACTTTGAAGCGCTCGGTAATCATGAAGCAAATTCCGGAGCTATCAGGCGCACAGAAACAGACCTTCTTCGTGACGGTGCGCCACGGCA
>CANJQI010000041.1 GCA_947476215.1 Betaproteobacteria bacterium
AAACACGGGTTTGTTCAAGGGGGCTCTCGGTTTGACTTCGCAGGCAGGCTGGTCTTGATTTGATTATGGCAAAGGAGTTTGGTTTGCCGCAAGTGAATCCAGCCGGAAGAAGGATTTGATTGAAGTTATAGAAGCTAACATTAGCGTTAGCAGACTCGAATCCGCTAAAATAGCCCTTTATCTCAAGTTCTCATCGAGGCTTTTTTGATTTTGGATGGAACGCCGAAAAATTTCACGCTCGTAACGCCTACTATCACCATCCTGCCATGAAACCCAGGCATCAGCGAATTGCAATGATAATCGCCGCTCTGTCGGCGCTGGGCGGCGCAGCGGCATTGGTATTGAACGCGTTTCAGAGCAATCTGGTGTTTTTCTTCAGTCCGAGCCAGGTCATTGCAAAAGAGGCACCGCACGGGAAGGTTTTTCGCATCGGCGGCATGGTGGAGGCGGGCAGTCTCAGGCGCGAGAATGACGGGTTGACGGTGCACTTCCGTGTCACGGACACGGTGCAGACCATACCCGTGACCTATAAAGGCATACTTCCGGACTTGTTCAAGGAGGGCAAGGGCGTGGTGGCACAGGGCAAATTGCGCACGGATGGCGAGTTTGAGTCCAGCGAGGTGCTCGCCAAGCACGATGAAAATTACATGCCGCCGGATGCAGCGCATGCGATCGATCAGGCGAAAAAGGCGCAGAAGAGCGTCGTTACCCCATAAAAGGCACTAGATATGATTCCGGAGATTGGCCATTTCGCATTGATACTCGCCTTACTGCTGGCGTTGACGCAGGGCGTGTTGCCGATAATGGGTGCGGCGCGCGGTTCGCGGGTGTGGATGGCACTGGCGCGCCCTGCCGCTCAGGGTCAATTCACTTTCGTGACGATTGCTTTTGGCTGTCTGGCGTGGTCATTCGTCAACAACGATTTTTCGGTATTGAACGTCGCCACCAACTCCAATTCGCAGTTGCCGGTGCAGTATCGCATTGCTGCAACCTGGGGTTCGCATGAGGGATCGCTGTTGTTGTGGGTGTTGATGCTGAATGTGTGGACGGTCGCGGTGACGGTATTCAGCCGTCATTTGCCCGAACCCATGGTGGCACGCGTGGTAGGGGTTATGGGCCTGCTCAGCGTTGGGTTCCTGTTATTCATGCTGCTGACGTCGAATCCGTTCGAGCGACTGCTGCCGCCTGCGGCAGAGGGCAATGACCTCAATCCTTTGTTGCAGGATCCAGGCATGGTGATACATCCGCCCATGCTGTACATGGGTTATGTCGGATTTTCGGTGGCGTTTGCGTTTGCGATCGCCGCATTGCTTGGTGGACGGCTCGATGCAACCTGGGCGCGCTGGTCGCGCCCTTGGACCACGTTGGCATGGTGTTTTCTGACCATAGGTATCATGCTCGGCAGCTGGTGGGCTTATTACGAATTAGGGTGGGGCGGGTGGTGGTTTTGGGACCCGGTCGAAAACGCTTCCTTCATGCCGTGGCTGGTCGGCACCGCATTGGTGCACTCGCTGGCGGTGACCGAGAAGCGCGGCGGCTTCAGGAGTTGGACCGTGTTATTGGCGATATGCGCCTTCAGTCTCAGTTTGCTAGGTACGTTTCTGGTGCGCTCGGGAGTACTGACGTCGGTGCATGCGTTTGCCACCGATCCCAAGCGCGGCATTTTTATCCTTGCTTTTCTCTCGGTGGTGATAGGCGGTTCGCTGGCGTTGTTTGCGTGGCGCGCGCCGCGCGTGGGACTCGGCGGCAGCTTCAAGCTGGTTTCGCGCGAATCCATGCTGTTGAGCAACAACCTGTTGCTGATGGTGGCCACGGGCGCGGTGCTGCTCGGCACGCTGTATCCGTTGTTTCTGGATGCATTGAATCTCGGCAAAATTTCTGTTGGCCCACCGTACTTCGACAGCGTATTTGTACCGCTGATGACGCCGGCGCTGTTTCTGATGGGGGTGGGTCCTCTTGCGCGCTGGAAGGAAGCGAGCGTGCCGGAACTTGCGGTGCGGCTCAAGTGGGCTCTGATCGTGAGTCTGGCGACGGCGCTGCTGCTTCCCTTTACTCTCGGAAAGTGGACGCCGCTGGTAAGTTTCGGTCTCGCGCTGGCGTTATGGATAGTGACGACTTCGTGGGTCAATTTGAGGGAACGACTCGGTACGTCGAAGGGCGGTTTGTGGTCGAAATTGGCGATACAGCCGCGCGGCTACTACGGCATGCTGATCGCGCACTGCGGCATTGCGGTTTTTATCGTCGGGGTTACTTTGGTCAAAGGGTATGAGACCGAACGCGACGTGCGCATGGCGATCGGCGAAAGCGTGAGCATAAGTTCCTATGCGTTTCGTTTCGATGGCGTGGAGAACGTGACTGGGCCCAACTACCGTGCGGCGCGCGGACACTTCACACTGAGCCGTGATGGCGAGCGGCTGCGCAGCATGCAACCCGAAAAACGTATTTACAATGCGCGGCAGATGGCGATGACGGAAGCCGCGATTTCCACCGGATTTCTGGGCGATCTCTACGTGTCGCTGGGAGAGCCGATCGCCGACGGGGCGTGGAGCGTGCGCGTGTACCACAAACCCTTCGTAACCTGGATATGGGGTGGATGTGTGATCATGGCCTTGGGCGGCCTGGTGTCGCTGACCGACCGCCGCTACCGGCGTGCGCGTCGAATCGAAACAGCATCGACTACCGCCGGCGCCGCGCCGGCGACTGCGCGTTGAGGCGGGCGGGCACATGAATCGCTATCTGCTGCCGTTGGGCATATTCATCGTTCTAGTGGTTTTTCTCGGCATAGGCTTGGGCCTGAATCCACGCGAAGTTCCGTCGCCGTTGATAAACAAGCCGGCGCCCGTGTTCGAACTCGCGCAACTGCACCAGGCCGACAAGGTTTTTGCCACCAAGGATATGCTCGGCAAGGTCTGGCTGCTCAACGTATGGGCGTCGTGGTGTGTTTCGTGTCGCGAAGAACATCCCGTGCTGCTGGATCTCGCAAGGAGCAATGTCGTGCCGGTTTACGGTCTTAACTACAAGGACCAGCGCGACGCGGCGTTGGCGTGGCTGAAACAGTTCGGCGATCCTTATGCCTTGAGCGTCATGGATGGCGGCGGACGCGTCGGCATGGATTATGGTGTCTATGGTGTGCCTGAAACGTTCGTCATCGATAAAGCGGGCGTGATCCGCTACAAGCAGATAGGCCCCGTTACACCCAAGGCTCTGAGCGAAAAAATTCTGCCCCTGGTCCGCAAGTTGCAGTCATCATGAAAGTATGTCTATTCCTTCTGCTCTGGCTGCCGATCTTCACTGGAGCGCAGATCGCGCAACCGACACCGGACGATCCGGTCGCCAACAAGCGCGCCGTTGCGATGGCCGAGAGACTGCGTTGTCTGGTGTGCCAGAACCAGTCGATTGCCGAGTCCAATGCCGAGCTGGCAGTGGACCTGCGCCGTCAAATCCGCGAACAAATCGCCCAGGGCAAGAGCGATGACGACATCTTCGGCTTCATGATAGCGCGCTATGGAGATTTCGTGCTTTACCAGCCACCTATCAAGCCGGTCACCTATCTGTTGTGGTTCGGTCCGCTATTGCTGCTGATGGCGGGCATTTTTATGTTGATCAGGTATTTACGGACGCGTGATCGTCAAATAGAAGAGCATGAGTTGAGCAGCGACGAACGCCTGGCCGCCCAACGGCTGCTCAATGAATCCGAGGGACCCCGTTGATGACGCTGTTCGTCGCGCTGGGGGCATTGCTGGTGACGATCGCCTTGTCATGGCTGATGCCGTCGCTGCTGCGTAGACGGGTCAGCGACAACAGCATGGCAACCACAACTTCCAATCTTGATATATTGCGCGATGAACTCGCGGCGCTCGAACGCGACGTGTCAGCCGGCACGCTATCGCAGCAGCAATATCAGCAGGCGCGTCAGGACATCGAACGGCGCGTGCTTGAAGAGGGGCGCGAAAGCGGGACGCCTCCGAGCAGCGCGTCGCCAGGCAACGGGTGGCGTACCGCGATGGTGCTGGCAGTTTCCATTCCTCTGTGCACCGTCTTGTTGTATCTGCAACTAGGCAGCCCCGCCGCGGTAAACGTGTCCGCGCGCGCGAGCGGACATCAACCATCGGCGAAGGAAATCGAGGCGATGGTGGCGGGTCTGGCGACGCGCCTTGAACAACAGCCCGAAGACGCCAACGGATGGGTTTTGCTGGGTCGTTCGTACGCGGTCATGAAACGCTATGCCGAATCCGCGCGCGCATATGCCCGCGCGGCAGAGCTGGTAAAAGACGACGCGGATCTGCTGGCGGACTATGCGGATATTCTGGCCATGTCGGACGGGGGGCGGATTGAAGGTAAGCCATTGCAACTGATCGAGCAGGCGCTGAAAATCGATTCCACGCACTGGAAGGCCCTGGCCATGGCAGGTACGGCGGCGTTCGCACGCAAGGACTATAAAATGGCGATTGGATACTGGGAAAAGATCGCAAGCCGTACTGATCTGAGTCCGGAGTTGACCAATACCGTGGCCGGGAATATTGAAGAAGCACGCAAATTGGCCGGTATCAAGACACCTGCTGTGGCCAAGGCCGCTCCGGGAACCAGCGTTGCGCCGGCCGGCAGCGTGCGCGGCAGCGTAACGCTCGCCGCCGCGCTCGCCGCCCAAGCCGCACCTACCGATACCGTATTTATCTTCGCGCGCGCGGCCGAAGGGCCGCGCATGCCGCTGGCCATACTGCGCCGGCAGGTCAGCGACCTTCCCTACAAGTTCACCCTTGATGACAGCATGGCGATGGCGCCGGAAATGAAACTATCCAAGTTTCCGGAAGTCATCGTCGGTGCGCGTGTTTCAAAGAGTGGCAATGCAGTCGCGCAGAGCGGCGACCTGCAGGGGCTGTCGCAAAAGCTCAAGGTCGGTGGTCCGGATGTGAAAATAGTTATTGATCAGATCGTGCCGTGAGTCTTACGCGTGGGCAACAAGTTGCCCACCGAACGGTCTGTTTTTTGCAACATTCAGCCAGTTGCGTAGGGCGCAAATAGCGTAGCGTATTGCGCCGATATGCGGCATGCGAGAGCGGTGGGTTACGCTGCGCTAACCCACCCTACGGACGGCTTCACGGCGTCTCGCTTTCAGCAACAGGATTTCTAGTACTAAGCACGCGGCTGTTATTCCGAACGATCCCCACACATACCCGGCGTAACCGCCCATGGCGAGAAATTCCGATACGCTGCCCCAATTCATGATTGCTGCTCCGTCAGTTCCTGCACCCAGTCGCTGTTGCGTTCGCGTTCGAGGATGACGCTGCGCACGCGCATCAGAACAACCGCAATACTGTAGATCCAGATCGCCAGTGCCATGATAAGCATCCCGGCCAGCATGGTGGCCGCCATGCTGGGGTTGCGCGTGAGGCTCACGGAGGCGCCTTGATGCAGGGTATTCCACCACTGGACCGAGAAATAGATGATGGGGACATTGACGGCACCGACCAACGCTATCACCGCGCCGGCCTTGTCGGCCCGGCGCGGATCATCGATCGCGGCCTGCAAGGACATGAATCCGAGATAAAGAAAAAGCAGGATCAGTTCGGATGTCAAACGCGCATCCCACACCCACCACGCACCCCACATAGGCTTGCCCCACAGGGCGCCGGTCCACAGTGCAATAAACGTCATCAGCGCACCGGTGGGCGCAATCGCGGACGCCATCATGGACGAGAGTCGGGTATTGAATGCCAGGCCCATGCCTGCCCAGAACGCCATCACCACATAAAGAAACATCGACATCCATGCGGCCGGCACATGTATGAAGATGATGCGATACGCCTCGCCCTGTTGAGCATCTGTCGGTGCGACGAAAAAACCGATATACAAGCCGCATACGGCGAGCAGCGACGCGACCGCGAAGAAGGCTGGGATGAGTTTGCCAGCGAGCGGATAAAAACTTGCGGGGGACGAATATTTGAACCAGTTGATGCGGGATGTCATGATTGTTTTTGCTTTATTCGACGGCAATGCGCAAGGATACCGCAGTTGCCCAAGGGGCGAACACCAGGGCGCTCAACAGAAAAGCGCCAAGCAGCGACAGATGCGCACCGGCGCCCAGACCGGCTGCACTCGCTTCGACAGCCCCGGCGCCAAAAATCAATACCGGCACATAAAGCGGCAAGATAAGCAGCGACAACAGGGCACCACCGCCGCGCACGCCCAGGGTAAGTGCAGCGCCAACAGCGCCGATCAGGCTGAGAGTCGGAGTGCCGAGCAGCAGCGACGCCATCAGTACCAGCAGTGCGTCGGCGTTGAGATCGAATTGCACGCCCAGCAGGGGGGCGACGATGACGAGCGGCAATCCGGTTGCCAGCCAATGCGCGACTATCTTGCCCAGAGCCAGAAACGTCAGCGAATAGGGGGCGAGCGCGAGTTGCTCCAAGGTGCCGTCG
The DNA here is from genome assembly GCA_947476215.1 of Betaproteobacteria bacterium. GTDB lineage: Bacteria > Pseudomonadota > Gammaproteobacteria > Burkholderiales > SG8-41 > PALSA-1004. Next base: position 6,420 of record CANJQI010000041.1, read on the forward strand.
GCATAGTCTCCCGAGAACAGGCGCGCCAGCGCCAGTATGGAGGCGAGCAACGCCGCCACCCAGATGACACCCGGACCGATCGAGCGCAGCAGCGCCGCGTCGGAGCCTACGCCGAGCGGAAACAGGCTGGCGACGATCACAAAGAAGATCAGCGTGGTCAGCAGATCCGCACGGTGACGAAGCGCGCTCAACAAGTCGCGGCGGACAACCGCCGACCAGGCATCGAGCAGGCGTGGTGGCTTCATATACCGAGATCGATACGCTGTGTGTGCGGTGACGTTATCTCGACTTCCTGATGCGTGGTCAGTACCAGCATGCCGCCAGAGCGCAGGTGCGATTCTAACAAATTTCGCGTCAGCGCGAGCGCGGCGGCGTCGAGTGCGGTAAACGGTTCGTCCAGTATCCACAACGGACGTGCGCTGCACAGGTAGAGCCGCGCGAAGGCCACGCGGCGGCGTTGCCCCTGGGAAAGTGTTTTACATGGAATTCCTTGAAATCCCGACAGGCCTATCGTGTCCAGTGCCGTGCTGATGTCAGTGGTGCTCGCGGCCAAACCTGCGGTGGCAGCTGAATAGCGCAGATTTTCGTGAGCCGTGAGTTCGTCCTTGACCGCGCTTGCATGACCAAGATAGGCCATGTGCGCACGATATTCTTCACCTAGCTCGTGAATATCGCGGCCGTTCCAGCTGACGCGGCCCGCTGCAGGGTGCAGCAATCCACACAAGATACGTAGCAGGCTGGTTTTGCCGCTGCCATTGGGGCCGCGAACCTCCAGCAGCGTATGTGGCCCAATTTCGAAACTGATTTCGGAAAAAAGTCGCCGTTCGCCGCGCACACAACCGAGTTGACTGATGACGAGCATGAAGCTGAATCTGGCGTGGTTAAAGTAGGGGGGGGCAGGTTCAGAGCGGCTGATACGATCCAGTCCCGGCACGCGCTAGGCTACGCTGTCCATGACCTGCACGTCCACCAGGGTGCCCGCGGCGACATTGCCCTGTGTCTCGGGCAAAATAATAAAGCAGTTGGCCTCCGACATTGAGCGTAGTATTCCCGAGCCCTGTTCTCCGGTGACGCGCACGCTCCACTCTCCAGCGGCGTTCTGAGTGAGCGCGCCGCGTTGAAATTCCGTGCGGCCGGGTGCTTTTTTGAGGCTGGAAGTGCAGGGCACTTTAAAACTGGGTAGTTCAGGCACGGGATCGAGTCCAGACAACTTCAGCAACGCCGCGCGCACAAACTGGTAAAACGTAACCATTACCGATACCGGATTACCTGGGAGGCCGAAAAAGTGCGCATTGCCCAGACGCCCGTAAGCGAGCGGGCGTCCCGGCTTCATGGCGATTTTCCAGAACACCACTTCGCCCAGCTTATCAAGCAGATCCTTGACAAAATCCGCCTCTCCGACCGACACGCCGCCGCTGGTGATGACCACGTCCGCGGATGCGGCGGCGACGCGGAACGCCCCTTCAAGCAGCGCCGGGTCATCGCGTATGACGCCCATGTCTATCATTTCGCAATTCAGCCGCGCCAGCATGCCGTGTATGGTGTAACGATTGCTGTCATAAATCTGGCCTTCCGCGAGGGGCGTGCCTATGGAACGTAACTCATCGCCGGTCGAGAAAAATGCCACGCGCAGCCTGCGGTAGACGGAAACCTCGCCTATGCCCAATGACGCAATCAGGCCGATTTCCGCCGGACGCAATGGTCGTCCGCGCTTCAACGCAACCTGTCCGGTCTTCAGATCCTCGCCGGCACGCCGCAGATTTTGACCTTGCTGGTGGCCTCCACCTATGCGCACGCTGTCATCCTGCGCAACTACGTGTTCCTGCATGACGATGGTGTCGGCGCCGACCGGCACCACGCCTCCCGTCATGATGCGCACGCACGATCCGGGATGCATCTGCCCCTGAAACGGTACGCCAGCAAACGCACTACCGGCGATCCTAAGCGTTACCTCGCCTGAGGGTTTGAGATCGGCAAAACGCAGGGCATAGCCGTCCATCGCCGAATTATCATGGGCCGGCACGTCGAGCGGGGAGACTACATCTTCGGCCAATACACGTCCAAGCGCAGCACGGATATGTAGGTGTTCCACAGCGGATACCGGACTCAAGAAACGTGCAATAAACTCGCGCGCCTTGGCCACCGGCATCGAATTGGGATCATAGTCGTCGGCGCAACTTGCGGCCTGTATGGATAGCGGAGTGGAGGTCATCGGTGAATCCGGTGGCAATTAAAGATGCGGAAGTTTACCGCAACGCTGGATGGGTGTTGCGCGTCTGCGCGTGTAGCACGGGAATTCAATTGACACTGAGGGCGGATGCTTTGAGCACCGTTCCCCATTTGGTGTTTTCTGTCGCCAGGTGGTCAGCGAACTGTCGCGGCGCGCCAGCGGTTACGCGTGCGCCGTCGGCGGCCAACCGTGCCCCGATGTCGGGATGCTGAAAAATCCTCACCAGCGCGTTGTTTAGCCGCAAAATGATCGCGCGTGGCGTACCGGTGGGTGCGACCAGCCCATACCAAGTCTCCGCTGCGTAGGCCGGCACACCGGCCTCGGCTATCGTCGGAATGTCGGCGGCGATCGACAGGCGCTCCGGACTGATGACGCCCAGTGCGCGTAGTTTGCCGTTTCTGACGTGGGGCAGCGCGGAAAGCGCATTATTGAAGAATATCTCGACGCGGCCGGCAATGACGTCGGACAGCGCCGCTGCGCTGCCCTGATAGGGCACATTTACCAAAGTGATCCCGGTCTGTACTCTGAACAACTCCGCGGCAAGGTGAGATCCGGTGCCTTTGCCTGTTGATGCGTAGTTAATGGCGCCCGGTTTCTCGCGTGCCAGCGCGATCAACTCCTTGACCGACCTGGCGGTCAGCGACACGGTGGTCACGAGTATATTGGGTGTCGCCGCAAGCTGAGCAATCGATGCGAAGTCCCGTGCCGGTACATACGGGAGATTGCTTTGCATGAGCGGAAGAACGCACAATATTCCGCCCGTCGCCATCAACAACGTATAACCATCAGGCGCGGCTTTGACGGCGATATGCGCGCCGACCACGCCATCAGCGCCGGCACGGTTGTCGATGACCAGCGGTTTGTCCAGGGTCGCGCTTAATGCGGGAACCGTAATACGCGCAACGATGTCGACTCCGGAGTCCGGCGGAAACGGCACGATGACGCGTATCGATTTTGCTGGATACTCTGCCGCGCCGGCAGCAGCGCACGCGATCAACATCGCGCATGCCGGGTGCAGTGCTTTCAGGGCAAACGGCGAATTGGTCATAATGGGACAGCAGGCGTCAATGCAATGGCGTGGGTGCACGCATCGCAGTATTATCCGTCATCTTCGGCATGGCATCACATGAAAATATTCGGCATTGCGGGTTATTCGGAATCGGGAAAAACCACCCTGATCGAAAAGCTGATTCCGGTATTCACCGGGGGTGGAATGTGCGTGTCCCTGATAAAACACGCACACCACAAATTCGACATCGATCATCCCGGCAAGGATTCCTACCGGCATCGTCATGCCGGTTGCACCGAAGTATTGGTGGCCTCGTCGGCACGCTGGGCATTGATGCACGAACTGCGGGGGGCGGCAGAACCGGACCTCGACGAGCTTGTTCGGCACATTTCGCCATGCGATTTGTTGCTGGTCGAAGGCTTCAAGTTTCATCCGATTCCGAAACTCGAAGTCCACCGTAGCGCCGTAGGCGATCCCTTTTTGCATCCGAATGACCCGCATATCGTGGCGATCGCATCGGATCACCGCCTGGACACGGATCTGCGGCGCTTCGATATTAACGACGTTGCCGGGATTGCAACGTTTATCCGGGAATATGCCTAAGAGTAAAATCGCGTAGTCATGATTACCATACTCTATTTCGCGAGCTTGCGAGAAAACCTGGGCAGGGGGGCGGAACAGATCGCCCTGCCGACCGGCACGTGCGACCTCAAATCGTTGCGTGCACTGCTGCGCGCGCGCGGAGCGGCTTGGGGACAAGCGATGGCGGACGGTAGCCGGGTGCGCGCAGCGGTCAACCAGGATCTGGCCGGGGATGATGCGGCGATTAAAGACGGTGACGAAATCGCGTTTTTTCCACCCGTGACGGGGGGCTGACATGCCAGTTCGCATTCAAACCGAGGATTTCGAAGCCGGGCGCGAAATCGCCAACCTGCGTCGCGATAATGCCGCCGTCGGGGCGATCGCGAGTTTCATCGGCGTGGTGCGCGACCTCAACGACGGCGCCAAAGTCGCGGGCATGACGCTGGAGCACTATCCGGGCATGACCGAAAAATCTATTGCTGGGATCATCGAGCAGGCCAAGGAGCGCTGGAATATCCACGATGCGCTGGTGGTGCATCGGGTGGGGGAATTGAAACCGCTCGACCAGATCGTGCTGGTGGCGGTGACCGGTGCGCATCGCGGCGAGGCGTTTTCGGCGTGCGAGTTCATCATGGATTACCTTAAAACACACGCGCCCTTCTGGAAGAAGGAGCAGACACCGGGTGGATCGCGCTGGGTCGAGGCGCGCGAAAGTGACGATGTCGCCGTGCAACGCTGGCAGTCGAAGGCCTGAGCCGCGCGAACATCACGATGCCGCGAGTCGTCGCCAAAACGAGTGTCCGAATACTCGCCGGTTCCGCATTTGCCATCGGTCCGGGCAAGGCCGACCTGCTGCAGGCGATCAGTGAAACCGGATCCATTTCTGCGGCAGCACGCAGCATGGGGATGTCTTATCGACGCGCTTGGTTGCTGATAGACACCATGAACCAGTGTTTCCGTGAACCTGTGGTCGATACCGCGACCGGCGGTAGTGGCGGTGGAGGGGCACAGATTACACCGTTCGGCATTGCGGCGCTCAAGATTTATCGAAAGATGGACGCGAACGCGGCTACTGCCGTATCCAGGCATATGACCGATTTCTCCAGGCTCTTGGCCAAGGCTCCCCGACCGGTAAAGCGTAATGGCCGCGGCGAAGCGTAGCCGTGAGGTGTCATCGCCCGAGGCCTCATTACTCGCGTAGCCGGTCACGGTAGCGCAGGCGACCCGCCTGCATTCGTTGTCGGAGCGGGCAGAGACAGTCTGCACTGTCACAATATTTTAGATGTGCCCCATGATTTGACTTTCGCGCAGTTTTCGTTATATTCGTAAGAATATAACGACTGACCAACACCGGAGAAACGCAATGATTCAGGCATTTGCCCCGATCAATAGTGTTCTACGGATTCTCGGGACGGCGTTGTTGCTGTTATTTTCGGGGACTATTGAGGCGCAAAACTTGGTGGTGTTCGCGGCGGCGAGTCTCAGGGAAGCGCTGGACGATGTGACGCAGCAGTTTCAGCGAGCCAACAGCCAGAAAGTCGTAGTCTCGTACGCAGCCACTCCCGCGCTGGCAAAACAGATAGAGAATGGCGCGCCCGCGGACGTGTTTATTTCCGCGGACCTGGATTGGATGGACTACGTAGAACAACGCAAGTTCATCAATACGGCTACCCGCGCCAATCTGCTGCGCAACCGGCTGGTGCTAATCGCACCGGTAGACAGCAAGTTGCAGACCGATATCAAGCCGGGCGTCCCGCTGCTCCGACTGCTTGGTGACGGCAAACTGGCCATGGCTGATCCGGACAGCGTGCCGGCCGGAAAATATGGTAAGGCGGCGCTGGAAAAACTCGGCGTGTGGGGCGGCGTGGAGAGCAAGGTGGCACGTGCGGACAACGTGCGCACGGCGCTCAACTTTGTCGCACGCGGTGAAGCGCCGTTCGGGGTGGTTTACGAAACCGATGCCTTTGCTGAAAAGAAAGTGCGTGTCGTTGCCCGTTTCTCCCAGGACACCCATCCCGCGATCATTTATCCTGTGGCAGTGGTTGCATCGAGCAAACAAGCGGCCGCGCTGTCTTTCGTCAGTTATCTGCAATCCCGGGAAGCACGCGTCATATTTGAAAAATACGGCTTTAGTAGGGATCATTAGAGTGTCTAGCCATAACCAATTCTGCCTGCAACACATACAACTTTCGTTATGTTAGGCACTCTTAGATGTTAGAACTAAGCCCGGCAGAGTGGGAGGTCATACAGCTCAGCCTCAAGGTCGCGTTCTGGAGCGTGCTGTGCAGCCTGCCTCTGTCGGTTGCCGTGGCAGTTCTGCTGGCCCGCACTCATTTCCCCGGCAAGAGTGTATTTGATGCGCTCGTGCACCTGCCGCTGGTATTGCCCCCTGTGGTGATCGGCTATTTTCTGCTGCTGCTGCTGGGCCGGCGCGGACCGCTTGGGGCACTTCTGGAGGAATATTTCGGCATTGTCGTCGCGTTTCGCTGGACCGGCGCAGCCCTGGCAGCGGGCATCATGGGTTTTCCTCTGATGGTGCGAGCGATCCGGCTCTCGGTAGAGGCCGTGGATATGGGTATCGAGGCCGCGGCGCGCACGCTGGGTGCCACGCGCTGGCGCGTATTCTTCACGGTGACCATGCCGCTTGCCTTACCCGGAATACTGACCGGTGCGCTGCTGTCGTTCGCGCGCGGCCTCGGTGAATTCGGCGCAACGATAACGTTCGTGTCCAATATCCCGGGTGAAACCCGCACACTGCCGCTCGCGATTTACACGCAGACGCAGGTGCCGGGCGGGGATACGCAGGCGCTGCGCCTGAGCGTGATTGCGGTTGCACTTTCGGTGGTGGCGCTGATGCTCTCAGAGTGGATGGTACAGCGCGCCCAGCGGCGTGCCAAGGGGTATGATGCTTAGGGTCAACATCCACAAGAAGCTCGACAAGTTCGAGCTTGTCGCGGACTTCAGCAGCGACTCGGGCATTACTGCGTTGTTCGGCCGATCAGGTGCGGGCAAGACCACGCTGATCAATGTTGTGGCGGGGCTGGTGCGACCAGATCGCGGCACCATTGAAGTCAATGGGGAATGGCTGTTCGACAGTACGCGCAACATCGACGTGCCGGTAGCGCGCCGTCGCGTAGGCTATGTTTTTCAGGAAGGGCGATTATTTCCGCATCTTACGGTGCGAGGCAACCTCGAATACGGATATGAGCTTGTGTGTCCCGGGGAGCGCTACGTCAGATTCGCGCAGGTTGTGGATTTGCTCAGCCTCGGACATCTACTCGAACGGCGGCCGGCCCGGCTGTCCGGCGGCGAGAAACAACGAGTCGCCATCGGACGCGCACTGCTGGCGAGTCCGCGCGTCTTGCTGATGGATGAGCCGCTGGCGTCGCTGGACGGCCCACGCAAAGAGGAAATCCTCCAGTACATCGAACGTCTTCACCTTGAAATCAAGGTGCCCATCGTATACGTCACTCATTCAGTTGAAGAGATAGTCCGCCTGGCGGAGACCGTGGTATTGATGGCCGGTGGCAGCGTAATAATGGCAGGCAAAGCGGGCGAGGTCATGGGGCGGCCGGAATTGCGGATACCGACAGGAGTATTCGAAGGCGGAACCCTGATCGACGCGAAAGTCGCCGCGCACGACATGGATTATGACCTCACCATCGTGGACTTCGCGGGCGAGCGCCTGATCGTTTCCGGGGTTATCGCACGGATCGGAGCGGACATCCGTGTGCGCATACGTGCGCGCGACGTCGCATTGGCCCTGTCGCGTCCTACCGACGTTAGTGTCCTTAACGTTCTCGCGGGCCACGTGGTCGATGTGGCGTATGAACTTGACTCAACCGCGTATGTGCGCGTCGACGTAGCGGGGGCTATGCTGCTTGCACGCATCACGCGCTTCTCGGTTGAACGCCTGTCTCTGGAGCCTGGCCGAGAAGTTTTTGCGTTGATAAAAGCGGTTACCTTGGACGGCCACAGCGCCGGATTCGACGGATAGGCCATCGTTGCATTCGTCAGGGTCCATATGGGGCTATCACTGCAAAAATTGCTATCCCCCTGAAAACTCTGTAGAATTTGCTCCTCTGTCGCAGCCCATGGGGGCGGCGACGTTAGTCCTTGCCTCACCGCGAACGCATCGCGGGAGGCCTGTCAATTCAGCCCACAAGGAGATACTTGATGCGACATTATGAAGTTGCTTTTATTGTACATCCCGACCAGAGCGAGCAGGTGCCGGGTATGGTTGAGCGTTATCGCTCCGCCGTGTTGTCCAAGGGTGGAAAGATACACCGCCTTGAGGATTGGGGGCGTCGCCAGATGGCCTATCCGATCCAGAAAATGCACAAGGCGCACTACCTGCTCATGAACATCGAGTGCAACAATGAAACCCTGGAAGAGCTCGAGCATTCTTTCAAATTCAATGACGCCATTCTGCGTCACATGATCTTGAAGATGACCGAAGCCGTGGTTACGCCGTCGCCGATGATGAAGGAGGAGAAATCGCGTTCCCTGACACAGGTTCAGGACGCCGCCACCTCGAAGCCGGCGCCCAGCGCAGCAGCACCGGTGGCAGCCACCGCGGCGTAAGTGAATCGCAATGAGGTCACAATCGACTGCAAGTTGCTGAAGCGCGGCGCGATACGTTTTACACCGGCCGGAGTACCCATTTTTGATTTCGTAGTCGGGCATAGCTCGATGCAGATGGAAGCGGGTAGCCAGCGTAAAGTCCGGTGTGAAGTCGAGGCTACAGCAATCGGCGAATTGGCGACCAGTATAGGCGCACTCAAACTCAATCAACCGGTTCGGATCAGCGGATTCCTTTCGCAAAGCGGCATAGGCAATCGCAAGCTCGCGTTGCATGTGCAAAAGGTGGAAGCGCTCCGCAACGGTGACCAGGCATAAAACACGGGATCAAGGAGAACAATATGGCAATGGCACGAGGCAGAAACGCAAAGGGCAAAGGCAAGAATGACAAGGACAAGAAACGCGGTTCGAAGAATCTGTTTCGCCGCAAGAAGTTTTGCCGTTTTACCGCGGAAAAAGTAAAGCAGATCGATTACAAGGATATCGATGTGCTCAAGGAATTCATTAACGAGAACGGCAAGATCATTCCGGCGCGTATTACCGGAACCAAGGCTCGTTATCAGCGCCAGCTGAGCGACGCCATCAAGCGTGCCCGGTTCATGGCGCTGTTGCCGTTCACCGATTTGCACTAAGGGTTAAGGGGATAGCGATGCAGATAATACTTCTGGAAAAAGTTATCAATCTCGGACAGTTGGGCGATGTCGTCAAGGTCAAGGATGGCTTTGCTCGCAACTTTCTGATTCCTCAGGGCAAGGCCAAGCGCGCCACCGAATCAAATCTGGCGGAATTCGAAAAGCGGCGCGCCGAACTTGAGAAAGCGCAGAATGAAGCGCTGGCACAGGCGCAGGAACGGGCCGCGAAGCTGGACGGCCTGATGGTGCAAATCACCCAGAAAGCCGGCGTCGATGGCAAACTGTTCGGATCCGTGACCAACGTGGACATCTCCGATGCATTGAAGGCGCAGGGATTCGACGTACCCAAAGCGGCAATACGCATGCCGGAAGGTCCGCTCAAGCAGATCGGAGATCAGCAACTCAAGGTGGCGTTGCACGCCGACGTCGTGGTGAGTATTACGGTGTCCGTGTTGGGTGATGCACAATAGCCTGATTCATAACTATTTTTTGCAGTGAAAAAAGGGCTGGCGACAGCCCTTTTTTTTGGGTAAATTGACCGTTGCCGCACCTTCTGGCCGGACTCTCACGGCCGCATCCGCATCAACCAACACATAGCAGTTATTCCAGGACACCGCCATGGCACAAGCCGCCACGCCGATTGCACGCGACCCTCAGGTTGATGCGCTTAAGCTACCTCCGTACTCGCTTGAAGCCGAGCAATCGGTCCTCGGCGGTCTGCTGCTCGACAACAATGCTTGGGAAAAAATCGCGGATCTGCTGACGGGTGCAGATTTTTATCGCGCCGACCATCGCCAGATTTACCATCACATTTCGGGCCTGGTCGAGAACAATAAGCCCGCCGATGTGTTGACCGTGGTCGAGAGCCTGGAGCGCAGCGGCAAGCTCGAAGAGGTGGGCGGACAGGCCTATATAGGGTCGCTGGCAGTCAACACGCCCAGCGCCGCCAACATTCGACGTTACGCGGAAATCGTGCGTGAGCGCGCCATCATGCGCAAGCTAGCCGAAGTCGGAACCGGCATTACTGAGTCGGTGTTCGCTCCGCTCGGACGCAACGCCGCGGACTTGCTGGAGAGCGCGGAAAAGGAAATTTTCGCGATTGCCGAAGCCGGGGCGCGCGGCCGCCAGGGATTTCAGGAGATCCCGGGGCTGTTGACCAAAGTCGTGGAGCGCATAGATGCACTCTACAAAAGTGATAATCGCAGCGGCATTACCGGCATCGCAACCGGATATACCGATCTCGACCGCGATACCTCGGGCATGCAGCCGGGCGACCTGATCGTGGTTGCCGGCCGTCCGAGCATGGGCAAAACCGCGTTCGCGCTGAATATTGCGGAGCATGTGGCCCTGGTCGAGAAAATGCCGGTTGCGATATTCAGCATGGAAATGAGCGCGCCGCAACTCGTGATGCGTATGATGGGGTCGGTCGGGCGTCTCGACCAACACAAGATGCGCACCGGCGAACTCGATGATGACGACTGGCACAAACTTACTGTCACGGTTGGCAAGTTAAACGATGCACCGATATTCATTGATGAAAGCGGCATGCTTAACCCCACCGAGTTGCGGGGCAGGGCGCGCCGCCTGCACCGGCAGTGCGGCGGACCCGGCCTAGGGCTGATTATCATAGACTACCTGCAGCTGATGGAAGTCGGCGGCAATACCGAAAACCGGGCCACCGAGGTGGCGCAAATTTCACGCGCGCTGAAAGCGGTAGCCAAGGAACTCAACGTGCCGGTGATGGCGCTGTCCCAATTGAATCGTGGATTGGAACAGCGCACGGACAAGCGGCCCGTGATGTCGGACTTGCGCGAATCCGGTGCGATCGAACAGGATGCCGATCTTATCCTGTTCATTTATCGTGACGAGGTCTACAACCAGGAGTCGCCGGACAAGGGCCGGGCGGAAATCATCATCGGCAAGCAGCGCAATGGTCCCATAGGAAAAATCATGCTGACCTTTCTGGGTCAATATACGCGGTTCGAGAACTACGCCTCGCCCGGGAGATACTGACCTACACCGCTTCGCGTCGCTACAGAACCTGCGCCGCATGATCGGCGAGCCGTGACCGTTCCCCGCGCTGCAGCGTGACATGCCCACCGTGCGCCCAGCCCTGGAAACGGTCGACCACGTATGTCAGTCCGGAACTCCCCTCGGTCAGGTAGGGAGTGTCTATCTGCGCTATGTTTCCCAATACCACGACCTTGGTTCCCGGGCCGGCGCGCGTGATCAGCGTTTTCATCTGTTTGGGCGTGAGATTCTGTGCTTCATCGATAATCAGGTACTTGCTGATGAAGGTGCGGCCGCGCATGAAATTCAGTGATTTGACCTTGATGCGCGAACGTATGAGATCGCGGGTCGCGGCGCGCCCCCACTCGCCGGCTTCGTCGTCGGTCTTGTTCAGGACGTCCAGATTGTCCTCCAGCGCTCCCATCCATGGATTCATCTTTTCTTCTTCGGTGCCTGGCAGGAAACCTATGTCCTCGCCCACCGGCACCGTGACGCGCGTGATGATGATCTCGGAGTAGGTTTTGATGTCCAGCGTTTGCGCGAGGCCGGCGGCGAGCGCGAGCAGCGTCTTGCCGGTACCCGCCTGACCGAGCAGCGTCACGAAATCAATATCCGGATTCATCAACGCATTCAATGCGAAATCCTGCTCGCGATTACGGGCGACTATGCCCCACACGTTGTGGCGCTGATGAGCGTAGTCTTTGATGGTCTGCAGGACCGCGGTGCGACCCGTCACTTCCCTGACCTGCGCGTAGAACGGACGATCCGATTCCTGGTGCACGAACTGATTGACGATCATGCCGGCAACCAAGGGGCCGCTGATACGGTACCGGGTGTGTCCCTCGTGCTGCGAGGATTCCATCCCTTTGTCATGGAGGTCCCAGAAATCCTTCGGCAATTCTAGCGTGCCGGTGTAGAGCAGATCAGTGTCTTCGAGAACCTTGTCGTTGAAATAGTCTTCGGCGGCGAGGCCCAACGCACGCGCCTTAATGCGCATGTTGATGTCTTTGCTGACCAGTATGACCTTGCGCCTGGGCTGCGACTCATGCAGGAATTTGACGACACCGATGATCTGGTTATCGGCCTTGCCGCTGGCGAGACGTGCCGGCAGTTCACCGTCGATGGCCTGGGTTTGAAGAAACAGGCGTCCTGTAGCGTCACCGTCGTTGTGCGGGTGCAGTTCGACACCCCGTTCAATATCGTGTTCGGCGGCGCTGACGATCTCATCCATGAAGCGGCTGGCCTGTCGCGCGTTGCGGGCGACTTCCGACATCCCCTTCTTGTTGTTATCCAGTTCCTCCAGCGTTGCCATGGGGACATAGACATCGTGCTCCTGGAAGCGGAACAGGCTGGTGGGGTCGTGCATCAGGACATTGGTATCAAGCACGAACAGTTTGATCTTGTCCGATGCTGCGCGCGCACCTTTCGTCTGCGATTTACGCGGGCTCATCTCGGTCCCAGAGTTGCGGCAGTTTGTTCAGTTACTTCAGCGTCTTGACGAATTCGAGTACTTCCTCGACGTGTCCCGGAACCTTGATGCCGCGCCATTCGCGCACCAGAACACCGGCTGCATCTATGACAAACGAGCTGCGCACTATGCCACGCACCTGGCGCCCGTACATGTTCTTCATTTTGACGACATCAAACAGTTTGCACGCGACTTCGTCGGGATCAGAAATCAGTTCGAATGGAAATTTCATTTTGGCCTTGAAATTCTCATGAGATTTCAGACTGTCGCGCGAAATTCCGACGATGGAACATTTCAGTTTTCTGAACTCAGCGTGCAGATCACGAAAATTCTGGCCTTCGGTGGTACAGCCGGGGGTGTTGTCCTTGGGGTAAAAATACAGGACCACGGCATGGCCGCGTTGATCGGAAAGCTTGAAATTCACATTGCCGGTGGCGGGCAACTCAAAATCGGGAAAAGTCTTCTTAGGCATGGATGGCGATTGGGATGGTTGAAGTTTTATTGTCATTCAAACGACTACGAGAGGCAAGGCGCGGGCAGGGTATCAGGCTGCATCGGCCAAGAATTCATGTCCTTGTAACATGAGCGTGCCCGAGCGTCCGGGCACGGTCCCGTTCGTCACCACGTGCCGTGGCAACGCAATAGGGACGAGTGCGGCACAGTAGTCCTTCAGTGAGACCAGTTCATAACCGGCATCAATCCAGCCGCGCAGCAGGGTTTCGAAGACCGGCGCCAGTTTCATGCCTTCCAGTTCGGCGTGCAGGGTATAGACATGACCGGTAGTGCGTGGATTGCGGCTTAGGTCCAGCAGGTGATTCGCCACGTTTTGTTGCGTAATGTCGCCGACACCGATCAGTTCGTCGAGCGTAGGCAGTGTCGTGGGCAACTGCGGACACGCCATGATCTCAGCGTTATGGATAGGGATAAAAGGGCAAATACCGCGGGTGTCGGAGCAGTAGTCGAATTTCATGCGTTGTGTGAGGCGCAAAGCGTGACGATTCATCTGCCAGCCAGCTGCGCCATGCACGAGCGCGCGTTCGCCGAATACTTGCTCGAATCGGTTGGCTGCAAGCCGCATTTCGCGTTCGGTCCATTCCGCGTCTTCGCTGCCCACGCGGTCCTGCCAGCGCACGTGGTCCCAGGTATGGATACCGACTTCATAGCCGGCGTCGCGGACGCCGCGCATCAGATCCGCGCAACGCAGACCTATGTCAGGGCCGGGCAGCACCGTACCGTAGAGCAGCGTCCGAAGACCGTAGTGCTCGAGCACCGATGTTCGCGATACCTTTTTCATGAAACCGGGACGAAACACGCGCGTAATGGCGCGTCCGGTGTGATCGGGTCCGAGGCTGAAAAGAAATGTCGCTCCCGCACCGTGTTTTTTCAGCATTTCCACCAGGCGCGGCACGCCTACACGCGTGCCGCGGTAAGTGTCGACGTCGATTTTCAGTGCAAGTTTCATTTGCAATGCGGTTGATTAGTGATTAGTGATTAGTGATTAGCGAGTAGGCCTTACCGCTTACCAATCACCATTCACCGCTCACGTTTCCCGGACAATCAGTCCATCAACCGTCGCGCATCGGCGACGTGCGTGCGATAGGCGTTGAAGATATGTTTGAGCGCGGTGGCCATGTTCACGCGCGGTTTCCACTTAAGGTCATTGCATGTATTGGTGATTTTCGGCACCCGGTTCTGCACGTCCTGATAGCCTTTGCCGTAATATTCACCCGCAGTCGTCTTGACGAGTTTTACTTTTCTGGCGCTGCTCCGGTACTCGGGGTAGGTAAGTGCCAGATCTATCATCATCTGCGCAAGATGCCGGACGGAGTAATTATTCGTCGGATTGCCGATGTTGTAGATCTTGCCATGGGCGACATTGTCCTTGTTTTCAATGATTTTCATCAGCGCGTCTATACCGTCATTGATATAGGTAAATGCGCGCTTTTGGGTGCCGCCGTCGACGAGCTGAATATTCTCGCCACGCACGATATGCCCGAGAAACTGGGTAATAACCCGCGAGCTGCCTTCCTTGGCGGTGTGTATGCTGTCGAGTCCGGCGCCTATCCAGTTAAAGGGGCGAAACAGCGTAAAGTCCAGACGGCCTTCCGATCCATACGCCCAGATGACGCGATCCATCAATTGCTTGCTGCACGAATAAATCCAGCGCTGCTTCGCGATCGGGCCCAGCACCAGTTCTGAATTCTCGGAGTCGAATTCTTCGTCGTGGCACATGCCGTAAACCTCGGACGTCGAAGGAAATAATATGCGTTTGTGATACTTGACGCATGAGCGCACGATGGGAAGGTTGGCCTCGAAGTCGAGTTCAAAGACGCGTAACGGTTCCTTGACGTAGGTGGCCGGCGTGGCAATGGCGACCAACGGCAGCACGGTATCGCACTTGCGGATGTGGTACTCGATCCACTCCTTGTTGATCGTGATGTCGCCTTCGAAAAAATGGAATCGAGGATGTTTTAACAGGCCGGACACACGTTCCGTCTGCATGTCCATCCCGTAAACCTCCCAGTCGGTGGTTTTGATGATGCGCTGGGAAAGATGATGGCCAATAAAGCCGTTGACGCCGAGTATCAGAATTTTTTTCATTTGCGTGTGGACGTAAGTGTAATGGGTTGCGCTCCAAATCGCGCGATGAACACCGGCGGTGTGCAGGGCTGGTCGTCTATTTGCATGTCGAGGATGCGCAATACACTGTGATCGGCGCAGAAGGCGAGGCAGCCATTCCCATCGGCCCGCAGTGTTTGCGGCGCCCCCCCAGGAAAACCGGGTTCAAGACGTGTGCGCAGTATTTTAACCGTCGTGCCGTTGATCTCGGTAAATGCGCCTGGGTACGGCGGTGCGACACCACGCACTAGGTTGTGTACGCTCGCCGCGGACTGTGACCAGTCGATACGTCCGTCTTCTGGTTTTCGGCCACCGAAGTAACTGCCGAGTGCAAGATTCTGCGGTTGCCGCGGAGCAGTGCCGGCAACTAGCGCGGGCAGGTGACTATCCAGCACCGCTTCGGCCGCACCCGTTACCTTGTTAAACACATCGAAAGCCGTATCGTCGGGGAATATGGGCGCGCTCTGCTGGCCCACGATGTCCCCCGCATCGGGTTTTTCGGTCATGTAATGCAAGGTCGCGCCGGTTTCCGTTTCGCCCTTGATGACGGCCCAGTTGACCGGCACGCGGCCGCGATATTTCGGCAGCAACGAACCGTGCATGTTAAGCGCTCCTAGCGAGGGCAGCGCGAGCAGCGCCGGTTTGAGCATGTTTCGATAGTAAAACGAGAACAGAAAGTCCGGCCGCAGCGTGCGTATCTGCTCCACCACTTTGTCAACATTTGGATCATCGGGGGTGATGCTGGGGAGACTGTGATCGGCGGCTAGTTTCGCGACGCTGTCAAACCAGATGTTTTCCGCGGGATTGTCTTGATGGGTGACGACCAGGACTATCTCGACCTTGTGTGCAAGCAGTACCGAAAGGCAGCGCACACCGACGTTGTGATAGGCAAAGACTACGGCGCGGGTCATGGGGAGGCAGTGAGGAGTGATGAGTGATGAGCGCAGAGTGAAAAATCAGCGTGGGATGCGGGCGAAAGTCTCATAGCATAGTCGTTGCATATCGATGAGGCGCCTGTCATTTTGCACTCTGCACTTCGCACTCATCATTGTCTTTTTCAAGCACCGCCTGTATCAAGAACCGCGGGCGGCTGCGCGCCTGTTGATAAATGCGCCCCACATACTCGCCGAGCAGTCCGAGACCGAACAGGACCAGGCCGGTCAGGAAAAACTGCAGAATGTCCCGGTCCCACAACGCGGTCAGTCCATCCATCAGGCTGGCGGCGAGGATCCAGCGTTCTATGATGACGCCGATGTACACGACCACGGACGTTATCGCGATAAACATGCCGAGCAGCGAGAACACCTGCAGCGGCACGATGGAAAATCCGGTGATGAGATCAAAATTTAACCTTATCAGACTGTACATCGAATACTTGGACTCGCCCGCTGCCCGTTCTTCATGTGCAACCGGAATTTCGGTCGGATTGGATGCATACGTGTATGCCAGGGCAGGGATGAAGGTGTTGATTTCATGGCTGCTTTTAATGGCGTCCACGATGAGCCGGTCGTATGCGCGCAACATGCAACCCTGATCGGCCATGCGGATTTTGGTAATGCGCTCACGTATCCAGTTCATGGCGCGCGAAGCAAGGCGGCGGAATGCAGTGTCCTGGCGCAGCATGCGTATCGACCCCACATAGTCATGACCCAGGTCCATTTGCGCCAGCAGGTTGCCGATTTCCTCCGGTGGATTCTGCAGATCCGCGTCCAGCGTCACGATGCGGCTGCCCCGGCAATGTTCAAACCCGGCCATGATTGCCATGTGTTGCCCGAAGTTTCCGTTAAACAGTATTACGCGGGTGACTTCAGGGCGCCGTGCAAACTGTTCGCGCAGCAATGCCACCGACCTGTCTTTGCTGCCGTCGTTAACGAAAATGACTTCGTAGCTACGTTCCAGCTTGTCCAGTGCCGGGTACAGGCGGGCAAACAGCAGTGGCAGACTCTGTTCTTCGTTATAGACAGGGATGACTACGGATACTTGGGGTGAGGTCATGGTGCATTGATCATGGTGCAGGCAGATTCGGGTGGATGGTAACCGAAGCAGCCGGTATGCGTCGAATGAAAAAATTATGCGTAGCGCCGGATCGGTGTTGTGTGTTGGTTACTCAGGATCGCGCCACCAGTACGACGCCTACAATGATCACGCCTATGCCGAGCAGGCGCATGGGTGTCACGGCCTCTCCGAATAAATACCAGGCGGCAATCGCATTGACAACGTAGCCAACCGATAACAGCGGATATGCGATACTGACTTCGACGCGCGACAATGCCATGATCCACACCATCACGCTGACGACGTAGCAGCCCAGGCCGGTTGCGATATGCGGTTCGGTGGCGAGCCGCCATCCCACGGGTAGTATGTTTTCACGGCTGAACTCAAACACGCCGACCGAATTGGTGCCCGCCTTGAGCAGCAATTGCGCACCGGCATTGAGCAGGACGCCCGTCATGAGCAGCGAAAAACTGATTGCATTCATGCTGTGCTCCTTGGCCTAGTGAGGCAGTGTGCGTACGAATATGCGTTCGGTATCGCGGGCAATAATTTGCATGGGAAACTGTGCCAGTTGCAATTCTTCGAATTTATCCGGCCCCATTACCGCCAGCGCAAAGTCGTGCCGGCGCCAGCGTTGTTCAAAATCCGCGATGTTGGGCACCCAAAGGTTGGGTTCGTGTTGAAGGCCAAAAGCCATTTCATCCTGAAAGTCGACCAGCGTCATGGTGCGTTGGATGTAGAAGGGCAGGGTCTGCTCATAGGATCCGACGCTGTATATCGGTACGTCGGGTTCCAGGTAAGGCTTCAGTTTCTTTGCCAGGTGATAAGTGGAATGCGCTGGCGACAGGGCATCCTCGCTGGTGATCAGTAGTTGTACGGCAGCCAGTCCGGTGAAGGAACAAATCACAACCGCGTGAGCGACGCGGTTGCGCCAGCTCAATATGATTGCCACAGCGCACCCGCAGAGCATGACTGCGGCTGAACCCAGCAACCACGGAATCTGTGCGCGGTAGAGTTCGGCAGGAATTGCCGCCGTTGCCAGCTTTGTCGTATAAGGCGCAGCAAACACGCCAGCCAGTCCCAGGGCCGCCATCGGCAACAGCTGCAGGGCCAGGGCGCGCCCGCTGATTCGTGTCAGGTAGTCGCCGATCAACAGCGCAAGCGCGGGAAAGATCGGTAGGATATACGATGGCAGTTTGGATCCGGATGCGGAGAAAAAAATGAAAATAAACCCGCTCCAGAGCAGCAGAAACAGGGTCGTGTCGAATTCGGCGACGCGATTGCGTCTGGACGCTGAAATCAATGTGCTGCCCAGCGTGAACAGCCATGGCACCATGCCCAGGACCATGATCACAATGAAGTAATACCAGGGCTGATAGCGCTGATGGATGGTCGACGTGTAGCGTTGCAGGTGTTCGTGTATGAAAAAGAATTGCGGAAACTCCGGATTAGCAATTGAAACGGCAACAAACCATGGTGCGCTGATGGCAAGAAACAGTACCGCGCCGCTGAACAGATGCAGTCTGCGCAGTATGGAGAAATCGCGTTTTACCAACATGTAGAGCACCACAACCGCGCCGGGCAACACGATGCCTATCAGGCCTTTGCTGATGACGGCCAGGGCGCAGCCGGCGGCTGAAATATGCACCCACCGCCGATTGGTCTGGTCATCGGCACCAGGAGCGAGGCCGAGCAGCAGGCCCGCCAGCGCGACCGTAAGGAAGAAGGTCAGCCCCATGTCCAGGGTCAGTATGTGTGCCATGCCGACATATAACAGGTTGCTGCCAAGGACGAGCGCGGCGTAGAGGCCTGCCGTTCGTCCGAACAGGCGTGAGCCGACCACGAAAGTCAGCAGAAGTCCGAGGAATCCGGTCAGCGCCGGCCACAGGCGGGCCGTCCAGTGATGCGCGCCAAACACCTCGTATGCGGCGGCGGTAGTCCAGTATTGCAGGGGCGGCTTTTCAAAATACTTGATGCCGTTCAGGCGTGGCGTCAGCCAGTCGCCGCTTTGCACCATGTAACGGGGGATTTCGGAGTAGCGCCCTTCATCGCTGAGCGCAAGCTTGCGGTATTCGAGATTGGCGCACCAGATGACGATGGCGACAAGTAGCATCAACCACAGTCCGCGCTGCGCGCGACGACCGGTGAAAGGAACGGGGAGGATGGGAGGACTGCTCAAATGGGGTGTCAGTATATCAGCTTGGGCAGCGGGTGACGCCGGATACTGCTTGAACACACGACCAGGCAAGCGCATCAAACGCCGCGTCGGTATTTTCAGAAATAGTCAACACTGAGCCGTTGTCGTAGAGCCGATAATGCGCCAGCGTGGATCGCGTGTAGGCGGGGTCATAGTGCTTTTCGAGCAGTTCGCGCACCAGCGTGTTCCAGGCCCCGCGCTGCGCAAGTCCTTTCCAGCCCGCCACCTGGACTTTTCCAAACAGACCCACGAGATGGTCGAGCTGCGCACCGAGTAGGTCCGGGTCCAGAACAAAATGCCGGTACTCGTCCTTGAGCATCTCCACCCGCAGCGGCAGTGCGGCGTCCAGCCGCACGCACTCCGTCGCCCACATCGCCGCGATCAAGGCCTCGGGTACGCGCAGGTTTCCGATCTTCCTGCTTTCGGCTTCGACAAAGACCGGTTGGTCGCGCTTGAATTCGCGCAGCCCATTCCACACCCGGCTCTCGAACATTTTTTGCGCCGGCTGCGGTTCGCCCGGCAGGTGACCGAGCACCGAGCCGCGGTGCGCGGCCAACGCTTCCAGATCGAGAACCTGCGCGCCGCATTTTGCCAATGCCCTCAGCAAACGGCTCTTGCCGGAACCGGTTAATCCACATACGACGCGCCACTGATATTGTGCCGGCAACGCGACTAGGTCGCTGATGACGGCGCGCCGATAGGCCTTGTATCCACCGTCAAGCTGGCGCGCGCGCCAGCCCACCTGCTGCAGGACATGCGCCAGCGCGGCGCTGCGTGAGCCGCCGCGCCAACAGTAGACGAGGGGCCGCCACTCCCTGGAATGGCGGCTGAATGTCGCATCGAGATGGCGCGCGATGTTGCGGCTGACCAGTGCCGCGCCCAGCTTTTTGGCTTCGAACGCGGATTGCTGCTTGTAGAGAGTGCCGACACGCGCGCGTTCGTCATTGTCGAGCATGGGACTGTTGATGGCGCCCGGAATATGGTCTTCGGCAAACTCCGCTTCGGACCGTACATCGATGATCTCGTCAAACTCGGCAAGTTGTGCTACGGTAACCGGGTCAGGTGTATACAAACCGAATGAACCTCTATGAATAATCCCATCGACGTACAGAAAATCAGACTGACGGCATTTTCACACGGCGGCGGATGAGGCTGCAAATTACCACCGGCGTTGCTGGGGGAACTGTTGTCCAAAATGCCGCTCGCCCAAGCATATCCGAATTTGCTGGTGGGCACCGAATCGGGCGATGACGCGGCGGTTTATCGCCTTAACGACGAGCAGGCGGTGATTGCAACGACGGATTTCTTTCTTCCCATCGTCGACGATCCATATGACTTCGGGCGCATTGCGGCTACGAATGCGATCTCCGATATTTACGCGATGGGCGGCACGCCTATTTTCGCACTTGCGCTGGTCGGCATGCCGGTGGGCAAGCTGCCGGTGGAGGTCATGCAGCGTGTATTGGCAGGCGGGCAGTCGGTATGCGAAGGGATAGGCATTCCGATCGCGGGAGGACATTCCATAGACAACCCGGAACCTATTTACGGCCTGGTTGCGTTGGGATTGGTACGCCCGGATCGCGTGAAGCGCAACGATCGCGCGCGCGCCGGCGACGTGTTGATTCTGGGCAAAGCGCTGGGCGTGGGCATACTGGGCGCGGCGCTCAAGAAGGGCGAGTTGCGTGACCAGGCCTATCAGCAAATGCTGGAGACCACGACCCAGCTTAATACCCCAGGGACGCCGCTGTCGGAGATGTCCGGCGTACATGCAATGACGGACGTCACCGGCTTTGGCCTGCTCGGGCATCTGCATGGCATATGCCGGGGCTCTAAGCTGAGTGCGACCATACGCTATGACTCAGTGCCGGTGCTTTCCGCCGCGCGGCATCTTGCCGAGGTGGGTTACGTAACCGGCGCATCCGGTCGCAACTGGGCCAGTGTCGGCCCGCACACGACGCTGCCTGTGGCGATGCCGGAATGGCAAAAAAATCTACTTTGCGATCCACAGACCAGTGGCGGTCTGCTGGTAGCGTGTGACCCCGCAAGCGCGCCGCGTGTGCTGGAGACATTTAAACAGCAAGGCTTTGAATATGCAGGAGAAATTGGATATCTGACCGAAGGGGCCGCGGCTATCAAGGTAGTTTAGTAGGCCTAATCACTCAAAGCGGAGCACGCAGGGGGCGCGGAGGGGCGCGGGGTAGATCAAGAAATTCAAATGGGATTATGCGTTTGAATGCATCGCAAGTCTTGGGAAGACTCAGATTAAGTAATTCAATTGTGCAGAAACGCAAATAAAAAGCCTTTCCTCTGCGAACCTCTGCGTCCCCCCGCGTCCTCTGCGTTCAGAGTATTTACCTTGTAATAGACTTCGCCGGTCTACGCAGCGTGGGTCGCAATGCTATCCACACGTTGTCCAGCATGTGCGGCTGCGCCGCGGCGTTGGGGTGTATGCCATCGGGCTGGAACGATGCGCGGTCGACGGCAAAGCCCTGGAACAGAAATGGTGTCAGCGCCACGCGCTGGGTTTTGGCTATGGTCGAGTATATGGAACGGAACTTTTCAGCGTAGTCGTTGCCGTAGTTGGGCGGTAGTTGCATGCCGACGAGTAGCACCAGGGCGTTGCGTGCGCGGCACGCTGCGATGATGGCAGTCAGGTTTTGTCGTATGGTATCTGTGTTTGCCCCGCGTAAGCCATCGTTGGCGCCAAGTTCGACAACCACAATGGCAGGATTGTGCTGTGTCAGCGCGGCATGAATGCGATTTCTGCCGCCGCTGGTCGTTTCTCCGCTCACGCTGACATTGACTACCCTATAATCATATTTTTCGCGTTCCAGACGTTGTTGGAGCAGATGAACCCAGCCGCTGCCTTGCGGCAGGCCGTATCCCGCGGAAAGGCTGTCCCCGTAGACGAGTATGGTCGTTGCGGCTTGCGCCGCGCCGCATGAGAGCAGGATTAAAAGGACAATTCGCAACATGGTTGTATCTTCCAGTACTCCGATTGTGCGGGCAACCGGACTCGGCAAGCAAGTCAATACCGGCAATATTCATCTGACCATATTGCGCGACGTGAGTTTCGACGTTGAGCCCGGGGAAGCGGTCGCCATATTGGGCGCATCGGGATCGGGAAAATCGACATTGTTGGGGCTGCTGGCTGGACTCGACCAGCCCACCTCCGGCAGTGTCAGCATCGCCGGTACGGATCTATTTGCGCTCGATGAAAATGGCCGTGCAAAATTGCGCGCCGAACGCGTGGGGTTCGTGTTCCAGTCTTTCCAGTTGTTGCCGGCCTTTACCGCGCTGGAGAACGTCATGCTGCCGCTTGAGCTGGCGGGTATTTCCGCGGCGCGCGCAAAGGCGGGCGCGATGTTGACGCATGTCGGATTGGCGCAACGTTTGGCACACTATCCCAAGCAATTGTCGGGCGGGGAGCAGCAGCGGGTGGCGATTGCCCGCGCGTTCGTGAATGAACCGGAATTGCTGTTCGCCGATGAGCCTACGGGAAATCTGGATGCCGCAACGGGCGCGCAGATCATAGACCTGATGTTTGACCTCAATCACGAGCGGGGCACAACACTGGTGCTGGTTACGCATGATCAGGCCATCTCGCAACGGTGCGGGCGCCAGTTGAGGCTGGTCGCTGGCTGTCTGCAGGATACGGGATGATGAGATTGGGTAAGGAGAGCGCGTTGGCGCTGCGCCTGCTGTGGCGCGATTTCCGCGCGGGCGAATTGAAATTGCTGATCGTGGCGGTGTTAATTGCGGTGGGAAGCCTGACCACGGTCGGATTTTTCACGAGCCGCGTCCAGCTTGCACTGACACAGCAGTCCAACCAGTTGCTGGGTGCTGATCTGACCATCGTTTCAGACCGACCATTTGGGGCTGAATTGGCCGAGGAGGCACGCCGCCGTGGCCTGTCGGTTACGCGCGCGCTGCGTTTTCCCAGCATGGTAATGCATGGCGCGGACAACCTGCTGTCGGACGTCAAGGCGGTTGCCGATGGGTATCCGTTACGCGGTGAAGTGCGTCTTGCCGATCGTCTTTTCGGTGAAGAACGCGTAGTGCACGAAGTTCCAGCGGCTGGAAGCGCATGGGTAGACGATCGCATGATGACCCGGCTTGGGATTCGTGCCGGCGACGTGCTTCAGCTCGGTCAGATCAAGCTGCGCGTGGCCGCGCTGCTGACGCAGGAGCCGGATAGCGTGATAGGGTTTATCAACAGTGCGCCGCGGTTGCTCATGAACGAAGCCGACATCGCCGCGAGCGGACTGATACAAACCGGTAGCCGCGTGCGTTACAGGCTCTATTTGGCAGGCGACACCGCGGTTATCGATGAATATCGGCTATGGGCGCAGTCGCGGATAGTGGCTGGTCAGAACATCGAAGGAATCCGCGATGCGCGTCCGGAAATACGTTCAGCCCTTGATCGGGCGGAGAGATTTCTGGGACTGGCGGCGTTGTTAAGCGTGGTGTTGTCGGCGGTTGCCATTGCGCTGGCGACGCGCCGCTTTCTGTTGCGTCACCTCGATGGCTGCGCGGTGATGCGCTGTCTGGGGGCACGCCAGGCCGTCATAGTGAGGCTGTATGTTGTGCATTTTGTGCT
Organism: Betaproteobacteria bacterium; assembly: GCA_947476215.1. Classification (GTDB taxonomy): domain Bacteria; phylum Pseudomonadota; class Gammaproteobacteria; order Burkholderiales; family SG8-41; genus PALSA-1004. Next base: position 30,343 of record CANJQI010000041.1, read on the forward strand.
GTTGGGAGCAGCGGCAAGCGCCGCGGGGTGTGGCATCGGATATGGCGCGCAACTCGCGCTCGCATCAATGCTGGAAGGGTTGCTTGCGATTGCGCTGCCGTGGCCGGGTTTCTTGCCGGCATGGCAGGGACTCGCGGCTGGTGTGCTCCTATTGCTGGGTTTCGCGTTGCCGCCGCTGGTGAGTTTGGGGCAGGTGCCGCTGATGCGTGTGTTGCGCCGGGACTTGGGCGTGCCGGGCGGGGCCGGTCTCCTCAGCTACACGCTGGGGCTGGCGGTCATTTGTGGACTGGTAATTTGGAAGGCTCAGGACCTAAGGTTGGGTTTCTTTGTGCTCGGCGGTTTTCTCGCCGCGTCCTTGCTGTCGCTCATCGTGGTGGCGACCGTGCTGCGCGTTTTATCGCACCTGCGTACCGAAGGCAATTTTAGTTGGCGCTATGGCGTGGCCAACCTGCGGCGCCGCGCGTTGGGCAATACCATACAGATAGTGGCGCTTGCTCTCGGTATCATGGCGTTATTGACGTTGACGCTGATACGCGGCGATCTGCTGCAGAGCTGGAAGGCGACACTGCGTCCGGATACACCCAACCGGTTTGTGATTAACATACAGGAAGATCAGGTGGAAGCGCTGGCGGTTTTCTTTTCCACCAAAGGCATGCCGAAGCCCGTACTGGCGCCGATGGTACGCGGCCGCCTGGTCGCCGTGAACGGCCAGGCGGTCTCGTCGGCCAACTACACCGAGGATCGCGCCAAGCGGTTGATAGATCGCGAATTCAATTTATCGTGGGCGGAGAAAACACCGCCTGACAGCCGTATAGATTCGGGTTCATGGTGGCGGGAGAACGATACGCAGTTCGATCAGCTTTCGGTCGAAGACGGCATCGCCCAGACGCTCGGCCTTCGGCTGGGTGACCGTCTCACGTATGAGGTCGCAGGCAACAGAATTGAAGCGACCATTACCAGCTTGCGCAAGGTGGATTGGGATAGCTTCAGGGTAAACTTCTTCGTGATTACACCGCCACGCCTGCTGCAGGGCAGCCCGGTGTCCTATATCACCAGTTTTTATGTGCCGCAGGGACAAGTCGAGACGCTCAATGAACTTGTTCGTGAGTTCCCGAATCTGGTGATGATAGATGTCGCACAGATCATGACGCAGGTGCAGAAAATGATGGATCAGGTATCCACCGCAGTTCAATTTGTATTCCTGTTTACGCTGGTGGCCGGCCTGGTTGTGCTCTATGCCGCGATCGCCAGTACCACCGACGAGCGCGAGTACGAGGCTGCCATCATGCGCACACTGGGCGCCAGCCGGCGGCAGATTGCGGCGACGCAGTTTGCCGAGTTTGCCTTGACGGGGGCACTTGCGGGTGCGCTGGCGGCAGCGGGTGCGAGCGGGCTCGGTTACGTGTTGGCAACCAACGTGCTCAACGTACCGTATTTGGGGAATACCTGGATATGGGTCATAGGAATAGGCGCGGGGAGCGCGGGCATCGCGTTGGCCGGGATGTTGGGTACTCGCCATGTACTCGCAGTGCCGCCGCTGCAGTCATTGCGGCGCATCGCTTGATGATATTTTCGGAGCGGAAAGATGAAATTACGGATACGCCGATTGTCATATCCGCTGGGTGCGGAGATCACGGGACTGGACATACGCGAAGCGCTGGATGAGGGTGCGGTTGCGGCAATACGCGCGGCCTTCCTGGAGCACTGTGTGCTGTTGTTTCGCGGCGTGGCGCTTACGCAAGCCCAGCATGTGGCTTTCAGCCGGCGATTCGGAGACCTTGAAAAGACGCCTGAATTCCGGACCCGTGACCGCGTGCCGGCTCACCCGGAGATCCTGCTGGTGAGCAACAGGCCCAGGCCCGGTGAATCGATCCGCGCGTATGTCGGCGAAGGCTGGCATTCGGATCGCTCCAATACGACGCGCCCGGCCATGGCATCGCTGTTGCGCGCGGCGGAAATTCCCGAGGTCGGTGGCGATACGATGTTTTCCAATCTGTATCTTGCCTATGAGACGTTGTCCGACGGAATGAAGAAAATGATAGCTGGACTCGAAGGCGTCCATATGCTGGACGTCCCGCGGCAGGTCGACACATCCACGGCCGAGCGCGCGGCGGAAACCAGACGCAGCAACATCACCGCCCAACCATTGGTCAGAGTGCATCCTGAAACCGGGCGCAAGGCGCTTTTTGTAGGCGAACACAAACTTAAACGGATCGCGGGCATGAGCGAAGAGGAAGGTCGGCCGTTGATCAAGTTTCTGTGCGCACATGCCGCGCGAGCGCAATTCATTTACCGCCACCGCTGGCAACAGGATGATTTGCTCATGTGGGATAACCGCTGCACGAATCACCTGGCGGTGTATGACTTCGACCGAACAAAAATTCGGCACATGGAACGAACGACGGTGATAGGAACACCGTCGGGATATCCTTACGAGGGACCGTTGAGTTAGCTAAATTCGGATTTCCCGGTTGCGCAGTCCGGGCACACCCAGTCTGCCGGTACATCCTCCCAGCGTGTTCCCGGTGGTAAACCGTCGGTTGGCATGCCCAGCGCCTCGTCATAAACGAAAGCGCAAAGCTGACATTGCCAGACGCGAGCGCCGCTCTTGGACGATACGAGCGGCACATTCGCAATCGTGGGGCGAGCCGACTCACGCGGAAAATTGAGCGCAAGCAGTTCCATGCCGTCCGCTCCAGCCTGTAAATTGAATGGCGCCTCATCAGCGTTAACCTGAACTATGGTCAATGCTTTATGGTGCTTGCCGTCATGGACGAGGCACCCTTTCGTGACGATCAGGAATTGTCCATTGGTGCCCGCTGGACTCGGCGCCGTGGTGCTTGCGCCGGGTTTGAGCGTCAACGCAAAAGCCGCCAGGCCGTCATCCGCTTGTATACGCGAGAAAGGCTGGACGGCAACGTCGGCGGCTCCGCCGAATACCGGCATCTCGGTGGCTTGCCAAGGTTTGCGACCGGGTGTGTTTTTGAGTTTTTCGTTGGCTTCGGGCAGAAAACTTGCACCGGTATCGCGACGTGGGCGCAGCGTAATGAAACCCACATCGTCCTTGTTCGGTATCAGAGGACCGTACGGCGTATAAGCACGTGAAAAATGCACGGCGGGTATGGCGAGCTTGTGCTTGCCCATGACGCCGCCGCCGCTGACGATGATCTGAAACTGGTCTATCACGTGATAGTGGGTACGAAGAACGTTTCCGGATGAGCGTTCCGCGAGGTACGCGTGCGGCTGCGTGAAGTTATCCTTGGGCGGCATCATGAATTCGGTACGCCACGCGTAGCCGCCGGGAATCTCACGTCGTGTGCGTCCTGCTTTTACATCGTCATATGCAGCTATTCGTGGCATGGGTCACCTCCGTTTCAAGTCGCAATGCAGAACAGTCACTCCTTGATGCCTGCGGCAGTCACTACTTTTTTCCATTTGGCAATTTCGGTCCTGATGAACGCCTGCAGTTGCTCAGGGGTCGTCGATTGCGGCTCGGCGCCTTCGCTCAGCAATCGTTCGCGCATGGCTTTTCCCTGTCCTATCTTCGTCGCGACGCCGTGCAACTGGGTGATGACGTTACGCGGGGTCCGGCTGGGCGCCAGCATCGCGAACCAGGTTGTGGATTCGTATCCAGTAAGCCCCGATTCCGAGATCGTGGGTAGGTCGGGATAAATCTGGCTGCGCTTGGCGCTGCCTACACCCAGAGCGCGCAATTGGCCGGCCTTGACCAATGAAAGCGACGACACGATGCCGGTGAACATGATGGACAGGTGGCCGCCGAGGAGATCCGCGAATGCCGTGGCATTGCCTTTGTAAGGGACGTGCACCAATTCAATTCCCGCCATGCGCCTGAACAGTTCCACGGACAGGTGGCCGGATCCACCGACGCCACTGGAGCCGTAGTTGAGTTGTCCGGGCTTGGACTTGGCGAGCGCGATCAGTTCCTTGGGCGATTTCGCAGGCACATTTGGATTGACGAGCAGTATCATCGGCGAGGTCGCCAGAAATGCAATCGCGTCGAAGTCCCGTGCCAGGTCGAACGGCAGGTCCTTGTACATGGCCTGGCTGCTGACCAGCGATGCCGGTGCGATCAACAGCGTA
>CANJQI010000042.1 GCA_947476215.1 Betaproteobacteria bacterium
ACGAAGATTTCCGGGAAATCACCTTCTTTCCCACACCAATCCACAAAAAACAACCATTCCACGCAAATCTTCGTCCCCATTCTAGTCACAAAATCCGCGCTGCTACGGCGCACCAAAGGCTAGAATTAACGTTTTCGGTCAGGCACTAACTAGCCCGCGCGGATTTTCGCGAGCGTGCTGCTGGTCGATCGTTCATGGATGAACGGAATCGACACCACCGCGCCGCTCCAGCTTTTGACCTCCGCCGCGCCCGCCATGTTCTCCGGCGCCCAATCGCCGCCTTTTACCAGGACGTCGGGTTTTGCGAGCTTGATCAATGCAAGCGGTGTATCGTCGTCAAACCACGTTACGGCGCTGACGGATTCCAGGGCCGCGAGCAGTGCCACACGGTCGGCGAGGATATTGATGGGGCGATCCGGACCCTTGCCCAGCCGTCTTACGGAATCGTCGCTGTTAACCGCGACCAGCAGGCTGGCGCCCAGTGCACGTGCCTGCGCGAGGTAGCTCGCGTGGCCGCGATGCAATATGTCAAACACGCCATTGGTAAACACTAGCGGCCGCGGCAACCGGGCGATGACGGCGCCAAGTTGCGCCGGTTCATGGATTTTGGATTCGTAAACAGGGACAGGATGCACGGTGCGAGTGTAGCGCGATGGCGGGTGGCGCGAAAGTGCGGGCTCGCCCTTGAAGAACGATGGCCAGTTACCCGATACCTGGATAGGCGAGGAGAGCGGTGCAATAGGATAAACTGACAACCGTTGCGATTCTTCTTTCGGAGGCATAGTGCGTGTAACGCATTTGCTTGTGGGTTTGACTGCGATCTGTGCGGCGATGGTCCTACCCGCGCACAGCGCATGCGCGCAGACCTATCCGACCAAACCGGTCAGGGTAATTTTTCCGATAGCGGCAGGTTCAAGCAGCAACGACATATTGGGACGGGCGCTGACGCAACGTCTGGCGGCCACGCTGGGTCAACAAATCGTGGTTGACAATCGGCCGGGCACGGGTGGCGGCATAGGGTCGGAACTTGCCGCCAAGTCCGCCGCCGACGGCTACACCTTGCTGCTGGGTTACACCGGTGCGCTGGCGATAGCTCCCAGTGTGTATGAGAAAGTCGGCTTTGATCCGGTCCGAGACTTCGCGCCGGTCGCACGATTCGCCCTGATTCCCTACGCAATGATAGTGAATCCGGCGGTATCCGCGGCTAGCGTCAAGCAGTTGATCGCGCTTGCGCGCGCACGCCCTGGCCAGTTGAATTTTGCGTCCTCCGGCAATGGCAGCCTGCCGCACCTGGCAGGCGAACTGTTCAAACTTGCCGCGAACATCGATCTGGTGCACGTGCCTTACAAGGCGGGCGCTCCCGCGGTAACTGATTTGCTTGGTGGGCAGGTGCAGCTTTATTTCACCGGCATCACGTCGGTGGTGCCGTTTCTCAAGGTCGGCAAGCTGCGCGCGATTGCCGTTACGACGCTGGTCCGTTCGCCTTTGCTGCCGGATGTATCCACGGCGAGCGAGTCGGGGTTGCCGGGATTTGATGTTGCATCGTGGCTCGGCATACTCGCGCCGGCCGGGACCCCGGTGCCCATCGTAAGTCGTCTGCACGCCGAGATCGCCCGCATATGCAACGCCGCGGACATGAGGAATTTCATACTGAGCCAGGGTTCGGAACCGGCACTGCAGGATCCCGCGCAGTTTGGCGGCTATCTCAAGACCGAAATCGCCAAGTGGTCGAAAGTAGTCAAGTCCGCCAACGTGAAGGCGGACTAGAACCCATCTCAAAAATACCCGAACTTGCCATTACTTCGTTGCCCGCTACGTTGCTCCTCGCCTTACTCAGTGTAATGTCTGGTCGTGGCCTCGCGGGCGCCGTCCTGGCTGCGCGCGGGCAATTTTTAGATGGGTTCTAGTCCAGATATTCAAAAAGCTTTACAACCTTCTGCACGTCGCTCGTGGTGCGCGCGATTTCGACCGCGTCGTCCGCTTCCTTGCGTTTTACCATGCCGAGCAGAAAAACGACGTTGGCTTCGGTCACGACCTTGACGTGGACCGCGTTGAACTTTTGCTGATCGACGAACCGTGCTTTAACCTTGCTGGTGATGAAAGAGTCGTTGGCGCGCGACGACAAGGCGCTGTTTCCCGCGATCGCAATCTCGTTGTAAATTCCGCGCACGTTTTCGACGGAACGCACTATTTTCTCGATTTCATTCCTGGTCGCCGCATCGGGTGACTCGCCAGTCACCAGCACCATGCGGTTGAAGCTGGTGTAGTTGATGTGCGCGTCCTTGAATTTTTCGTTGACGCGGGCGGACGCCTTGAGTTCTATGCCCTGATCTTCGGTTACTGTGCCCACGGTACGCCGGTCTTCACCCATCAGTAGTGCCGTTCCCGCTCCGCCCACGACCACGGCGGCACAGCCAAAAAGAACCGGAATCATCGCGATAAACAGCGCGTAAAGACGCAGATTTTGCATAGTCATTCCACACCCAGAAGTAAACAATCAATTGCATCGCAAAGGCAATGCAGCGCAAGCAAATGTACTTCTTGTATACGCGCCGTGTTTTCGGCCGGCACGCAAATATGGATATCCGTGGATTTCAGTGATTCGGACATTCCCCCCCCGTTGCGCCCCGTCAGCGCCACGACACCCATGCCGTTCTCATGCGCGGCCCGCACGGCGGCCAGTACGTTCTTGGAATTTCCACTGGTTGATATCGCCAGCAGCAGGTCATTTCTGTGTCCCAGCGCACGCACCTGTTTCGAGAATACCTGCTCATAGTCGTAATCGTTGGCAATCGAGGTCAACGTCGACGAGTCGGTGGTCAGCGCCATCGCCGCCAGTCCCGGCCTCTCCATTTCGAATCGATTCAGCAGTTCCGCAGCGAAATGCTGGGAGTCCGCGGCGGAACCCCCATTGCCGCACGCCAATATCTTCCCATCCTGTCTCAGGCACTGCACCATGCGTTCGGCTCCGGCCGCAAGCGGTCCCGCCAACGCGTCCATGCATTGCAGTTTGAGATGCGCGCTCTCCGAAAAGTTCTCGCAAATACGATTGATCAGATCCATTGTTTTTCCATTAGCCCGCGAAATTATCGCATAACAGCAGCGGACTCAGTGAGTCTTCCGGTAGTTTCCGCCTAGACCGGACTGTTCTTGTGTCCGCCCGCACTACTGCTCGTCAAATGCGTTCTTGATCCATTCCATCGTATGGGCAGCGCCAGTGATGAGCAGCGCGTCAAACCTGCACGGCGGCATTTTTCTTGTCCCTGCCAGATAGTGCCGCGCCGCGAGCGTGAGTTTGCGGCGTTTGGCGGCGGTGATGCTAGCGGCGGCGCCGCCAAAGCTCGTTCCCGAACGCATGCGCACTTCCACGAAAACCAGCGTATTTCCGTCTCGCGCGATGAGATCTATTTCACCGAGCCGGCACCGGTAATTGCGTTCTATCAGTATCAAGCCTTGCTGTTGCAGGAACGTCGCAGCCCGGTCTTCGGCATCGCGGCCGCGTTCGCTCATCTCGGCGCGGTGCCGGACACGATTACTTTGCCGTCGACGAACTGCGCGGATGTCAGTTCGCGCACGAATTGCTGGTCACGCGTGAGGCGGAGCCGGCCGGTTACCCCGTCGAGCACCGGATCGGAGTTCGGTCGCAGCAACTCAAGGCCGATGCGAAATGCATCGATACCCATGGCATACAGGCGGTCGAAATCCACGGCATCGCCGAATTGCGGACGCGGATAGACCATCACCGCCGGGTGATCGGCCAGCAACATCCACGGCATATCGACGAACTTCACGCCATTGAGTTCGGACCCTTTTGCGGGAACTTTACCGTTGTTGACCTGGGAGGTTGCATACATGGAAAGCGATTTTCCGAGGTAAGGCCGTACCGTCCCGGCATGGACCGCGTCGAGCGCAAGAAAGCTCATGTCGGCCACGCCTAGCGCGGCCGCATCGCGAATTCTGGACAGGCTGGACTGGTCCGTGCCATAACTGAATTCGCCTATCGTCATGCCGCCCAGTCGCGCAAACTCTTCCAGGAACGCCTGGCGCATGCGCTTGCTGAGGGGCGAGTCATCGTTGACTACATACGCCTTGCGCCGTCCATCCTTGAACGCAATCTGGGCGATCTGCCGCGCTTCGAACTCGATGCTCAGGCCGAACAGATACATGCGGGACGGCTGCTGGGCGTGCGATTCCAGCGCGTTGAGGGCGAGGGTAGGAACCGTGATCACATTGCTCGCGGCCAGCGTAGCGACACCATTGCGCGTCAGCGGTCCTATCACGATTAGCGCGCCGGATTCGACCGCGCGTTCGTACATCGTCAGCAGATTGATGGTGTCTTCGTTTACCGGATAAACGCGTATGGCAGGCGCGTCCTTGCCGGCGACCCTGGCGGCGGCAACAAACCCCTGCCTCACGGCATCGGCGTGCGGCCCTAACGATGAGGAATTGAGCGGCAGCAGCAGGGCTATATGGGGTTCGCGTGTCGCTGCCGCGGCGGCGTGCGCAACTTCGGTGGCAAACACGGTCAGTGCACCGTATAGTAGCGCCGGAAACAAAACCAGAGCGGTAACCAGACTATGGATGTACCAGTGCATCATATCAAGCAGACGGGAGTGGGGCAGCCATCATTATATGTAGTCGCCACGCCGATAGGAAATCTCGCCGACATTACCTTGCGCGCGCTCGACGTATTGAAGCGGGTGGACGTGATTGCCGCGGAAGACACGCGGGTCACGGTAAGGTTGCTCGGGCACTATGGTATTGCTACGAAATTAATGGCGATGCACGAGCACAACGAGCGCCATGTTGCGCAGCGATTGATCGATCTTCTGGCCAACGGAAAGTCTGTTGCCCTGGTGAGTGACGCCGGCACGCCGGGTATTTCAGATCCGGGCGCGATCGCCGTCGCGTTGGTGCGTGAGGCCGGCTATCCCGTGGTGCCGATACCGGGCGCCAATGCGGCGATTAGTGCTTTGTCGGTCAGCGGTAACACGGCACGGCATTTTTTGTTCCATGGTTTTCTGCCGCAGCAGCAGACGGCGCGGCGGCGCGAACTCGCAGTCCTCAGTAACCTGCAGTATCCGGTTGTTTTCTATGAGGCGCCGCATCGCGTGGTGGAAACGGTGGAAGACATGGTGGGGGCCTACGGAGCCGAGCGGACAATAAGCGTGGCGCGAGAACTGACCAAACTGTTCGAAACCGTGCATGTTTGCGCGTTGGGTGACGTCGCGGCATGGTTTGCCGCGGATGCCAATCGCACCAAGGGGGAATTTGTTCTGGTGGTGGACGGCGCCGGTGCACCAGCGATGGACATGGACATGCCCCGACGCACACTCGAAATCCTGCTGCGCGAATTACCGTTAAAGCAGGCGGTCAAACTTGCGGCGGAAATGAGCGGCGGGAAGCGCAACGAGTTGTACCGGATGGCGTTGGAGATTAAGAAGGTGGAGAGTGGGCAGGCGTAAGCGGTTAGTCGTGAACGGTAGGCGGTAAGTAGCAACTGCGTTGCGTGATGGAAATCAGCATCTTGCCCTGCTGCCGTTGTTGCAGACTTCCTTTGACAGCTAACCGCTTACCGTTTACCGTTTACGCCTCACCGTTCACCCTTGACAAGCGAGCAAAGGAAAGAACATGCATCGAATTACCATGATACGTCCCGACGACTGGCATCTGCACCTGCGCGATGGCGAGCATATGCGTGCGGTGTTGCCGGATACCGCAAAGCGATTTGCACGCGCAATGGTGATGCCCAATTTGTCGCGGCCGGTGACCACGACGGAGGCGGCGCTCGCCTATCGTGAACGCATCGTATCCGCGCTTCCGCCCGGGCTTGCATTTCAGCCGTTGATGACTTTGTATCTCACGGACAATACGACAGCGGACGAAATTCGGCGTGCCCGGCAGAGTGGGATGATACATGCTGTTAAGTATTACCCTGCCGGGGCGACCACCAATTCAGATTCCGGTGTGACCGCGCTTGTCAAATGCGAAACCGCGTTGGCCGCGATGGAGGAATGCGGCTTGCCTCTGCTGGTGCATGGAGAAGTGACGTTTCCCGAGGTCGACATTTTTGACCGCGAGAAAATTTTCATCGACCGCATGCTGCTCCCCGTGCTGCAGAAATTCCCCCGGCTGCGTGTCGTGTTCGAGCACATTACCACCAGGGATGCCGTGCGTTTTGTCATGGCGACACCGGCGCGCGTGGCCGCGACTATCACCGCACACCATCTGTTGCTCAATCGCAACGCGATGTTTATCGGGGGTATGAGGCCGCATCACTACTGCATGCCCATACTGAAACGCGAGGAGGACCGCCAGGCGCTGATACAGGCCGCATTGAGCGGAAATCCCAAGTTTTTCCTGGGCACCGACAGCGCACCGCACGCGCGCGGCGCCAAGGAGGCCGCATGCGGTTGCGCCGGTGTCTACACTTCGCATGCCGGCATTGAACTCTATGCGGAGATCTTCGGCTCGCGCGATGCACTCGACAAGTTGGAGGGCTTCGCCAGCCTCCACGGCCCGGCCTTCTACGGACTGCCGCGTAATCAGGACACGATTACGCTCGTCAAGGAAACCTGGGATGTGCCCAAAGAGGTGCCGTTCCATGAGGAAACATTGGTGCCGTTCCGCGCCGGCGGCACCGTCGGCTGGCGCTTGCTGTAGCGCGTGCGGCATTGCGCTCGGAGTCTCATCGTGTCGTTGTGCGCAGGGAAGCGTCCCTTTATTGTTTCGACCACCGGATCAAGTCAAACTCCCAACGCAGAGGACGCAGAGGTGCGCAGGGGAAAATCCTTGATTCGGTTTATTCCAACCGTTGACCTCTGCGCACCTCCGCGTCCTCCACGTTGGGCGGTTAAGCTTTTTAGGTTTACAGCAGCCCCAATGTAGGCGGTGCTAGAATCAACCTGGGAGTTGGCCAGACAGTCGCTGTTGGCGCCCTTGTGGCGCGAATAGAGGAAAGTCCGGGCTCCACAGGGTAGGGTGGCGGCTAACGACCGTCCGCCGCGAGGCGAGCAATAGGGCCACAGAGACGAGTCCGCTGTAGCATCAGGCGGGGTGAAACGCGGCAACCTGCACCCGGAGCAACACCAAATAGGCAAGCGTTGACGTGACCCACCGAGCTTGCGGGTAGGTGGCTAGAGCGTGCGGGTAACCGTGCGTCGAGAGGAATGACTGTCACGAATGCGCAAGCATTCGACAGAACCCGGCTTATCGGTCGACTCCCACTCACCGGAATGGCGCGCAACAGCACGCGCTAAGCTCGGCTCTTCTCCGGGTCGAGCGTGCAATGAAGCAAGGGGCCGGGTCCGGGAGTGAGGGCGCAGGCATGGAACATGCGTTACCGGGATACATCAAACCGCACTGAGGATCACCAGTGAAAAAATACAAAATTGCTTACATACCCGGCGACGGCATAGGTAAGGAAGTCGGGCCTGAAGGCGTGCGAGTGCTGGAGGCGGCCGCGTGCAAATTTGGTTTCGAACTCCAGTTCGATGAGTGTGACTGGGGTTGCGATTACTATGCAAAGCACGGTCGCATGATGCCGCTCGATGGACTCGATCAGGTGCGCAGCCACGACGCGATATTTTTTGGCGCGGTCGGCTGGCCGGCATCGGTGCCCGATCACATATCGCTGTGGGGTTTGTTGATTCCTTTCCGGCGAAACTTTCAGCAGTACGTGAATCTGCGGCCGGTGCGATTGATGCCAGGCGTGAAGTGTCCGCTTGTGGACCGCAAGGCAGGGGACATCGATTTCTGGGTGGTGCGCGAGAACAGCGAGGGGGAGTATTCGTCGATCGGCGGGCGCATCTTCGACGGTACGGAGCATGAAATGGCCGTGCAGCAGTCGACGTTTACGCGGCGCGGCGTCGATCGCATTCTTCGTTATGCGTTTGAGCTCGCGCGCAAGGGCACGAAAAAACATGTGACGTCAGCGACAAAATCCAACGGCATATCCATCACCATGCCGTACTGGGACGAGCGCTTCAGGGAGATGGCGGCGCGCTATCCCGATATCAGGAGCGACCAGTATCACGTCGACATCCTGTCGGCGCATTTCGTGTTGCATCCCGATTGGTTTGATGTCGTCGTCGGGTCGAATCTGTTTGGCGACATACTCTCCGATCTCGGCCCGGCGTGCACGGGCACGATAGGTATCGCACCGTCGGCCAACATCAATCCCGAACGCGAATTTCCATCGCTGTTTGAACCCGTGCACGGATCCGCCCCCGATATCTACGGCAAACGCATCGCCAATCCTGTCGGTCAGATATGGTCCGGCGCGATGATGCTCGACCATCTGGGTCTAACCGGTGCCGCGCAGGCGGTGATCGCAGCCATAGAAACCGTCCTTCTGCATGGCCCACGTACTCCTGATTTGGGCGGAACGGCAAAAACCGCGGAACTCGGCAGGGCTGTCGCCGAGGCAGTGTAGCGGTCCGGCGTAGTCGCTACGCCGGTCATGTTAGGCGATATGATGGAAATGTTGTCCATCAACAGGTTGAATCCCCAGACGTAGGGCGGCCCCAGATACTGCATACTGAACAACTCAGTTAGGTTCCGTGCCGGGCCACAAGCTCCTTTTGACGCGGCAAGTCCGGTTTTGTATGCGCGTTATTTCCGCGATACGTGCGCACACCTTACCCAGAATTAGTTAAGCAAATCCTCACACTACGGTGTGGAAGCGGCGCAATTGAACGCCGTTCAATGCCCTACGGACTATTCCAGTCCGTTGTGTTGCTTTTTCGCAACCAGAGGCGATGCGCTAACCCCTTGAAATACAATGAAAAACCTAATGTGTTACATGTAATATCCTCTATATTATATTGTTTTTAAAAGAATTGTGGATAACTGGCTCTGCCTATAACATCAAGTGGGCAGCATAAGTCATTGTCCTGAAAACAGAAATTCACATTTTTACGCTTGACCGTGCCCCGCGTTTTTCATATAGTGGGGGTAAGTGGTAAAAAGTGGGAAAAAGCTAATTTCGCGTTTTTCGGGGGGAATTCGTGTTCCGTGGCGTCGTACAACTGAATTTGGACAGCAAAGGCAGGCTTGCGGTGCCATCGCGTTACCGCGATGCGTTGCAGGTGCGCTGCGCCGGACGCCTGGTGATCACCGCCGACTTCGACAAGTGCTTGCTGATTTATCCGCTTCCCGACTGGGAGCCGATCCAGCAGAAGCTGATGGCACTGTCCAGCCTGAATCCCCGCATACGCGATTTGCAACGTCGATTGATCGGTTATGCGGAAGACATCGACATGGATGCGGCGGGACGTCTGCTGATATCGCTCGCGCTGCGTGAGTTTGCCACGTTGGGTAAGAACGTCGTGCTGGTTGGGCAGGGCAACAAGTTCGAATTATGGGACAAGGAAAAATGGGAGCAGGCGCTGGAGCGTGGCAGCGGATTCGGTGACGGTGATCTGCCGCCCGAACTGGAGGGATTCTCGTTGTGAGCCCGGGCTCACATGCGCCTGTACTGTTGGAAGCAGCAATTGATAGTTTGAATGTGCGTGTGGATGGTGTTTATGTCGACTGCACATTTGGCCGCGGCGGCCACAGCCGGGAAATATTGAGGCGCCTGGGAGTTAACGGGCGCGTCATAGCGCTGGATCGCGACCCGGCTGCGATAGTGGCGCGTGGAGGGATTGATGACGAACGACTGCAACTTGCGCACAGCCGGTTCAGCCTGCTGCAGGATGTGTTGCGCGACCGCGGCACCGCGCAGGTCGACGGCATATTGCTCGATCTTGGCGTCTCGTCGCCGCAGCTCGATGACGCCACGCGCGGCTTCAGCTTTCGCAATGACGCGCCCCTGGACATGCGCATGGACACCAGCCGCGGTCCAACTGCCGCGCAGTGGCTGGCGCAGGCCGACGAAGGTGAACTCAGAGAGGTAATCCGCAATTATGGCGAAGAACGGTTTGCTAAACAGATTGCAGCAGCGCTTGTTGCGGCAAGATCGCGGGGGCCTGTCGCTACCACACGGCAGCTTGCCGGGATCGTGGCCCAGGTCGTCCACACGCATGAGCACGGGCAGAACCCGGCGACGCGCACTTTTCAGGCTCTACGGATTCATGTCAATCAGGAGCTCGAGGAGTTGACCCGCGTGTTACCGCAATGCGTGGACGCGCTGGCGCCGCGAGGCCGCCTGGTGGCCATCAGTTTCCACTCGCTTGAGGACCGCATCGTCAAACGCTTCCTGCGTGAGCACTCGCAGCCCGCCCAGTTGCCGAAACGTCTGCCGCTGCGCGCGGTCGAGCTACCGCAGCCCAAGCTCGGTCTGATCGGTAAGTTGCGGCGTCCGGTTCCACGGGAGGTCGAAGTCAATCCACGCGCGCGCAGCGCAAGAATGCGCGTTGCCGAGCGCTTGGGCGGGAACGAGTTTTGATTACGCGCCTCAATCTGATCCTGCTCGGCGCGCTGGTGCTGTGCGCGCTTGCAGTGGTGACATCGCAACACAAGGCACGCAAGCTCTTTGTTGAGCTGCAGAAGCAACGTGAAATAGCCCGGCAGATCGAAATCGAGTGGGGACAGCTGCAGCTTGAGCAAAGCACCTGGGCCATGCATGCCCGAATAGAGAAAATCGCGACTGGCCAACTGATGATGCGTGTACCGCCGGCGTCGCGTGTGCAGATGGTCATGCCGGACCCCGCCAGATGAATGCCGTTTCCCCGGCCATCGTCATACGGCTGCCTGCCTGGCGTTCGCGTGCGCTGTTGATCATTCTGCTGGGCGCTTTCGTGGTGCTGCTTGGACGCGCGTTCTATCTGCAGGGACTGAACAAGACCTTTCTGCAGCAGAAAGGCGAGTCACGCTACAGCCGGGTAGTCGAATTGTCCGCGACACGCGGCATGATCATGGACCGCAATCGCGAGCCGCTCGCGATTTCGACGCCCGTCGAGTCGGTGTCGGTGACGCCGTCCGAAGTGGAAATCACGCCGGAACAAACGCAACGCCTGGCGACGTTGCTGGAACTGGACAGCCGCGAACTCAGCAGACGGATCGCCGAAGCCGATGGCAAATTCGCCTATCTAAAACGCCACCTTCCCCCGGAACAGGCGGCGCGCGTGATCAGTCTCGATATTCCAGGTGTGTTTTTGAGGCGCGAATATCGGCGTTATTACCCGGGCAGTGAGTACACCGCGCATTTGATCGGCGTGACGAATATCGATCATAAAGGGCAGGAAGCACTCGAGCTCGCGTTTGATGAACATCTCGCCGGAAAACCGGGCAGCCGGCGTGTGATCATTGATCGCCGCGGACACATCGTCGAGGACGTAAAGAGCATACGAACGCCGCAACAGGGTCGCGATCTCGTGCTGTCGATAGACACCAGGATACAGTACCTCGCCTATCGCGAGCTGAAGAACGCAGTCGTTGCAAACCGCGCGAAAGCCGGCGGCATCGTGGTGCTGGACGCCAGAACAGGTGAAGTCCTGGCGATGGCCAATCTGCCTTCTTATAACCCCAACAATCGCGAGAAACCCGAACCCGCGCGCATGCGCAACCGCGCGGTGACGGATCTTTTTGAGCCCGGTTCCACCCTCAAACCGTTTACCGCGGCCGCGGCCATCGAGTCCGGACTCTACACGCCGGATACCGTGATACAGACGGCGCCCGGATCAATGACGATAGGCGGGCGCACGATACACGATGCACATTCGGAAGGTGCGCTCACGGTGGCGCAGGTCATCCAGAAATCATCCAATGTAGGCGCAGCCAAGATGGCACTCGCATTGCCATCGCAGAAACTGTGGAACATGTTCAACGCGGTCGGATTCGGTGCGCAGCCGAGGTCGGAGTTTCCCGGGGAAAGCGCGGGCAAACTGCGCGCATACAAGACCTGGCGTCCGATCGAGCAGGCAACCATGGCTTACGGTCATGGTATTTCCCTCAGTCTGCTGCAGCTTGCACGCGCCTATATGTTGTTTACCGGCAACGGTGAAATCCGACCGGTCACTCTGATCAAGACGGATGCGCCCCCTGAAGGCGCGCAGGTGATTTCCGCGGAAACGGCACTGCAGCTGCGCAACATGCTGGAAATGGTGGTCAGGCCGGGCGGCACCGCGCCGCGCGCCCAGGTTGCCGGTTACCGTGTAGCGGGCAAGACCGGTACCGCGCACAAACTGGATGGCGCAACTTATGCTGCCAACAAATACGTGTCCTCCTTCGTCGGGTTTGCGCCTGCGTCCGCACCGCAGTTGATTGTTGCGGTCATGATAGACGAGCCGGGCGCGGGCCAGTACTACGGCGGCGCGATCGCGGCACCGGTGTTCAGCAGCGTCATGGCGGGCGCGTTGCGTTTGCTGGGAACAAAACCCGATGCGCCGCTCAACAATGTCGTTTTGCCGCCGCCCGACGCACCTGAAATCCGGGAGGAAGTATGAACTCGGGATCGGCGACGTTGGGTTACGGCGTGGCCGCGGCGGGGCTCGACTGGCGGGCTATCGATGGACTGGGCGCGAAACGCCTTGCAACCGATAGCCGGACCATCAGGCGTGGCGACACCTTTATTGCATACCCCGGCGAAACGCAGGATGGCCGCCGCTACATTCCGCAGGCCATCGCCAACGGCGCGCGCGCGGTGCTGTGGGAAAAACGTGGTTTCAAATGGCAGTCCGCGTGGCGCGTGCCCAATCTGGGCGTATCGAACTTGCGTGCGAATGCGGGGCTGATCGCAAGCCACGTCCATGCGGATCCGTCGGCACGGTTGTGGATGGTGGGTGTGACCGGCACGAACGGCAAGACCACTTGCAGTCAGTGGATCGCGCGCGCTCTTGACGAAAGTGGCATGCGCAGCGCGGTCATCGGGACGTTGGGCCACGGGATGCGTGGCAGATTGAGACCGCTCGTCAACACCACGCCCGATGCGGTGTGGCTGCATGCGCAACTTGCCGAATATCTGCGGCGCAAGGCGCGCGCGGTAAGCATGGAAGTGTCGTCCATAGGACTCGAGCAGGATCGTCACGCCGGCGTGCAGTTCGACGTTGCGATGTTTACCAATTTGACCCGCGATCATCTCGATTATCACCGCACCATGCCGCGCTACCGGCGCGCCAAGGCCAGGCTATTCGAATGCGAGTCGCTCAAGCACGCCATTATCAATGTTGACGACAACTATGGCGCGGAGCTTGCCAAAACGGTTAAACGACGCGGACTGAAGGTCGTCGAGTTTGGCTTTAACCGCATTTCCGGCAGACGCGCGTCGCATGTGACGGGCAGCAATCTGGCGGCCGATACCCGCGGTCTGCGGTTTGACATTGCGACGCCGTGGGGTCGCGCGCATATCGCAAGCCGAATGTTGGGGCGGTTCAATGCGTTAAATCTGCTGGGTACGCTCGCGGTACTGTTGGTCAGCGGCGTGAGCCTGCGTAAGGCAGTCGCTGCAGTCAGTCACGTGGTGCCGGTTCCAGGTCGGATGCAGACCATGGGTGGCGGCACACGGCCCTTGGTCGTCGTCGACTATGCGCACACACCCGACGCGCTGTACCAAGTTCTGGGTACGCTGCGCGAGACATTCACAACCCCTGATATGCAGAGTGCGGCCAGAAATCCGCGCCTCGCGTGCGTATTCGGTTGCGGGGGCGAGCGCGATCGCGGCAAGCGTCCGTTGATGGGCGCCATCGCCGCGCGCCTTGCGGATCGCGTGATTCTTACCAACGACAATCCGCGTAACGAGGATGCGTTGACGATAGCCGATGACGTTCTCGGCGGCATGGAATGTGACAGCGAAATAGATCTGAACCGCGCCTGTGCCATCCAGCGCGCGATCCGTGGCGCGCAGCGTGGCGACGTCGTGCTGATCGCGGGGAAGGGGCATGAATGCTATCAGGAAATCAAAGGGATACGACATCCATTCAGCGATATGGATGTCGCCCGTGACGCGCTCAAGCGGTGGCCGGCATGATGCGCGTTTCGGAAGCGGCACGGGCGCTTGATTCCCGGTACACCGGCGCGGATGTCGAGTTTACCGGGGTGTGCACCGATACCCGAACCATCAAGCGCGGGGATCTGTTTGTCGCTTTACGGGGCGAGCGTTTTGACGGACACGAATTTGTTGCGCAGGCCGCCGGCGCCGGCGCAGTGGCAGCGTTAGTCGAGAATGTCCTGGCCCAGACGAATCTGCCGCAGATCGTGGCCGACAATACGCGCCGTGCGCTGGGCGTGCTTGCCAGGTGCTGGCGCCAACGGTACTCGCCGGCTTTGATTGCCATCGCCGGATCCAACGGCAAGACCACCACCAAGGAAATGCTGGCCGCCATTTTGCGCAGCCATGCAGGCGAGGACGGGGTGTTGGCGACGGCAGGTAATTTCAACAATGACATCGGTCTGCCGCTAACCCTTTTGCGCCTGCGCGCGTCTCATCGCTATTGTGCAATAGAAATCGGCATGAACCATAAAGGTGAAATTTCCGCGCTTGCCGACATTACCCGTCCGACGATCGCAGTGGTGACGAATGCTCAGCGCGAGCATATGGAGTTCATGGGATCGGTCGACGAAGTTGCAGCCGAAAACGCGGCCGTGTACGCAGCATTGCCCGAGAACGGCGTTGCGGTGGTCAACGCGGATGACGCGTACGCGCCCGTGTTTCGACATGCAGCCGCCGGCCACAGCATCATAGATTTCGGATTGACCGGCGACGTGGCGCTGACAGGCGGATATGCATTAAAGGGGTTGTCGAGCGAAATCCGGCTGAGGACGCACACGGAAGAGGTAAAGGCCACGCTGGAAATTCCCGGACTGCACAATGTGCGGAACGCGCTGGCCGCCGCTGCGTGCGCGCACGCAGCAGGCATCAGTCTATATGCGATAGGCGCCGGGCTCTCTGCATTTCGGCCGTATACCGGACGACTGCAAATCAAGCGCGCGTTGAGCGGGGCGACGGTAATCGACGACACATACAACGCGAATCCGGACTCGGTTCGTGCAGCCATCGATGTACTGGCGGTATGTCCTGCGCCTACCGTGCTGGTGCTCGGTGACATGGGCGAAGTGGGCGAGCACGAAGCGGCATTTCACCGCGAGATCGGCGAGTACGCGCGCACCCGGAATATATCGACGCTACTGGCCATCGGCAGTGCAACACGCGCCTCGGTAGGCGCTTTTGGTGACGCTGGTACTCACGCTGCATCCGTGGATGAATTGTCGACATTAGTTCGCGCCGCCGCCGGCGCAGGGGCCACGCTGCTGGTTAAAGGCTCGCGTTTCATGCGTATGGAGCGCATCGTTGCGGCGCTGATCGGAGACGGGGGCGGTGGCCACTGATGCTTTTCGACCGTGGATTTCAACGCCGTGCATTCCGCGCCGTATTGCCGAGCGGAGGTCAAGCATGCTGCTAGAACTCGGGGTTAACGAGTGCTCGCTCTTCGGAACTTTGGAAAAGGAATTTTTCCAATGTTCCTAGAACTCGCACAGTGGCTGGCCAAGGATATCCGTGCATTCAATGTGTTCGGCTATATCACTTTGCGCGCCGTACTCGCGTGCCTCACGGCGTTGTTAATCACGTTTGCAATCGGTCCGACCATGATACGCAGACTTACCTCGTACAAGATCGGCCAGTCGGTACGCGATGATGGTCCGCAGTCGCATCTGCTCAAGGCCGGCACGCCGACCATGGGCGGAGCACTGATACTGGTTGCGGTTTGCGTCACGACACTGCTGTGGGCGGACCTCGAAAACCGTTTTGTCTGGGTGGTGCTGGCCGTGACTCTGTGTTTTGGCGCGGTGGGCTGGATCGACGATTACCGCAAGGTGGTCTATCGCAATCCCAAGGGGCTTTCGGCCAGGGCGAAGTTCTTCTACCAGTCTCTGATCGGCGTGATTGCCGCCTATGTGATCGCGTTCAGCACCAACCTCCCGGCGCAGACGGAGTTCATCGTGCCGTTTTTCAAGAACGTCGCCTATCCGCTCGGTGTCATCGGGTTCATGGCGGTTACGTACTGCGTGATCGTCGGTACCAGCAATGCGGTGAATCTCACCGACGGCCTGGATGGACTTGCAATCATGCCTACGGTCATGATCAGCGGTGCGCTGGGCATTTTTGCGTACGTTGCGGGCAATGTTGTATTCGCGCGATATCTCGGGTTTCCCTACATTCCCGGCGCCGGTGAACTGGCCGTATTTTGCGGCGCGCTTGCCGGGGCGGGTCTGGCTTTTCTGTGGTTCAACGCCTATCCGGCCGAAGTATTCATGGGTGACGTCGGTGCGCTTGCGCTGGGCGCGGCCCTGGGCACGATAGCGGTGATTGTGCGCCAGGAGATCGTGCTGTTCATCATGGGCGGCGTATTCGTGGTGGAAACCCTGTCGGTGGTACTGCAGGTCGCGTCATTCAAGCTGACGGGCAAACGAATATTCCGCATGGCGCCGCTGCACCACCATTACGAGTTGAAGGGCTGGAAAGAGAACCAGGTCGTGGTGAGATTCTGGATCATCACCATGATGCTGGTGCTGATCGGGTTGTCAACTCTCAAATTGCGGTAAGGAGTGAGGGGTCAGGGGTGTGAGGAGAGATGAACGAGGTTTGCAGTGACTACGCCTTGTGTATCCCGATTCGTGTCTGGTTCTGAAACATTATGCGGGAATTGAAGGGGCGGAAAGTAATCGTGCTTGGACTCGGTGATACTGGGATGTCGATGACGCGCTGGCTCAAGCGGCGCGGTGCGATTGTGTCGGTCGCGGATACGCGCGCGGATCCGCCCCACGCCGCCAGTCTCAGTCGCGAGTGGCCCGCTGTCGCTATTGAAACTGGCGAGTTTCGCGAACATAGTTTGCGCGCAGCCGACATGATTGCGATCAGTCCGGGCATAGACCGCCGCACGCTGCCGGTGGCCGCGGCCATACGGCATGGGGTGCCGGTCGCCGGCGATATCGAGTTGTTTGCGCAGGCGCTGCCTGCACTGAAGTCCTCAGGAGTCGCAAAGCATACCCCGAAGATATTGGCGATAACCGGCACCAACGGCAAAAGTACCGTCACATGCATGGCCGGCGATATCTGCCAGGCTGGCGGCTTCGCCACCGTGGTCGCGGGAAATATCGGCAAACCGGTGCTCGATACCCTGGCGGAAATCGAAGATGGCGCCGCAATGCCCGACGCGTTCGTGCTTGAGTTGTCGAGTTTTCAGCTCGAAAGCACGATCAGCCTGAATGCGGACGCGGCAACCATGCTGAATCTGTCCGAGGATCACATGGACAGGTACGACCGATTCGAAGACTACGTGGCGGCGAAAGCGCGCGTGTTTCATGGCAGCGGCACTCAGGTGCTGAATGATGACGACGCGTATAGCCGGGCCATGGCGTTGCCGGGAAGGGCCGTGCACCGCTTCGCTCTGGCCGCGCCCGCCGGCGACAAGGATTGGGGCATGGCATCACGCGTCGGTGCGCCGTACCTGTCGCACGGCGGAGTGGTGTTGCTGGCGCAGGCGGATTTGCCGGTCAGCGGCATGCATAACGCCGCCAATGCGCTC
Organism: Betaproteobacteria bacterium; assembly: GCA_947476215.1. Lineage (GTDB taxonomy): Bacteria > Pseudomonadota > Gammaproteobacteria > Burkholderiales > SG8-41 > PALSA-1004. The sequence goes on from CANJQI010000042.1 coordinate 17,466, forward strand.
GCGGCAGGCGCGCTGTGCCACGCCATCGGCGTGGACGATGCAGCCATCGTCCACGCCTTGCGCAATTTTCGGGGTCTGCCGCACCGCGTCACGAAAGTCGCCGAGTTTGACGGCGTCGCCTTCTATGACGACTCCAAGGGAACCAACGTCGGCGCAACGGTTGCGGCACTGGACGGCAGCACGCAGACCGTGGTGCTGATCGCAGGCGGTGATGGCAAGGGGCAGGATTTCACTCCCTTGAACAGCGCGGTCAAGAAACGTGCCCGTGCCGTGGTGCTGATCGGACGCGACAGCGAGTTGATCGCCGCCGCGCTTTCGGGTTGCGGCGTTCCACTGGTGCGCGCCGACGACATGCGGGGCGCTGTCAAGCAGGCGTACTCGCTGTGCAGGCACGGTGATGCGGTGCTGCTGTCGCCGGCCTGCGCCAGCTTCGACATGTTCCGCAACTATGCCCATCGGGGTGATGAATTCGTCTCCGCGGTCAGGACTCTGGTAGGTCGTGATGACCGCTAACGCCATGTTTTACGCCGACGTGAAGAGCCGCGCTCAGGCCGCGGAATACGACTATGCGCTGACGTGGAGCGTGTTGTTGCTGCTTGCGCTCGGATTGGTGATGGTTTATTCGGCGTCGATCGCCATCGCCGAGGGCAGTCGCGCCACCGGATATCAGCAAATGTACTATCTGATGCGCCACGGATTATTTGTCACCATCGGTGTGACGCTGGCAGGCGTCGCATTCCAGTTTCCGATGCACTTCTGGCAGAAGGCCGCGCCTTATCTTTTCCTGTTTGCCGCCGGATTGCTGGTGCTGGTGCTGATTCCCGGCGTTGGACACGAGGTAAAAGGCAGCAAGCGCTGGCTGTCGCTATACGTGTTCAATCTGCAGCCCTCGGAACTGATGAAGTTGTTCGTCGTGATATACGCTGCTGATTACGCCGTGCGCAAGGCGGCTCACATGGACAATCTCACCAAGAGTTTCCTTCCGCTGTTCGGAGTCATGGTGCTGGTTAGTGTCCTGCTGTTGGATGAACCGGATTTTGGGGCGTTTGCGGTGATCACAGTGATCGCGATGGGCATACTGTTTCTCGGTGGCGTGAACTGGAAGTCTTTTGCGTGCCTGATCGTTTTGCTGATCGTGAGTTGCCTGTTGTTGATCTGGGTAGCGCCGTACCGCATGCAGCGCGTCATCGGGTTCATGGATCCCTGGGCCGATCCGTACGGCAAGGGCTATCAGTTATCGCATGCCCTGATAGCGTTTGGTCGTGGCGAATGGCTGGGCGTGGGCCTCGGTGGCAGTGTCGAGAAACTCTTTTATCTGCCGGAAGCACACACCGATTTCCTGCTCGCGGTGATCGCTGAAGAACTGGGTTTTGTCGGCATAACGCTGGTGGTTATGTTGTTTTCCGTCATCGTGGTGCGCGCATTTTCCATCGGTCGCCAGGCGGCGGCGCTGGAGCGGCATTTCCCGGCGCTGGTTGCGCACGGCATCGGATTGTGGATAGGCGTACAGGCGCTCATCAACATGGGCGTCAACATGGGGTTGCTGCCGACCAAAGGGTTGACGCTGCCGTTGATGTCTTTTGGGGGCAGCAGCATCGTGGCCAACTGCTGCGCGATGGCCATACTGCTGAGGGTCGATTGGGAAAACCGTCAGCTCATGCGAGGTGCGGCGATATGAGCCGAACGATCATGATCATGGCAGGTGGCACCGGGGGCCATATTTTTCCCGCACTGTCGGTCGCGGACTATCTGCGTGCCAAGGGCTGGAACATCGTATGGCTGGGCTCGAAAGCGGGCATGGAGGCGACGTTGGTTACGCCCAGGGGATACGTCATGGCGTGGATCAGCATGCACGGCGTGCGTGGCAAGGGGTGGTTGCGCGCAGCGCTGTTGCCGTTGCATCTGCTGATAGCCTTCTGGCAGAGTGCGTGCGCGATATTCGCGCATCGTCCAGATGTCGTGCTCGGGATGGGTGGCTATATTTCATTTCCGGGCGGCATGATGGCGTCGTTGTTCAGAAAGCCGCTCGTGATACACGAGCAGAATTCAGTGGCTGGCCTCGCCAATCGCGTGCTGGCCAAAGTGGCCGACCGTGTCCTGACCGGTTTTCCAGGGGTCTTGGGCGCTTCAGCCGCGATGTCCTGGACCGGTAATCCAGTGCGCGAGGAAATCGCACATCTTGCACAGCCTGAACAGCGCTATCGGAGCCGTTCGGGGCCGCTGCGACTCACTGTCATAGGCGGCAGTCTGGGTGCACAAGCGCTCAATGAAACGGTCCCGCAGGCTCTCGCGATACTGCCCGCAGCCGAGCGCCCGACGGTCACGCATCAGGCAGGTAATCGTCATCTGGATGCCGTGCGGTCCAGCTATCAGCGCGCCGGCGTATCGGCCGACTTGGTGCCGTTTATCGCCGATATGGCACACCGCTATGGTGAATCCGACCTGATTATATGCCGTGCCGGTGCCTCCACCATCGCCGAACTCGCCGTCGCGGGCGTAGCCAGCATACTCGTGCCGTTTCCGTATGCGGTCGATGACCATCAAACGCATAACGCGCGCTTTCTCGCCGACCATGGCGCCGCCATTCTGGTGCCGCAGCACGAACTGACGCCTCAAAAGCTGGCGGACCTGTTGCGTGGACTTACGCGCGACGCATTGCTGGTCATGGCGCAGCAGGCGCACCGTGTCGCAAAGCCGGATGCCACCCAAATGGTGGCTGAAGAATGCATGAGGCTGGCGGCGTGAAATACAAAGTCAAACGTGTGCACTTCGTAGGCCTAGGCGGGGCTGCCGCGAGCAGAGAGCAGGGTCCTGTCACGCGACGCGTGACAGGATGCGAACGACCGCGAGCGGCACCAGCCGGCGCAACGTCCGTACAAATGAACGCAGGCGGTACACGGTGAAATACAAAGTAAAACGTGTGCACTTCGTAGGTATAGCCGGCTCCGGCATGAGCGGCATCGCCGAGGTATTGCTTAACCTGGGATTTGGAGTGAGCGGTTCCGACCTGAACGACAATGCGGTAACGCAACGCCTGAAGGCGCTGGGTGCCCGGGTGATGCATGGTCACGCGCCTGGCAATATTGACGCCGCCGATGCAGTCGTGGTGTCGAGTGCGGTGAAGGACGACAATCCTGAAGTTGTTGCCGCGCGTGAACACAAGATCCCGGTAGTGCCGCGCGCCATCATGCTTGCCGAGCTGATGCGCCTGAAGCAGGGCATCGCGGTGGCCGGCACGCATGGCAAGACCACGACCACCAGCCTGGTTGCGAGCGTGCTAGCTGAAGCGGGCATGGATCCGACTTTTGTCATTGGCGGTCGTCTCGAGGCGGCAGGATCGCATGCCAAACTCGGGAGCGGCGAATTTATCGTGGTCGAGGCGGACGAGTCGGATGCATCGTTTCTGTACCTCGCGCCGGTGCTCGCCGTGGTGACCAATATCGACGCCGATCACATGGAAACCTACGGCCATTATTTCGGCCGGTTGCGCCAGGCGTTTCTAGACTTTGTGCAGCACCTGCCTTTCTATGGCACGGCAGTATTGTGCATCGACGACCCGAACGTGCGTGAAATCATGCCGGCCGTAACCAAGCCGATCACGACCTATGGGCTATCGGCAAACGCGCAAATACGCGCAGTCAATATTGTTGCCGACGCCGGGCGCATGCGTTTCCGTGTTGTACGGCGCGACGCCCGGGATGCGCCGTTGCCGGATCTCGATATCACGCTCAATCTGGCCGGGATGCACAACGTGCTCAACTCGCTTGCCGCAATCGCGGTCGGCATGGAGGTCGGTGCGTCGGATGCGGCCATCGTCAAGGCCCTGGCCGATTTCCGCGGCGTGGGGCGCCGCTTCGAGCGTTGCGGTGACATTGCGCTCAATCCAGAAAACAAGGGGAAAGGGCATTTCGCGCTGATTGATGACTACGGTCATCATCCGGTGGAAATGTCCGCGACGCTGGAAGCGGTGCGAGGTGCTTTCCCGGGGCGACGCGTGGTGCTGGCTTTTCAACCTCACCGCTATACGCGAACACGTGATTGCTTCGAGGACTTCGTGAAGGTTCTGTCGACCGTGGACGTGCTGCTGCTGACCGAAGTGTATGCGGCGGGCGAAGCGGCACTGGTCGCCGCCGACGGACGTGCGCTTGCCCGTGCGGTGAGGGTGCAGGGCAAGGTGGAACCGATTTTCGTCGAGCAGGTTGCCGACTTTCCACAAGCGATACGCAATGTGGTGAGAGACAGCGATGTGGTTCTCACGATGGGCGCCGGATCCATCGGTGGCGTCGCGGCGCTCATAAAAAAGCAGGGGCTTGGAATGAGGGATGAGGGATGAGGGATGAGGGATGAGGGATGAAGGATGAGGGTGGCTGCCGTGCAATTGCAGACTGGCGCTCGCCCGACTGGCGGTCGTTATTCCGGGTTCGCGGGATGTATTGCGCATGATGGTGCAGACGTGACTTCAGCGACATTGCGCGGTGAACTGAGGATGGATGAACCCATGGCGCGCCATACGAGCTGGCGCGTGGGTGGGTGCGTCGAGCGCTCTTATCTGCCCGCGGACGTTGATGACTTGTGTGCATTTCTCGCCACGCTGCCGGAGAGCGAACCGGTTTATTTTGTCGGGCTCGGCAGTAATCTGCTGGTGCGTGACGGAAAACTGCGTGGTACCGTGATTTTCACGCATGGCGCGCTCGCCCATATCCGTTTCGAAGGCAATGTCGTGCATGCCGAGGCCGGCGTGCCGAGTCCCAAAGTGGCGCGTTTTGCCGCCGTGCATGCGCTCGCCGGCGCTGAGTTTCTCGCCGGCATACCCGGCACCGTGGGCGGCGCGCTGGCGATGAACGCGGGCTGCTATGGCGGAGAAACCTGGAACATCGTTGAAAGCGTCACCACCGTCGACCGCGAGGGCCGGCTGCGTCAACGTACCCGCGCCAACTATGAGATCGGCTATCGCAAAGTGTCTTTGACGACGGACTCGTCAGATGCCGTACTTCGAACTCATCCCTCATCCCACATCCGTCATCCTTCAGACGAGTGGTTCGTCGCGGCACGATTCAAGCTGCCGCGTGGCGACAGGGGCAAGGCGCGGGCAACCATCAAACAGTTGCTGGAGAAGCGCATAGCTTCCCAGCCGCTTAGTCAGCATAACGCCGGCTCGGTTTTCAGGAACCCCGAGGGCGACTACGCGGCGCGCCTGATCGAAGCCTGCGGCCTTAAGGGATATGCGTTGGGCGGCGCAGCGATTTCAATTCAGCACGCGAACTTCATAGTCAACACTGGCAGGGCACGTGCCGCCGAAATAGAGGCTTTGATCACCATTGCACATGACACCGTGCAGCAAAAGTTCGGCATAGACCTCCAACGCGAAGTGCGGATAGTGGGTGAGCACTCATGAGCATTCGTCACTCTTCACTCCTAACTCCTCACCGCGACTTTGGAAAAGTCGCAGTATTGATGGGCGAGCGTGCCGGGCTCGGCGGGCGAAGCCGGGGCGGGCAGGTGCGCCGGGGCCGCCCAGGCGACGTCATCCGCGCAAGAGGTGTGGCATGAGTGACTTCGGGAAGGTAGCAGTACTCATGGGCGGCCGCTCCGCGGAGCGCGAGATTTCGCTGATGTCCGGCAACAATGTGCTGGCGGCACTGCGTCGTAAAGGCGTCAATGCACATGCATTCGATCCGGCTGAACGGACCTTGTCCGACCTCAAGACCGACGGTTTTCAGCGCGCATTTATCGTGCTGCATGGTCGCTTTGGCGAGGACGGCACTGTGCAGGGCGCGCTCGAATGGATGGGCATACCGTATACGGGCAGTGGTGTCATGTCATCTGCATTGTGTATGGACAAGCTGCGCACCAAGCTGGTGTGGCTGGGCGCAGGGATATCCACGCCGCGTCACGCAGTGGTGAACGCAGCCAGCGATTGGGGATCGGTTGCGCGTGATTTGGGACTCCCGCTGATCGTGAAACCCGCCCGCGAAGGTTCCAGTATTGGACTGACCAAGGTAGGCACGATCGAGAAAATTCAGGCGGCATATGATGTGGCCGCACGTCATGACTCGCTGGTAATCGCGGAGACATTTATTTCCGGGCAGGAACTTACCGCCGCATTCCTCGCTGACCGTGCACTTCCGCTGGTAAGAATAGAAGCGCCACAGGGTAACTACGATTATCAAAACAAGTACTTCGGTGACGAAACTCGCTACCACTGTCCGTGCGGGTTGCCCGCCGCGCAGGAGCAGGAACTGCAGGCGCTGGTGATGCGCGCGAAGGACGCATTGGGCTGCAGCGGCTGGGGACGCGCCGACTTGATGTTGCGCGACGACGGCAGGGTTTTTCTGCTGGAAATGAATACCACGCCGGGTATGACCGGCCATTCGCTGGTGCCCATGGCGGCACGCGCCGCGGGCCTTGAATTCGACGATCTAGTATTGCGTATTCTGGAGCTGGCGCATGTGGGATAAGCCCGACATGCTGAATGGCGTGGCAAATCTGCTGATCGCGGCGGCGTTGTTGGTGGGAGCCTACGGCATACTGCACTACGCCTCGCGCCTGCCCGTATTCTCGCTACGCGAAGTGCATGTCACCAGTCCGCTGGCGCACGTTACGCTCGATCAGATTGAGACGGTTGTAAAGCACCAACTCAAGGGTAATTTCTTTACGCTCGACCTTGAGGGCGCCCGCACCGGATTCGAGAAATTGTCGTGGGCGCGCAAGGCCAACGCGCGCCGGGTGTGGCCGGACCGGCTCGAAGTGGCGATTGAAGAGCACGTACCGCTCGCGCGTTGGGGAAGCACGGCGCTGGTTAACAGCCACGGTGAATTGTTTACCGCTGCGTTTGATGGCGCGCTGCCATTGTTCGTGGGGCCTGAAGCAAGCGCCAAGGAAATCGCAATTCAGTATGGCTATTTTCAGCGCAGTCTCTCTGCCATCGGGCGTGTACCGGCGCAGGTGCAGGTGTCCGCGCGCCGCGCATGGCAGATCAAGCTAGACAATGGACTGATCATCGAACTCGGGCGCGAGAGCATGGAGACGCGGCTGGATCGTTTTGTCGCCGTTTTCGAGCGTACCGTCGGGCGTCTGAATCGCAGGCTGAACTATGTGGATCTGCGCTATCCCAATGGTTTCGCGTTGCGCATACCGGAGTTCGACCATCAGCCGCGGAACCCGAGCCCGCGTCGCGACGATGCCGGCAATACCAAGAGGGGATGATGAGCAACGCCAAGGAAAACAAGAATCTCATTGTCGGTCTGGATATAGGCACGTCCAAGATCGCGGCGATCGTTGCCGAAGTCAAGCCGGACGGCAGTTTCGAAGTCATAGGCATGGGAGGCCATCCGTCCCGAGGACTGAAAAAGGGCGTGGTTGTCAATATCGAGGCGACCGTCAGTGCGATACAGCGTGCGCTGGAAGAGGCCGAACTGATGGCCGATTGCAAGATACATGATGTCTATACCGGTATTGCCGGGAGCCATATCAAAAGCATCAATTCTCGCGGCATGGTGGCTATCAAGGACCGTGAGGTCACCCAGCAGGATGTCGACCGCGTCATAGAAACCGCCAAGGCGATCCCCATACCGACGGATCAGCAGGTGCTGCACATCCTTAACCAGGAATTCATCGTCGATGGGCAAGGCGATGTGCGCGTGCCGCTCGGCATGAGCGGCGTGCGGCTCGAAGTCAACGTCCACATCGTAACCGGAGCGGTGTCGGCGGCGCAAAACATTATCAAGTGCGTGCGTCGCTGCGGGCTCGAAGTCAAGGATTTGATCCTGCAGCCGCTGGCCTCGACCATGGCGGTCGTATCCGAAGACGAGAAAGAACTGGGCGTATGCCTGGTGGACATCGGCGGTGGCACGACGGATATGGCCATCTTTACCCAGGGCGCGATACGCCATACCGGGGTGATACCCATCGCCGGGGATCAGGTCACAAACGATATTGCAATGGCCTTGCGCACACCGACCAAGGATGCGGAGGATATCAAGCAGCGCTACGGCTGCGCATTGCGTCAGCTTGCGGACCCGCAGCAGATGGTCGAGGTTCCCGGCATCGGCGAGCGAGGTCCGCGCCAGTTGTCACGCCAGACGCTGGCGGAAGTCATAGAGCCACGGATTGAAGAACTGTATTCGCTAGTGCAGTCGGAGTTGCGCCGCTCGGGGTACGAGGACCTGTTGTCGTCGGGCATTGTCATCACTGGGGGGTTGAGTTCCATGCAGGGCATGGTCGAATTGGGTGAGGAGATTTTTCACATGCCGGTGCGCATAGGCCAGCCGCAATACCACGGCGGACTGGCGGAAGTGGTGCGCAATCCCCGATACGCGACCGCGGTCGGGCTGTTGATGATAGGCGCGCAGCAACAGCGCGAGCAGCAGCTTGCCCAGGCAAACATAGGATCGATCGCGGGATTGATAGAACGGATGAAAAACTGGTTCTAGGGAAACTTTTGAAGCATGTGCGGGTGCAGAGACGGGAAAAATCGATTCGGCAGTAAAGAGGTTGGGAAATTTGGCGGTCTTTTATCGTAATCAAAGGAGGACGTTATGTTTGAAATCGTGGAAGTTCCTTCACAGGAAGCGGTAATCAAGGTAATCGGGGTCGGAGGTTGCGGGGGCAATGCGGTCGATCAGATGATCGTGCACGGCGTGAAAGGCGTCGAGTTTATCTGCGCGAACACGGATATGCAGGCGCTGAAGCGCACGCAGGCGCGCACCCAGCTTCAGCTCGGGGTGAACATCACCAAAGGGCTGGGGGCGGGGGCGAATCCAGAGATGGGCCGGCAGGCCGCGCTTGAGGATAGAGATCGCATCATTGAACTGCTTACGGGTACGGATATGCTATTCTTGGCGGCAGGCATGGGTGGCGGTACCGGCACTGGCGCGGCACCCGTGGTTGCCGAGATCGCGCGCGAGCTTGGGATACTTACGGTTGCTGTGGTGACCCGTCCTTTTGCTTTTGAAGGCAAACGCCAGAAAATTGCGCAGGAGGGCCTCGACGCGCTGACTCAGTATGTCAACTCGCTGATCGTGGTGCCGAACGACAAGCTGATGCAGGTGTTGGGCAATCAGGTCACCCTCAATGAAGCATTCCGCGCAGCCAACGATGTTTTGCATGGCGCGGTTGCGGGGATCGCCGAAATCATCAGCTGTCCGGGGATGATCAACGTTGACTTCGCGGATGTGAAGACCGTGATGTCCGAAACAGGCGTGGCGATGATGGGTTCAGCCAAGGCGGTGGGAACCGACCGCGCGCGCATGGCTGCAGAGCAGGCCGTCGCGTGTCCGTTGCTCGAGGACATCGACATGGCCGATGCGCGCGGTGTGCTGATCAATATCTCCGCCAGTCGCGATAGCTTGCAGTTGCAGGAAGTCTACGACGCAATGGACGTTATCAAGGCGTACGCGGCTGACTCCGCGTCACCCATTATCGGTACCGTCTACGACGATGCGCTGGGTGACGAATTGCGCGTCACCATAGTCGCGACGGGGCTGGGCAAGACGACAGCGCGTCTTCAACCCAAACAACCGCTGACTGTTGTCATGCAGGCCACCGGTACTGACGGCGGATCCATCGGCGCACCCGTAAACTATGACGAGCTCGAAGCACCTGCTGTCATGCGTCGCAATCGCAATCAGACAGTCGAAGCGATGCGGCAGAATGGCGTAGATATGCTCGACATACCGGCGTTCCTGCGCAAGCAGGCTGACTAACAGGTTGGCAAGGGGCATTTTCGTCACGCCGTACCGGCGTGGCGAAAATGCCGATGTTGGGTATTGTTCGGATCCCGGGGGGTTTTGCCCCGGGTGCGGCGGCCGTGATAAACTTGGATCATCAAGAATATTAATAATCAAAGAGTTAACCAGTGATTCGGCAGCGTACGCTTAAAAACATCATCCGTGCCACCGGGGTGGGATTACATAACGGGACCAAGGTCTACATGACTTTGCGTCCCGCTGCGCCGAATACCGGCGTCGTGTTCTGTCGTGTTGACTTGCCGCAACCGGCGGAAATCAAGGCCGCCGCGCATCTGGTCGGCGACACGCGTTTGTCTTCAAGTCTGGAGCAAGGCGCCGTTCGTGTTTCGACGGTGGAGCATCTGATGTCGGCGCTGGCCGGGCTGGGTATAGACAATCTGTATGTGGACCTGTCGGCGGGCGAAGTGCCCATCATGGACGGCAGCGCGGGTCCGTTTGTTTTTCTTTTGCAGTCCGCCGGAATCGAGGACCAGGCGGTGGCAAAAACATTTATTCGCATACTAAAGACCGTAACAGTGACCGACGGGGACAAGTCGGCACGTTTCGAGCCTCACGATGGATTCAAAATCAGTTTCAGCATAGATTTTGATCATCCGGTGTTCGAAAAATCGGCAAAGTCGGTATGTGTTGATTTCGCAACCACCTCTTATGTAAAGGAGGTCAGCCGCGCTCGCACCTTTGGTTTCATGCAGGAGGTGGAATGGTTGCGCGCACAGGGACTTGCGAGAGGGGGATCGCTGGACAACGCGATTGTGCTGGACGAATACCGTATTCTCAATAGCGACGGGCTGCGTTACAACGACGAATTCGTCCGGCACAAGGTGCTGGACGCCATCGGCGATCTGTTTTTGCTCGGGCATCCTGTCATTGGCGCGTTCTCCGGGCACAGGTCCGGACACGCGCTCAATAACGCGTTATTGCGCCGCCTGCTGGAGACCAAGGACGCGTGGGAGTTCGTGACGTTTGATCGCGCGGAAGATGCACCCGCCTATGTGGCCTCTACCCAGCCCGCACTTGCGTAACAGCCCGATTTCGTCAGGTCGCGTTATCGGGTGCGAATATTTCCGAAGTATTCCGATGTTCCGCGCGGAAGTCTAGATAATCGCACATGTTCGTCCTGCGTCTGGTAGGTTTTCTCCTGCTCCTTACCATAGGAGCATCCCTGACGACGTACCTATTGACCCGAAACCGGCGCTACCTGACGTTTACCTGGCAATTACTGAAATACAGTATTGTGCTGGCGATTATCGTGCTGGCGTTCATGTTGTTCGAGCGATTGATACTGGTGGTGTGAGTCTGTTGGGCTAATTCTGTATCTTGATACCGACGTCTTGGACGAGCTTGCGCCACAGCTGGGTTTCCGCGGCGATTTGCCGGCGGAACTCTTCAGGCGAGCTGCCCACCGGCTCGCCGCCGTCTTCCGAAAGTTGTTCGGCCATTTCCGGCGTTCTTACAACTCTTGTATAAGCCGCGCTGAGCTTGTTGATGATGGCAGCCGGCGTGCGCGGCGCGGCCACGTAGCCGTGAAAGGTGGCGGCGTTATACCCGACGACGCCTTGTTCCGCCAGGGTAGCAAGGTCGGGCAGAACCTTGGAGCGCTGTATGGTGCTGATGCCCAGCGCCCGTAATTTTCCGGATTTAACATGCGGCCCTGAACTAAGCACATTGGTCAGCGCGCCATCCAGCCTGCCACCGATCAAGTCCAGCATCGCGGGCCCGGTGCTCTTGTAAGGAACATAGGTCGCCTTGATACCCGCTGCGCTGATGAACCACTCTGTGACGAGATGCGTGCCGGTGCCGATGTTGCCGGCGCCAAAGTTCAGTTTGCCGGGCTGAGCGCGTGCTAGCGCTATCAGGTCCTTTGCCGACTTGAACGTGGATGATGCGTTTACCACGAGCAGGTAAGGCGCTCTTGTGAGCAACGAAACCGGCGTGAAATCCTTGATTGGATCAAACGGGTAATCCTTATATAAAGCAGGAGAAAAGGTAAAACTGGGCGTAATTGCCAGCAGGTTATATCCATCCGGACTGGACCTTGCCACCAGCGCGGCGGCGCTAACGCCCGCAGCGCCGCCACCGACGCGGTTGTCGATGACAAATTGCTGGCCCAGAAGCTGGCTTATCCTGGTCGAGAACATGCGTGCCTGTATGTCGGTGCCGCCGCCCGGTCCTTGGGGCACGACCACGCGGACGGGTCGGTTCGGATAATCTGTCGCAGTTTGAGCGTGAGCGGTGGCGGTTAGGGCCAGTGCACCTGCGAATGTTGCCCAGGATCCAGTATTTGAAACTTTCATGTTTTTACCCTTTGCGTGTTTCGCTGGTTCAAGTTTGCATCCCCGTGCGGCCGCAATCTGTTTTGATAGTCATGCGGTTTGGTCATTTTTACGCTGATGCTCAGTCAAGTTGGTTAGTGCTTGCTTTAAAGGGGAGTCTTCGAGTTCGCTCGCAAGCTGTTCCAAATGTTTAATAGATTCAAGGCTTAAGCGCTTATTTCCCCTGCCGCGGTCCGAGCTGGAGGCAGGCTCCGTGACTTGCACTTCGATCCTTATTGAAGTAACCTGAAATCCGGTTTTCTCATAAGTAGTCAATAACCGCGGGGCGAGTTGCTTGAGTTTTGCAGCGACCGCCGCATTTCCAGCCATAAGGACGAGGGTACCAGATCGCAATTGCTTGACGCAGCACGCCTGTGTCAGCGCCTGCGGGGCGACTTTCATGAATATGTCCTGCAAGCTGGCCAACTGCGATGCACGCCGAGCAAGCGTTCGCAGGCGTTCGGACGAATCGAAGTAAAAGCCGATCTTGTGCGTGGTCATTGTTGAGATTGTGGGGCAAAGATGAACATTATTCTAGTTTCCGGAAAATTAACCAAGACGCGCACCTTGACGCTGAGCGCGCGCCACCTGGTTTTTGGGGGGGTGATAACCCTTGCGGCCATGCTGGTCATGGCGTTTGGCTTGCAGTATTCGTTGCTGCGGTTTGCTTCCAGCATTAACAGCTCATTTGTCAACAATCTGATCATGAGCGCGCAGCACGAGCATAATGAAAAAATGCAGAGCTATGTGCGCGAAAATCTGAGCGCCATGGCATCCAAGCTCGGGCAGATGCAGGCGCAGTTGCTGCGTTTAGACACGCTGGGTGAGCGCCTTGCGCGGGCCGCGGGATTCAAGCCGCAGGAGTTCATGTTCGATCAAGTGCCCGCGCGCGGCGGTGCCGTATCGACCCGTCCAGCAACCGAGATTTCACTGGGTGATTTGGGGCGTCAGGTCGAGGTGCTGACGCGCCAAATGGCAGATCGAACGGAAAAACTCGGGATACTGGACTCACTGATGATCGCCGTCAGCGCCAAGAAAAAACTTGTGCCTTCTGTTCTGCCCATAGAAGGAGGGTGGTACTCGTCCAATTTCGGATGGCGCATTGATCCATTTACGGGCATGCGCTCATTTCACGAAGGCATGGACTTCATGGCAGAGACGGGGACTACGATCAACGCGGCGGCCGGCGGCGTAGTGGCAACCTCGGATTTCCATCCTCAATATGGTAATATGATCGAGATTGATCATGGTAATGGACTGGTTACGCGTTACGCACATTTATCGAAACGGCTGGCCAAAGCGGGCGACGTAATTTTGAGTGGCGCAAAAATCGGCGAAGTTGGGAGCACTGGACGGGCGACCGGGCCACACCTGCACTTTGAGGTTCGCCAGAACGGGGAGTCAGTGAACCCGGTGCGTTTTTTACAATTGCCGGGTTAGTATTTTAGTTTCGCATCAGTAAGGGGGTGGGGTGTTTCCCCACCCCCTTTTATTTGGATAATTCATGATTTCGGGTTTGCTCAAGAAGATCTTCGGTAGCCGCAATGAAAGACTGTTGCGCCAGTACATGCACTCGGTGCGAGCGATCAACGCACTCGAGCCGGAAATCGCCAAGCTTTCCGACGACGCCCTGAAGGCTAAAACCGCCGAGTTCAAGCAACGCCATGTTAACGGCGAAACCCTGGACCAACTGCTGCCCGAGGCATTCGCCGTGGTGCGCGAGGCGGGCAAGCGCATCCTGAAGATGCGCCACTTCGACGTGCAACTGGTCGGCGGCATTGCTCTGCACCAGGGCAAAATTGCCGAAATGCGCACCGGCGAAGGCAAGACCCTGGTCGCGACACTGCCTGCTTACCTCAATGCGCTGTCCGGCAAGGGTGTGCACGTGGTGACGGTCAACGACTATCTGGCCAAGCGCGACGCGGAATGGATGGGGCGCCTCTACGGTTTTCTGGGTCTCGGCGTGGGCGTGATACTGTCGCAGATGGAACACGCCGACAAGCATGGCGCCTATGGCGCCGACATCACCTACGGCACCAACAACGAATTCGGCTTCGACTATCTGCGCGACAACATGGCCGGCAGTCCCGCGGAACGATTTCAGCGCGGGCTCAACTACGCGATCGTCGACGAAGTGGATTCGATACTGATCGACGAAGCGCGCACGCCGCTCATCATTTCGGGGCAGTCGGACGACACCACCGAACTTTATTACCGGATGAACGAGATCGCGCCGCGCCTGACGCGCCAGAAGGAAGAAGAAGGGCCCGGCGATTATCACGTCGATGAGAAACAACACCAAGTCCTGCTGTCGGAAGCAGGACACGAACGCGCCGAGGCGCTGCTCGCCGAATCCGGCATGCTGCCGCATGGCGGCAGCCTGTACGAGCCAAGCAACATCAACCTGATGCACCATCTCAATGCCGCGCTGCGGGCACATTCGCTGTTTCACCGCGACCAGCAGTATGTCGTGCAGGAAGGCGAGGTCATCATCGTCGATGAATTTACCGGTCGCCTGATGCCGGGGCGGCGTTGGTCAGACGGACTGCACCAGGCGGTCGAAGCCAAGGAAGGCGTGGCGATCCAGCGCGAGAACCAGACCCTTGCTTCGATCACGTTCCAGAATTTTTTTCGCATGTACACGAAATTGTCCGGTATGACCGGTACGGCGGATACCGAGGCCTACGAGTTCCAGCACATATACAACCTAGAGACGGTGGTGATGCCGACTCAGAAGCCGATGATACGCGACGACCGCATGGACCAGGTCTATCAGACGTCGCGTGAGAAATACGAAGCCGTTGTCAAGGACATCCGCGACTGCCAGTCGCGTGGTCAGCCGGTGCTGGTCGGCACGACTTCCATCGAAAATTCCGAACTGGTGTCCACGCTGCTCGACAAGGAAAAGCTGGTGCACAATGTTCTCAATGCCAAGCAGCACGCGCGCGAAGCGGAAGTCGTGGTGCAGGCAGGGCGACCGGGTACCATCACCATAGCCACCAATATGGCCGGTCGTGGCACCGACATCGTGCTGGGCGGCAATCCGGAGCCGGAAATCAATCTCGTGCATGCTGATGCGGACTTGGACGAAGCCGCGAAGCAGAAACGTACCGAGGACATACGCCACAACTGGCAAAAGCTGCATAACCAGGTCGTCGCCGCTGGTGGATTGCACATCATCGCCACGGAACGCCACGAGTCCCGCCGTGTCGACAACCAGTTGCGCGGACGTTCGGGGCGGCAGGGCGACCCCGGATCCAGCCGATTTTACCTCTCGCTCGAAGATCCGTTATTGCGTATCTTTGCGTCGGACCGCGTGGCAGCGATCATGCAGCGGCTCAAAATGCCGGACGGCGAAGCGATAGAACATCCGTGGGTGACGCGTGCCATTGAAAATGCGCAGCGCAAGGTCGAAGCGCGCAACTTCGACATGCGCAAACACCTGCTCGAATACGACGACGTCGCCAACGACCAGCGCCGCGCCATTTACGAGTCGCGCAATCAGCTGCTTGATTCCTCAGATATTTCAGAGCGCATTACCGCGATACGCGGCGAAGTCGTCAACGGTTTCATCACCCAGCATATACCTCCGGAAAGCATGGAGGAACAATGGGATCTCGACGGACTGGAAAAAACGCTAAACGCGGAATTACAGCTCGAACTGCCCGTCAAACAATGGCTGACCGACGAGCCCGACCTCGATGAAACGCAGTTACGCGAGCGTATAGTCGATCACGCGGGGAAAAAGTATCAGGCCAAGATCGCCAACCTCGATCCCGCCGCCATCCGCCAGTTTGAGCGCACGGTCATGTTGCAGAGCGTGGATACGCACTGGCGCGAGCATCTTTCCGCGCTCGACCATTTGCGCCAGGGCATACATCTCAGGAGTTACGCCCAGAAGACGCCGACTCAGGAATACAAGCGTGAGGCATTTGAGCTTTTTGCCTTGATGCTGGACATGATCAATACCGAAGTCACCAAGTTGTTGATGACTGTGCAGTTCAGGAGCGAAGCTGAATTGCAGAAGGTCGACGAGCCCCACCCGCCCACCAATGTACAGTTTCATCATGCCGATTACGAGCAGGCGTTAGGTGACGCCAACGCGGATTCGGAGACCAACGCCACCGATGCGCAGACCTTTGTGCGCCAGGGAAGAAAAGTCGGTCGCAACGATCCGTGCCCATGTGGATCAGGCAAGAAGTACAAGCATTGCCACGGCAAGTTAACTTAGTCATATAAAACAATAACTTATGTGATCGTATTCCGCCAAAATGTGTTGTACACTTGTTTCACAAAGCGTGAAAAAAGGTGTAAGTTATGCAGATGTTTGGCAATGAATACAAAGAGTTATTAGAGAACGGTGACGTGCTGTTGTTTGCACGTAACGGCATCTTCCAAGCCCGCGTTTATGCAGGCGATAGGCGTTACGTTTATCGCAGCTTGAAAACGACGCATTTGGAAGATGCGCGGAAATTGGCACTACGGTTTTTGCACGAGACAGAATTTAAGCGGCAAGAAGGCATGCCGTTGCAACAAATGACGCTAGCGGCGGTCATCGACGAGTACATCGCATTGCGCCAGCGACAGTACAAACAAAGTCAAACCGCGCAAGTAAATAGCTCAACG
>CANJQI010000043.1 GCA_947476215.1 Betaproteobacteria bacterium
TCCCGAACATCTGCGCCGCATCCGATTCAAGGATCCCGACACTGGCAAGACACTCGTGTTCCTCACAAACAACTTCACCTTTCCGGCAGCCACCATCTGCGCGCTCTACAAGGCACGCTGGCAAGTGGAGCTGTTCTTCAAGTGGATCAAGCAGCATCTGCGTATCAAAAAGTTCTATGGCAATTCAGAGAATGCAGTGAATCCGCAAATCTGGATCGCCGTATCGGTCTATGTCCTCGTCGCTATTGTCAAGAAGCGTCTCAATCTGAATGCCTCACTTTACACATTGCACATTGCTGCAGATATTGTCGGTCACCCTGTTCGAGAAAATGCCCTTGCAGCAAGCAATTTCAGATAGCGAACACAAAATTCTCGATCCCATGCCATGCAACCAACTGAATCTATTCACGTATTGACCGGACAGTAGTGATCTGCTTTATCAAACTGTGCGGTTGCGATGATTGTGGAACAACGCGCATGACGTGCATATTGTGATTGTAGTGGGTGGGTGACGCTGAGCGTCAATAATTGCCGTGTACGGGGGGCGAGACTAATATATTGCCCTGCAGCATTAGTGGGCGTTGAGCTGCGCTGCGCCCGTATTTGCAGTGATTTCTTCGTTGTTCCATATGGTGGTCGGCTCAAATCGATTGTACCGCTGCAGATTTCTCGAATTTTGTCGTTATTCGTAAGTGCTATCAGTAAGTGAGGTAGGCTGATTCTTTATTATTCATTGAATTACAAAGGAGTATTGCCATTAGTCCAAGTATGGTACGAATATTGCCTCGCATTCGTTGCGAGATTATCCAATAGTTATTGTTATGTAGTTCATGTAATTTTTATAGGAGACTTTAATGAAGCGTATTCAGCGGGGTTTTACTCTAATTGAATTGATGATAGTGGTGGCAATTATCGGCATTCTGGCGGCAGTTGCATTGCCTGCATACCAAGACTACACGATACGCGCACGTGTGACGGAGTTGGTGCTGGCGGCGAGTGGCTTCAAAACCACGATTTCCGAAAAAATGAACAATGATGGAACGTTGGCCAGTGCCGGCTCAGGCTTGACCGTTGCAACCGGTGGGCGAGTTACAAGCGGCTCAGTAGACATTACGGGTACCATTCAGGTCGGTGGAACAGCAACCTCGGTTGGAACGGTAGTCACGGTTTTCCTGTCACCGAGCATGTCGGGTGGTCGTGTCGTCTGGGCTTGCAGCACGAGCGCCAATTCGGCAATGTGGAAATACGTTCCGGCGGAGTGTCGGCATTAGTATTACGTAGCGGATCCGCGGATTGAAGAACCCCTCCTTTGGAGGGGTTTTTCTTTCTTTACGAGGGTTTAGTCCCGCCCGTTATCAGACGTATTAATTGCTTGCTCGAAGCAAACTGTATTGCGAGAAACCGCTGTGGGAAAACGAATTGCTACGGGCTTTACTCTGATCGAAATGATGATAGTGGTTGCGATCATTGGCATACTAGCGGCGATTGCACTGCCTGCATATCAGGATTACACCATACGCTCGCGTGTCGCTGAATTGGTCCTGGCAGCGACCAGCGCCAAAACCTCCGTGTCGGAGAAAGTGTTTAACGACGCGACTTTGGCAAGCGCCGGCTTTGGCATGACCATAACAACCGGCGGTAGGGTCACCGGCGGTTCTGTAGCCGACACGGGAACTGTCACGATCGTGGGCTCCACTGTTTCAGTTGGCACGGCAATATCCGTCGTACTTTCGCCGAGTATAGGAACCGGCAAGATACTATGGGTATGTGGCACCAATGGAGATACGAATCAGTGGAAATATGTGCCGGCCGAATGTCGGCATTAGAATTACTTTGTACCTCCGAATTACTTAACGTCGCAAGGTTGTAGCCGCACTAAAGGGGGCGTACTGCATTTGGCAGCCTGCAAATCGCCATGGTTAAGCAACCTAAAGGCATTCGGCTCCCCGCATCCGCGACATCCCCTCGGCACTGTCGGGAGTGTCTTTAGTTGATGCCCGGGTTTCCGCTAACGCCAGACAGTTTTGGAAGATTAAGCTTGGGTGATCGAAGAACTTTATTAGCGCGCAGGTATTCGCTTACCACGTCCCATATCGGTGGTCCGGAAACATTCTCCGTTACTGAGGCCCACCCAGCAACCTTGTAACGTTTGTCAGCGAGGATAGGCTTACCCCGCAAATACATATTGCTGATACGATGGCCGGTCCGGCGCGTTGGGTCACAAGTGTACTGTAAACCCCCTACCCGCACCATGTCACCACCCTGCTGCCGGTAAGGGTCAGGATTGAAGAGATTGTCGCAAACGTCTTCCAGTATCATCTTCATGGATTCACCGGACAGGTTCGTAACTGTTGTGGATGGATAGGTTATCGCGGTCTGAGCCATTACATCCTCAAACGTAATGATTTGGTTTGGCAATAACGTGGTTCCCCATCGAAAACCCGGTGAAAACACAATTTCTGCGTCCGTGACCTCCATAAGGGCGTCGAGTATCAACTGGTCGAAGGTACCATTGAAATTGCCACGACGATATAGAAGGCCTTCACTAACGGCAAGTTTTTCGGAAAGCCGCGTTTCATACGGTGCACGGATATCCCGGATCAACCGCACCATTTCAGGGTCGGGTTCAAGTAAATTCGCGAAGACAGGTAACAACTGATAGCGATATCCGGACACTCGACTGTTCGAAATGTGGAGGTCCAAAACCGCGAGAAATTTTCCATTGCATCCGGCATTGGTCACTAGCGTTGTTCCGCTGCTGTTTCTGACGACTATCGGTTGGGGAATCGCATCGTGAGTATGGCCGCCCAATATCGCGTCTATGCCTGTTAGCCGGCTCGCAAGCTTCACGTCGATGTCCGCGCCGTTATGCGAAAGCAGTATTACCGCATTGGCACCCTTACGTCGAGCGTCGTTAACCGTGTTTTGCAGGTTTTCTTCCTGTATGCCAAACGTCCAATCGGGTACAAAGTGGCGCGGGTTGGCGATCGGAGTATACGGATATGCCTGCCCAATCACGGCCACTGGTATACCCCTGATTTCGCGCATAACCCAGGGTGTAAATACCGGATCACCAAAGTCCGAAGTCTTGATGTTCTGTGCCAGGAACTCAATTTTCCCGCGCAGTGTACCGTCGACAAGTTCTTTTACGCGTGCGGCGCCGAGCGTAAACTCCCAGTGGCCTGTCATGATATCGACGCCGAGCAGTTGCGCGGCCTGAACCATATCCGCCCCCTTCGTCCACAGCGCAGTCGCGGAACCCTGCCAGCTATCGCCGCCGTCGAGCAGCAGCGCGCCAGGCCGCTGCTCGCGAATGTACTTTACCAGCGTCGCCAGGTGCGCAAATCCACCCATCGCACCGAACGTAAATGCAGCCTGTTCGTAGTCCAGATGCGTATGGGCATGGGCAAGACGTGTTCCAGTTTTGATGCCGAACGCGCTAAGCAACTTGGCGCCCACCAGGTGTGGTGGTCGACCAGCCATGTTGCCGATGCCTAAATTCGTATCGGGCTCCCGAAAGTAGTTTGGCATCAGTTGAGCGTGAACATCCGTAAAGTGCATCAGCGTCACGCCATTGCCCAGTTGGCCTATGTCGTATATATGGTCAGTGTTGCCCAAAGTGTTTGCGCTCGTGGTCAATGGGAATCCACTCGCAACGGAAACGGCGAGCGTGTGCAGGAACTCGCGTCGTGAAATAGCCATCAGACTGGTTCAACCGTTCGCCGGCACGCGGCGTGCTTCAGGGTGTGGGAAAAGTATCGTCTCTCTGGGTGTAGGGGTGTCGGTCAAAAACATGACGAGTCGATCCACCGCAATGGTGGCGGTGGCTGCCGGTGGCAAGCCGTGTTCCAGTGCTCGGACGTAGTCGCTATCCCAAGGCGCGGTTTCCACACCATGGTTATCTTCCGTGCTTGACAACTCCTCCCAAAAACGCATCGCCTGGTCTTCCGAATCATTTAATGTGGAAAATCCGCTGGCGATTTCGATTCCGCCTAGGTAGAGACTGAAGTATTCCGTATAGTTGGAGTCCTTTTCACTGCGGCGTGCGAATGGTGTGAACTCGACTGGAAAATGAAAGACAAACGTGGGATCGGCCAACTGCGAAATAATAGTTTTCCGGAATAATTCAAACTGTAGCGCGCCAATACCGTCTTGAATTCGAAATGTCGCGCTGTGCGCTTTCAGTTTTGCGATCAGAACATCGCGATTAAATATGGACTCTTCGTCGATATCAGGAAAATACTGCAGTATGGCACTTCCGATTGTGTGCAGGCCGTAGGGTTGGTCGAAATCAATATCTCGTGTCGGAGTACAAATCTTCGAGGTGCCGAGCGTGGTCCGGGTGACCTCCCGAATAAGTTTTTCGATGACTTGCATCACATAATAATGGTTGCGATAGGCTGTGCAAAATGTGAATGTCGTAAACTCCGGATTGTGCGGAGATGGGCGGCTGTCATTTCGAAAGTCGCGGTTAATTTCGAAAACTTGTTCAAGTCCTCCTACCAGAAGCCGATTTAAATATTGATCGCGCGCCCCACATAGCCTAACTTCCATTCCGGTCGCATTGTGATGCGTAAGAAACAAATTTGGCTGTGTGGTGGCAGTCAAACGATTGAGAAATGGGGTCTCGACTTCAAGATACTTGCGTTTCACGAAAAACGCGCGCATCGCCTGAATGATGCGCGAGCGCAACACGAATCTGAGGCGCATATCTTCGTTGGTAATCAGTTCCACAATACGTTCCCGGCGGGGTAACTCTTGGATGTTCGGTTCTGCTTGTCGCACAGGAATCGGTCGCAGTGCTTTGGTAAGTAAAATTACGCGTTTGACCCGTACCATTAATTCTTGGGCCTGCGACTTAAAAAGCACACCTTCAATGCCTATGATATCGCCAATGTCATATTCTTTGAATTCGATGTGTTGTGCGCTGCCAGGATAGTAATCGGTAAGGTACAGAATTATGTAGCCACTCATGTCCTGTACGGCGCCAACTGTTGCTTTTCCCATCGGGCGCTTGAGCATCAAGCGCCCCGCGATCTTAACTACGACAGGGTTCAGATCAAGGTGGTCGCGGCCGCTGTCCTCGTATTTGAAATGCAAATCGCCAGCGAGATTCGAGCGGAAAAAAGAATTCGGAAATGCCCCTCCTTTTTTGCGCCAAACCTTCAGTTTAGTGCGCCGTTCAGCAAGAATTTGGCCTTCATCGGGCACCGGTGTGGCAGTAGATTCGCTCATGAGCCGCTAGGATGCTTTTGCGTTAGGTAGAACGTTGATGAGTAAGAACGTAAAAGTGAATGGCAGCTACATAATTTTGTTTCAGGTGAACTTCACGGCCAAAATATCCAACGGATGATCCGGATGTTGCCTTACTAACAGAACAATACCCCGATGTTCACCGGCAGCGTCGGAGGACTACCTGCCTATACTTTGCGCAAGTGTGCCCAGCATTTGACTGGGTCGATTTCAGTGCCCGATGCTGGTTTGATACCAGTATCTCATCGTCGGCAAACTCTGAAATTTCAGCTGAACCTTAGTGCCTGATGCCGGGCGAATTAACCTTTTCGCCCTTATTAATTGCGGCCAGCGCCAATTCGATGTCTCCGTATTGCCTGGCGTCAGGCGGCAACTCGTTTGCCCTGACCGAGACATTACACCATTGGAAACGCTTGCGTATGTCCCAAATGTCGCCGCGGCTGGTTCGCCAGGTCGGAAAGTGTGCGACGGTGCCCTTGAATTCAACCAGGTACTGGCCGCGCGCCCACTTGTTTGCATGGCGCTCCTTGGTGTGGCAGTCAACACAGGCCATGTTGAGTTGTCCCAGTTTGCGTTGCATCAGATCTTGCCCGCGTTTCACCGCGAGTTTCGCTTCTGCATTGGACAGATCTGGATTTATGGGGGTGCCGTTGGCGATGTTATGGAGAAATATGGACAATCCAATGTTGTCGTCGCTCTGCATAAGTATTTCTTCGCCGGTGGTTGCGCGTGCGTGCCGTGTAATGAATTCTTCAACGCCCAGCACCTTATCCAGTCGCGGTTCAAATTTGGGCATGCGCCCCGCCCACGTTTTAAAGGCAGTTTCGGGACTGGCATGGCACGATGCACAGGATTTTCCGTTGGCACCAAGTCGATTAAACGCAGATTTACCGCGGTCCAGTGCGAAAAACGCCGGATTGTCGGTCGCATCGAGGTTGTCTCGGGTGTCCTTCGGTGGGGTACGTGTTGCAGGATTGTCCTGCGGATCTCTGAATACGTGAGGTTCCTTGAGCGTTTTCAGAAATGCAACAACGTCCCTGACCTCGGGAATGTTCATGATTTTGTGGGCGCCCCAAGGCGGCATGATGGAGGTCTTATTCAGTTTACGCGGGTCGTAGACGTAGTCGAACAGCCAGTCGTCGCTGCGCGTTGCCCCGACGGTCGACAAATCCGGACCGATATTGCCGGGCTGCGGCGGAGTATCCTTGCCCAGCACGTGGCATGAAACGCAACTGCCGCCGCGTGCGCGGTCAAAGGCGAGTTGACGTCCTTTGGCTGGGTCGCCTTCGATAGGTGTTGCGTATCTCAGGGATCCACCGTCCGTGGGGGGCGCGATTGCGGCGAGTGTACTAAACGAACTCCAGTCCGTCTGCGGCCAAGTCGATCCCTGTGAGTCTACTTTGTAACGCTGCCAAGGTTGCGCCGATGCGGGTTTCTTCACTTCCAGGGGGGCAATCTTGCTAGGTGCCATGCCGGGTGCGTTTTTTCCTGATACATGAACAGTTTGCGCGTTTGCTGTCGAAATTGACAGTGCGTATCCTATTGCGATGAAACAAACTGCCCGGGCGCTTGCTGGCATGAGTAAACTGCTTAAGTTTGATGGTTTACGGTTTGGAAGCGCCGGTCATGCGACGACAGTCGTGTCTATGCTGCCCTTGTCGCCCTGCGTGTCTACCCAGTTTACAGTAATCTTGTCGCCGGCCTTTGCGCCTCGAACGCGAAATCCAAGAAATGGATTTCGCGATATTGCCTGACTCCACTGAGCGTCGAGCACCGTTTTGCCGTTGTGGATCGCGGTTACACTCTGAATGAAGTGCACCGGCACCAGGTCACCTTTTTCATTCTTGCGTTGGCCGGTTTCCATGGGATGGCTCATCAGCACCTTGACATCGGCAGCGTTGTTTTCCATCTTGGCGCGAATTCTCATCGGTTCTGCCATCTGTATCTCCTTGCAATTCGGGAATGCCTAGGGGGACCTTGCAGCAGTCTAACCGCCGCAACCGCCTATGGTGACTTTCACTTCCTTGCTGGCGGTGAAGAATTTCCCATCGGCTTTCACGATCGCGATGACGTTGGAAGTTTGTCCCATCTTGAGCTTGGTCGAAACATATCCCTCGGAGCCGTTGGCAAAATCAAAGGTGCTGCTGAGTGGGAACGGATTCTTGTCCACGACGATGGAAATACTCTCCGTGTTGGCGATTTTGCTCGTGACCGTTACCGGAACCTGAGCACCGTTTTCCGCGATGTCGGGCGCGCTGATCGCAATTTCCCTGCTGGGCGTGGCGGCTGATGCGCTCAGGGACTTCAGAGCTTCGACCGTAACCTTGGATTCGAACCCCGACTTGTTCCACGTCGCCGCCAGGCTGTTGCCAACCTTGAGGAAGCTGGCAGCGGCACCGGCGGCGATGGCGCCTGATAATTTCAAAAATGTTCGACGCAAATGATGCATTGTCACCCCTGTGATTCATGCGGAAATAGGCTGGTTCCGAGTGCCGCGGGCGGTCGCCGGTGATAACGGACGCGAGGCAGCGGCGTGGTCATTATACTATGCGTCAGATGCGGAAATTGGCGCCGAGTTTTCCCGAACGATCAGGCATGTGAGTTGCGTGTCCAGTGCCCGGTTTTGCCGCCTTTTTTTTCAAGCAGGCCGATGCCTTCAATGCGCATGCCCCGGTCGGCAGCTTTACACATATCGTATATCGCGAGTAATCCGACGGTTACGCCCGTTAAGGCTTCCATTTCCACACCGGTGCGACCATGGGTCTCCGCAGTCACCACACACTCGACCGAACTGCGCGTGCGACTTAAAACGAACTCGACACCAATGCGGGTGAGCGCCAGCGGGTGCGCGAGCGGGATCAGTTCGGCGGTACGCTTGGCGCCCAGGATTGCGGCGATCCGTGCGACACCCAACA
Source organism: Betaproteobacteria bacterium (assembly GCA_947476215.1). Classification (GTDB taxonomy): domain Bacteria; phylum Pseudomonadota; class Gammaproteobacteria; order Burkholderiales; family SG8-41; genus PALSA-1004. The sequence continues at coordinate 8,169 of CANJQI010000043.1, forward strand.
CATCTCCTTTCTTGCTGCCGCCGGCCGTGATCATAGTAAACGTCGTGCGTTTCATGACAATGTGGCCGCATGCAACCGCAATTCGGTGAGTTTTTCCCTTGCTACCTATGTCGACCATCTGCGCCTGGCCGTGATTGTCGAAATGCGTCAGTTTTCCCACGTTTTATTCTCCGGATGGCATAAACAGGCCCGCATTCTGCGGAACTTCATTGCGCATCGTTTATCATAGCATCGTGAAGCTCCTCAATCTGATAATTGCACTGGTTCTGCTCGTTACTCCGTTGGCACTGGGACAAAGACTCCCGGATCTGGGCGACGTTTCGCAGGGCGAAATGTCGCCTCTGCAGGAACGTCGGATCGGGGAGGACATCATGCGCGAGGTTCGGGCCGATCCGCTTTATTCCGATGATCCCGAGGTCACCGATTACCTCGCAAGCTTGGGTAACAGGCTGGTGGCCGCGAGTCCCGATGCGGGACGCGAATTCGTGTTTTTCCTGATGGCAGATCCACAGGTGAATGCGTTTGCTTTTCCAGGGGGGTATATCGGAGTTAACTCCGGTCTGCTGTTGACCGCCCAGAGCGAGTCGGAAGTGGCAGGCGTCATGTCACATGAGATCGGCCACGTGGTACAGAGGCATTTCTCGCGCATGCTCTCCGCGCAGAAGGAGTTTCAGCTGACCTCGCTTGCGGGGCTGGCGGTCGCAGTACTTGCCGCGCGGGCCAGTTCCCAGGTCGCCCAGGCGGCGTTGGTCGGGTCACAGGCGAGTACCGTGCAGAGCGTACTCAATTTCACCCGTGCGAATGAACAGGAGGCGGATCGTATCGGATTTCAGATACTCGAAAAATCGGGATTCGATCCGGATGGAGCCGCAGCGTTCTTTCAGCGGTTGCTGCGCGCAACGCGATTTTACGAGAGTGCGGCTCCCTCGTACCTGCGCACTCATCCGCTCACCATAGACCGTATCGCCGACATGCAGAATCGTGTCAAGGACCTGCGCTACCGTCAGGTGCCCGATAGTATTGAATTTCAGCTCGTGCGTGCGAAACTCAAGGCCGCGCAAGGCACGCCCCAGGAGAGCTTTGTATTCTTCGACGAGAGCCTCAAAGAGCGAAAATACCTGAGTGAGGCTGCAAGTCGATATGGCCTGGTGGCGGCGTTGATCCGACTCAAACGCTATGCGCGCGCGACACAAGAATTACGGCTGTTGCGCGACATCGTGCGTGCCAGCCCCATCGTCGATGCACTAGGGGCGCGTATACAACATGAAGCCGGCGATTACGGGGCGGCACAACAGGCTTATCGCGATGCCCTGAAAAATTATCCAGGTAACCGCACGCTGGTATATGGGTATGCCGACGCACTGCTGCGCGGTGGGAAGCCTGACGTGGCTCTTGAATTGATCGAAAATCGACTTCAGTCCGAAGCGACCGACTCGCGGCTCTATCAATTGCGGGCGCAATGCTATGCGGCACTCAGCAAGCCGTTTCTGCAGCACCGCGCCCTTGCCGAGTATCAATACCGGCTTGGCAACCTACGCGCTGCCATAGAGCAGCTGCTCCTTGCACAGGCCACGCGCGACGGTGATTTTTTCCAGCAGTCGAGCGTTGATGCTCGCCTTCGTCAATTACGCGCCATGGAAAAGGAAACGCGCAGGGAAAACTCCAGATAAGTCACGGTCGTGGCGCCTGGCTGTTTAGCCTTTTGGAGGAATCACACCGGCAATGTCCGGGGCAGCATGGCGGCATATCCAGCGGCGCCACCAGCAAATATTGCCGAAATGACCTCCGCCTTGAATCGCCACAGCGCGACGAATTCGCCCGTACCCAGTATGGCCGACTGTCAGTCGAAGCCACCGCCAAATCCGTTTGGCCATAGGACGTGAGTTGCGAAAAAAACAGCAAGATTGCATATCACGCCTACGATGGCAGCGGTGATGCAGGTGAGCGGTGCGGTAAATTTCAAGTTGCCATGCGTTGTTTCAATGAACGGGCCGCCCAGCAGGATAAATATGAATCTCGGAAGGAAGGTAAAGCAATGTGCCTAACGAAAGCATCCGGCTTTATGGTATTGTAAATAGTCGAGTAATGATACTCATTCAAGCGGTAACGCCGTTTCAGCGTGTCTCAATGATCAATAAGATCGGCAAATACGAAATTATTCGCGAGCTGGGAAAAGGCGCGACCAGCGTGGTCTACGAGGCCCTGGATCCCTTTGTCAATCGCCATGTCGCGGTCAAGGTGGTATTTGCCGAAGCGCTGGGTGATAAAGAACACGGCCGACGATATCACAAGCTGTTCATGACCGAAGCTTCTCTTGCGGGCAAGCTTTCGCATCCGCACATCGTCAGCATCTACGATGCGGTCGCCAACGACGAGGCGAGCTACATCGTCATGGAATATGTGGACGGATCAACGCTCGAGCAATATTGCCGTCCGGAAACCCTGCTTCCAGTGACCAAAGTGATAGAAATCATATTCAAGTGCACGAAGGCACTGGACTATGCGGCAAAGCATGGCGTGATTCATCGTGACATCAAGCCTGCCAACATCATGCTGTCAGGGGAAAACGACATCAAGATTACCGATTTTGGCGCGGCGCAGACCTCGGCCACGGAAACCACGCAGATTACCGGCATAGGGTCGCCGGCATACATGTCCCCTGAGCAGGTGAGAGAGCAGAACCTTACGCATCAGACCGATATTTTCTCCTTGGGCGTGGTGTTGTACCAGCTGTTAACCGGAAAGCTGCCGTTTCAGGCGAATAACAGCTATAGCATGGTCTATCAGATACTGAACGTCGAGGCACCGCCGCCGAGCAAACTGCGCCCGGAGGTGCTGGCGCAGCTCGATGCCATAGTCGAGCGCGCGCTGCGGAAAAACATTGCGGACCGGTATCAGAGTTGGGAGGAGTTGTCGCACGAACTGGTGGCGGTATTTGGAAACTTGCAGAAGCCGGAAAAGAATATACCCGACAGCGAAAAGTTCAACGTACTGCGCAAGATTACGTTCTTTAAGCATTTCTCGGACGTGGAGTTGTGGGAGGTATTGCGTGTTACGACCTGGAGCCGGATCGAGCCGGGCCACATGCTGCTCACGGAAGGCGACGTCGGAACGTCATTTTTCATATTAGCAGCAGGTGAGGTCAAAGTTACCAAACTTGGCAAGCTGCTCAATGTCCTTCGCGCCGGGGATTGCTTTGGCGAAATGGCCTATCTCGGCAAGAAACAGTTTCAACGCACTGCCAGCATCACCGCAGCGTCCAACATAACGGTGATTGAAATCAAGTCTGATGCTCTGGCGCAAGCCTCCGAACTGGTGCGCCATAATTTCAATGGTGCCTTTCTTGAGATACTCGTTGATCGTTTATCAATTGCAAATACGCGGTTGTCGCAGATGCTGGCCGACAAAAATATCAGCGTGTTTTGATCCGGACGGTGTTTGCCGGTCAGAGTTCCCGTCGTCCGTTTTTGGGCTGATCTGCATGCAAGTTCAACTGTCGGACGAAGGATGCACGGCGTGTGCGTCTATTTGCCCTGTGTTAGGATGCAATTAAAATCAAGGACTTGCGGGAGAGACCATGAATATTGACAAAGAGCTTGATACGCGGGGATTAAATTGCCCTCTGCCGATACTACGCACCAAGAAATCGCTTAGCGATATGACGACAGGCCAGGTGCTGAAGGTGACGGCAACGGATCCTGGATCCGTCAAGGATTTTCAGGCGTTTGCCAGGCAGACGGGGAATGAGCTGCTGTCCTCGGAATCCGCCGGTAATGAGTTTATTTTCTACATGAAAAAGAAATAACCGGCGGCGGGAATGCCATTGGGCCCGCCTGTTCCGCAAGGACAGCTCGCCGATATCACCCGAGTTTTACCAGCTGGGCGCGCATCTTATCGAGGGTGGCTTGAAACTGCGTAAGGCGCACACGCTCCTGCTCGACAACCGCCGCGGGCGCCCGATCGACAAATCCTGCGTTAGCGAGTTTGGCGCTGGCCTTTGTCGTCTGAATTTCAAGTGCGCTGATTTCGCGAGCTAGTCTTGCTTTTTCGGCGACGACGTCTATTTCCATTTTTAACATCAAACGGAAGTCACCCACGATGGATACCGGAGCGTCGGCGTGCGGTAGGTCGCCGTCGACAATGGTGACTTCCGATAGCCTTGCCAGCGAACTGAGATATGGTGCAATTGCCGCGATATTCGCGCGGTCGCCGTGCACCAGCAGCGGTACTTTCTGTTGGGGGCCCAGGCTCATTTCGCTGCGTAAAGTGCGACACGCATTGGTGAGATCCTTGAGCAATGCGACATGCCGTTCGGCGCGGATGTTAAGTTTTGAGCTTTCCGGACGGGGATAGGGCTGGAGCATGATGGTAGCGCCCGACTTGCCTGCAAGCGGTGCGACTTTCTGCCAAAGTTCCTCGGTAATAAAAGGAATAATAGGGTGCGCCAGGCGCAGCGTCGCTTCCAGTACGCGCACCAGCGTGCGGCGCGTCGCACGTTGCTGAATATCATTGCCGGTTGCCATGCGTACTTTGGCCAGTTCGACATACCAGTCACAGTATTCGTCCCACACAAACTCGTAGATTGCGCGCGCGACGTTGTCGAATCGATAGTCCGCGTATCCCTTGTCAACTTCGGATTCGGCGCGTTGCAGCCTGCTGACGATCCAGCGATCAATGTCGGAAAGTTCGGCCGGCAGTGTCGCGTCCAATCCTACGTCTTTTCCCTCACAGTTCATCAGTACGAAGCGGGTCGCATTCCACAGTTTGTTGCAGAAATTCCGGTAGCCGTCACAGCGGTTGATATCAAAATTCAGCGTGCGTGAAAAGCTCGCGAGCGAAGCAAAGGTGAATCGCAGCGCATCCGCGCCGAATGCGGGAATGCCGTCGGGATAGTTCTTGCGCACATACTTCGCGATTTTGTCCTTGTGGTCCGCCCGCAGCAGCCCAACAGTGGATTTCTCCAGCAATTTGTCGAACGTGATGCCGTCTATCAGGTCGAGCGGATCCAGTGTGTTACCTTTGGATTTCGACATTTTCTGTCCTTCGGCATCGCGCACCAGGGCATTGATGTAGACGTGTCGAAACGGCACCTTGCCAGTGAAATGCCGCGTCATCATGATCATGCGCGCGACCCAGAAGAAGATGATATCGAATCCGGTGACCAGCACCGACGATGGAAGATGCAGATCGAGATCCTTGGTCTGCTCCGGCCAACCGAGTGACGTGAAGGGCACCAAGGCGGACGAGAACCAGGTATCGAGTACGTCCTCATCACGCTTCAAGTCGCCCAGGTAGCCCTTGGCGCGCGCCGCCTTTAGAGCTTCATCCTCGCTGCGCGCAACATAGATGTTGCCTGCATCGTCATACCAGGCTGGAATCTGGTGACCCCACCAAAGTTGCCGTGAAATACACCAATCCTGAATATTTTTCAGCCACTGGTTATAGGTCGTGGTCCAGTGTTCCGGATAGAACTTCACGTCGCCGCTTGCAACCGCGTCCAGCCCCGTGCCGGCCAGCCCGTGCATGCTGACGAACCATTGATCGGTCAGCATGGGTTCAACTATCGTGCCAGTGCGGCCCGAGCGGGGAACGCGGAGCTTGTAAGGCTTTTCCGATACCAGCAGTCCCTGTGCCTGCAAGTCGGACAGTATCTTCTTGCGCGCATCGAAGCGATCCAGGCCGCGGTACGCGGATGGAGCACTGTCATTGATTCTGGCGTCCAGCGTCATTATCTCGATCGCCGCCAATTGATGGCGCTGACCGACCTGCCAGTCGTTAAAGTCATGCGCAGGCGTAATTTTGACGCAGCCGGTACCAAACTCCCGGTCTACATAGTCATCGGCGATGACCGGTATCGTGCGTCCACAAAGCGGTAGCAGAACTTGCTTGCCCACCAGGTGCCGATACCCCGCATCCTCGGGATGGACCGCTACCGCAGCATCACCTAACATGGTTTCGGGCCGTGTCGTCGCCACCACCAGCGAACCGGAACCGTCCACCAGCGGGTATCTGATTTCCCAAATCTTGCCGTCCTCTTCCTCACTATCCACTTCCAGGTCGGACACGGCGGTGCCGAGCACCGGATCCCAGTTGACAAGACGTTTACCACGATATATTAGTCCTTCTTCGTGTAGGCGCACGAACACCTCGACCACGGCGCGTGACATGCGTTGGTCCATGGTGAAGTAACCGGCACGCTGTCCGTCGGTGCTTGCATAGTCCCAGTTTGCGGACGCTCCCAGTCTTCTCATTTGACGGGTAATGGTGGCCCCGGAATGTTGTTTCCATTCCCATGCCCGTTTGACGAATGCATCTCGCCCCAGGTCGTGGCGTGTCTTGCCCTCGGTCTGAAGCTGGCGTTCGACCACGATTTGGGTCGCAATGCCAGCGTGATCGGTACCGACCACCCAATTGGTTTTTTCGCCGCGCATGCGGTGGTAACGAATCAGGGCGTCCATCAGCGTCTGCTGAAAGGCATGGCCCATATGCAGCGTGCCGGTGACATTGGGTGGGGGAAGCTGTATGCAATAGCCTGGACCCGAAGCTGCTCCGGACTGAGAGAAGTAACCCTCCTGCTCCCATTTAGGGTACCAATGACTCTCTATCGTGTGTGGTTCAAAACTCTTGGCCAGCGTCAATGTTGACGCCGGGGGGGCTTTTTTTTCAGGGTTCATGCTGGTGGGTGCCGGGTTGATGGTGTGTTCCGCCGGATCGGATCCGACATTACCGCGTAGTAGCTGGAAATGTTGCTGCAGGGATTCCTGGATCGAGGTGCGAACCATGGTGTTAATGTTGATTTTGAGCTCATCGGTGGCTTTGCGCATCACCTGATCCAGCGCTCCTGTAACGTGAGGCATGAATCGGTCCTGCAGTACTCCGGCAATCTGCGTATCCAGATCCTGCTTGATTCTTTCATATACCGCGTGTTCGATATCCGGAGAATCGCGATTCGCGGTATCTTTGGTCGATATCTCCGGGGATGCGGCGACAGGTTCCGGTGTCGGCGTTGAGCCGTCATCAATAGAGGGTGCCTGGTCTGATGCCGGTTGCACACTCGATGGCGAATTACGCTTGGTTTCCGGAACGGGCACGGCAGGCATGACAATATCCGTAAGCGTAGGGATATCCACAGCACCTACGTCGGGTTCCACCGTTTCCGTCAGTATGGGCACCGCATGCAGATCAGCCACCACCGCCTGCACCGGAACACGATGCTTCGCGAGCAGCGCATCTGCGCGCCCCAGCACATCGCTATCATTTTCAGTGGTCGGCGACGGCATGGTGTCTATTGTGCGTTTCTGCTCATGTCATGGGAGCGTATGTCGTAACCGCGATCGCGGTAAAACTTGAATCGATTGCGCGCCAGTTCCCGGTCGTCTTCAGCCAGGCTGACAATCTCGATCAGGCGCTGAAAACGGCTGAAGAATGGCGGCCAGTCGGTGCGCAGATTGATCAGAACCTGATCGTGCGCCAGGTTGGTTCCATCGTGATCAATAATGACCGGTGTCACCGATGCGAGCTTGTCGTCAGCCGCGCAGTGGGGTACAAAACCCAAGGCGGTCGCGGTCCACAACATGCGGTTCAATTTCTGACTGGTATCCGGATCCGGGCAGAACGCCAGCACACGCAGTCCTCTTGAATAGGCCTTGCTGCTCAATGCACAGGCGGTGCGCAATTTGTCTTCGACATGAAAATAAAAATCAATTTTCGTCAATGGACACCCCCAAAGGCCGCACACCGAGAGATGGACACGGCCTGCTTAAGGCGCATAGTCGATCACGGCCGATCGCGGAAGCAGTGATAGGTCATGGCGCGATGTCTTGTATGTTCGACGTGTGGCCCGCCGTTCAAGTCCGCGTTGCCCGGTTAATCAGGAACTGGGTCAGCAGGGGCACGGGCCGCCCGGTGGAACCTTTGTCCTTGCCAGACTTCCACGCGGTTCCGGCGATGTCCAGGTGAGCCCATTTGAATTTTCTGGTAAATCGAGACAGAAAACACGCCGCTGTAACGCTACCTGCCGGGCGGCCGCCGATATTGGCGAAGTCGGCAAAATTGCTCTTTAGCTGGTCCTGGTAGTCTTCCCATAAAGGCAGGTGCCAGGCTCTGTCGTGGGACACCTGGCCGGCGGAAAGCAGTTCTTGTGCGAGCGCGTCCTCGTTGGCGAACAGGCCGCTTGCAACGTGACCCAGCGCGATGACGCATGCGCCTGTGAGAGTAGCTATGTCCACCACTGCCTGGGGCTCAAATCGTTCGACGTAGGTCAACGCATCACACAATATAAGCCGGCCTTCCGCGTCGGTATTGAGTATTTCCACCGTTTGTCCGGACATACTGGTAACGATGTCGCCAGGCTTGGTGGCGGTACTGCTGGGCATGTTCTCCGTTGCCGGGATGACGCCGACGACGTTAATCGGCAGTTTCAACATTGCGATCGCTTTGAGCGTGCCCAGCACGCTCGCGGCACCGCACATGTCGAATTTCATTTCGTCCATTTCCGGCGCCGGTTTAAGCGATATCCCTCCAGTGTCGAACGTTACGCCCTTACCGACCAGTGCAACTGGTTTTTGCTTGCTGCCAGTGCCCTGATACTGGATTACGATCAGCTTAGGCGGTTCGACACTGCCGCGCGCCACCGACAGCAACGATCCCATGCCAAGTTTCTGCATGTCTTTCCTGTCGAGTACTCGTACGGCAAGTTTGTGCTCTTTTGCCAGTGCGCGTGCTGTCTGAGCGAGATACGATGGCGTACAGACGTTTGCGGGGAGGTTGCCGAGATCTTTGGCCAGGTTGACGCCTTGTGCAATCGCCATGCCTTGTTTAAGCGCAGTTGCGACATTGCGTGCATCAGCATTGCCGGTCGCAAGTAGACCCAGATGCCGCAGACCTGATTGACGGTCATCATGCTTGCTCTTCATGCGGTCAAATCGATAAACAGCATCGCTTGCCACGGTGACCGCCTGGCTCACATGCCACGCGTTATCTCGCGTTTTGACAGGGGCGGAAAGGCACAGTGTCGCTTCCGAGATTCCCGTCTGATCAAGAGTGTGCACTGCGTGATGAACCGCGGTCCGGAATTGACGTTCGCCGAAATCGGACTCCTTGCCTAGGCCGACCAGAAGGACACGCCCGGCAGCTACTCGAGGTACGTTGTGCAGCAACAGCGTATGTCCGGTCTTGCCGCGCAAATCGCCGCTCTTCAATATTTTCCCAATATATCCGTGCGCAGCTCGATCTAGTGCGATGCCGGCAGCGGAAAGCTTGCTTGGCTCAAATACACCGACCACCACGCACCCCGTGCGCTGCTGCTCCGGCGCTCCGCTTTTTATGCTAAATTCCATTGCAAGCTCCTGATTCAGAATCGATGCGAATAAGCGCTGATTATCTTCGTTATCCCGGCAAAAATCAAAGCGCATACCTGTGAAAATTTTCCGCAATTCGCTATTGCGTGAATTCGCGACCACCGGGATGGCAACATTTCTTGTGTTGCTCGGCATTACCATAACGACTCAACTGGTGAGATTTCTGGGGCTCGCGGCGGCGGGGTCCATTTCGTTCGCGGGCGTGTTCGCGCTGCTTGCGCTGACCTCATTCAATTACCTGCCCGTCATTTTGTCTTTAACCTTGTTTATCTCGGTTCTCATGACCCTGTCGCGCAGTTATCGCGACTCGGAAATGATCGTCTGGTTCAGTTCTGGAATGAGTCTGACCAGATGGATTAATCCAGTTCTTTCATTCGCCGGCCCCGTCGTCATACTGATCGCATTATTGAGCCTGATGTTATCGCCTTGGGCAGTTACCAAGAGCGAGGAATTTACACGCCTGATGGATAATCGCGACGATGTTTCGCAGGTAACGCCGGGGATGTTTCGAGAGTCCCGCCACAATGAACGTGTGTTTTTCGTGGAAAACATCAATGAAGGGGAGAACGTATTTGCAAACGTCTTCGTCAGCTCCACGCAGAACCAGAAGACGGGCGTCATGGTGGCCAAGCGCGGGCAACTTGAGACATTTCCCAATGGAGACCGGTTTCTGGTGTTGCTCAATGGGCGACGATATGAAGGCGTGCCTGGTACGACAGAGTACAGAATCAGTCAGTTCGAACGCTACGCCATGCGTGTCGAAGTCCGCGAAGCCAAAACCGTAACGCCTTCCGCCAAGGCGTTGCCGACTCTCGAATTGCTGCGCAATCCAACTCCGGTTTACATGGGGGAACTGGCATGGCGCCTGGGATTGCCCCTATCGGCGCTGATCCTGGCGCTGCTCGCGATACCCTTGTCATTCGTAAATCCGCGCGCCGGACGCTCACTGAATCTGGTGTTGGCGATACTTATCTATATGATTTACAACAATGTTATTAGTATTGCGCAGGCTTGGATTGCACAGCAGCGCGTTGGTCTGCCGGCTGGATTGCTCGGCGTGCACGCGGCGATGTTGTTCATTCTGATGCTGTTATTTTTCCGGCGCCTGACCCTGTTCTCGGTGTTTCGATTTTTCAGATGAAAATCATAAAGCGTTACTTGTCGACAGAGATTACGACATCCACGCTTTTGGTTTTCGCGGCCCTGTTGATGTTGTTTGCATTCATGGACTTGATTCATGAACTGGGTGAATTGGGCAAGGGTGGCTACAGGTTGCCCCACATACTCGCGTATGTGTTGTTGAGTGTGCCCGGCCACATCTATGAATTGTTTCCGATTGCCGCCTTGATCGGGTCGTTGTTCGCGCTGGCGCAGCTGGTTGCCAATTCCGAATTCACGGTGATGCGTGTATCGGGTGTTTCAGTCCCGCGCATGGCGTTGACATTGGTGGAGGTCGGATTGCTGTATTCCGCGCTTACGTTTGTCATCGGTGAATTTGTCGCCCCGCCGGCGGAGCAATTCGCGCAGCAGTTGCGTGCCAAAGCCATTACCGGGGTGATTGCACAGGAATTTCGCTCCGGATTGTGGCTAAAGGATGGTCGAAATTTCGTCAATGTCGCCCAGGTCTTGCCCGACTCGATATTGCAGGATGTAAATATTTTCGAGTTCGATACCGAGCACCGATTGCGCAGCATCAGTCAGGCGCGGCGCGCCGAATACGTCAGCAATAATTTATGGCGGCTGCGCGAGGTCGTGCAGACCAACTTCGCCGAGGACAAGACTACCGTAAATCGGATAGACGCCGCGGACTGGCATTCTGTGCTTGAGCCCGGATTGCTCAGCGTATTGCTCGTGGTGCCAGAACAGATGTCGGCCTGGAATCTGTATTCCTATGTGCAGCACCTGCGCGATAACAACCAGCAGGCCGCCCGGCACGAAATTGCCTTCTGGAACAAACTGATTTATCCGTTTGCGGTTTTGGTTTTGATGGTGCTCGCCCTTCCATTCGCGATGTATCAGCAACGTGTCGGCGGGGTAGGTGGCAGAATATTCGCGGGTATCATGTTGGGACTGACTTTTACCATGCTGGGCCGGCTATTTACGTTTCTCGGTTTGCTGCGTGACTGGCCGCCATTCTGGAGCGCGGTCATTCCAACGCTGATTTTTCTGACCCTGGCTGTCGGGCTCATGTGGTGGGGAGAGCGGCGTTGACGAGATATCCGGCCGGAGCGAAGCACGAATTGAACGGCTAAGCGCCGAGTCTGCCGTATGCCGGCGCTCAATTTGTGGGTACTGCGCGCTCATCCATAACAAGTCGAGTACCGGCTAGACGGTCGTGCAGGAACTGGCGGTCGCGATCGAACAGCGCCCAGATCAGGCCAAATCCCAGGAGACTCACGCCGATCAGTGCGAACACATAGCGGTAGAAGCCTGCGCGCAGCGATACCCCACCGCCGCCGCTATTTACCAGTCGGATACGCCAGGTTTTCATCGGCAGGGTTTGTCCGCCATGCGTCCAGCAGTAAATCAGGTACACCGCAGCAACGCCGATCAGATGCAACTGGAAAAGCGGGCGCAGAAGACCAGCATCAAGACGGCTTGCCAAAATCAGAAACAGCCAAGCAGCAATGAACAGGACTGCTGCCAGCAGAAGCGCTTCATACATCAGACTACCTATTCGCCTTCCCAAGCCTGCCGCGACTGCGAAGGAGTTAGGCGCTGTATGATCGTCCAAAAGCTTGGGTTGTGAAGACAAATGCTTATTGGGGGCTGGTGCTGGGTGCCGCTGCAGAATCCGGGATGTCTTGATCGGAGGATCTGGCGGCCAGCGATTGCTGATATTGCTGCCACTGCGCCGTAACATGCTCGCGCTTCGCGGGCGGAAGCTTTTTCATGTTAAGGAACTTTTCGCGCACAATCCGACGTTGCTCGGGCGCCAGCTTGGCCCAGTCCCGCATGCGCGTCTGCAGCCTCTGCTGCTGTTCCGGTTTCATTTTCGGAAATTGATCCGCGACTTTCACCCACTTGGCGCGGCGCACTGTGTCGAGCTCTTTCCAATCATCCATGAGTGGCATCAGCACGTTGCGCTGCGCGACAGTGAGCTCTGACCAGTCGGGTTTTGCGGGTTTCGCTTGGGGAGCGGCAGACTTGGCCGGGGAGGCTGCCGCAAGTACGTGGAGAGGCGCCGCGAAGCCCAAGCAGAGGATTACTGCGATGAACGTTTTAACCATGCTTCAAAATCACTGTCCAGGTAGGCGTTTATCGGCAGGTCTCCCGTGAGCAGGCTGACGTCGATATCAGCAATATCATTGGCCTGAATTACGACCTGCCAGTATGTCACCGCAAGCAGGCTAAGAGCCAGTAAACCAGAGGCGAGCAGGTTACGAGAGTTAAAGTACTGGCTATGACTGATTTGGAACGCAATATTGCTCGCCCAACCCAATCCAAAAGCCAACTGCGGCGCTTCCCGATATCCGTCGATAGCTACCTTGCGAGCGGACTGCAACTGGTACAACGTCCCCTGCTTGATATTGACCAATCCGTGGTCCAGTCGCTGAACGACTTTATTTGCCAAGTCCTGTTCGTTCATAATGAAATTCCCTTATCTTTCAAAAGTGTCGCCAACGTATGGGTGGCGCGGGAGCAGTGAGTTTTCACGCTTCCGGCCGAGCAACCCATGGCGACAGCCGCTTCCGCAACATCCATTTCCTCCCAATAACGCAGAAGGAAGGCTTGACGTTGACGCGTGGGGAGTCGCTCAAGAGCTTTTTCAATGATTTCAAGGGTTTGCAACTGCTGTAATTGCTCGGAGGGACCTTGTGCCAAATTAGACTCAGAACTCGCCTCCAAAGTTTCCAGCGGGTCTTGATCGTCCCCCTCGTTATTGCCAAAAAGCGACGAAATTGGTGTCGTCCAGATTGAGCGGACTTTCTGACGTCGGAAATGATCGCGTATGGTGTTTTGCAAGATACGCTGAAACAACATGGGCAACTCCGCCACCGGTCGCGCCGAGTACTTCTGGGAGAGTTTCAACATCGAGTCCTGAACGGCGTCCAGCGCCACTTGCTCATTGTGCGCGGCAAATAACGCCTGTTTAAAGGCACGACGCTCAACCGATACGAGAAATTCCGATAATTCCTTGCGGGTAGCCAGTGGAACCGCCTCGTCGTTCGTCCTGATGGACGGCAATCGTCATCTTGTCTTGTAAACGCGCCAGCACGATTCTGCAGTAACAGTAACGCGCTGAGCGTCTTCCGGTTGACTCACCAGATCGCACATCGAGTCAATCCGGGGCATATTAACAAAACATGTTGGATGCGCAAGTTTTGTTCAATTGTTTTTCTCTGTGGTGCGCATATCATATTGTTTAATCGGACATTTAACAATGCGCATTCATTATAACAATCAGCAATTTTTCAGAGCCCTTCGTTGATCATGGCAGGTCCCGGGCTGGCGCCCTCCTAGGGGCCTGGAACAACCCATTGCACGCAGCGTTGCGAAACCTGCGATAATCCGCCCCGCACGCAAACGCCAGTCGATACTTGGCGTCCTTCCCAGTTGCGGCCTCCCATCGGATTTGTATAATATTCGGGCGTTTTGGGGGCGTGCCAGGCAAGAGTAGGAGCCTTGCGCCATAAAACGGGTCGATGTCTGGCGCAGGGCTTGAAATTCGAACGCGGGACCCCCATTAGGGCAGAGAAAAGACGGGCACGACGGGCCGAAGTATGCCGGTAACTGCATCGGAGGAGAAGTAATGATCAAAGTTGAGAACCTGGTGAAAACGTTCGGCGCCAAGCGCGCTGTCGACGATATTTCCTTCAATATAGAGCGCGGCGAAGTGTTGGGATTTCTGGGGCCCAACGGCGCGGGGAAATCCACCACCATGCGCATCATTACGGGCTATTACCCCCCCACGGCGGGACGAGTCACGGTGGGTGGATTCGATATCGTCGAGAATCCGATCGAAGCCAAACGGCTGATGGGCTACTTGCCCGAGAACGCCCCCGGCTATGCCGATATGACCGTGCACGGGTTTTTAAGTTTTGCCGCGGAAATACGCGGACTTTACGGCGATGCCCGGAAAAAAGCAGTGCACAAGGCAGTCGAGACCTGTTCGCTGGAAGGCGTGCTCTATCAGACCATAGACACGCTGTCCAAAGGTTTTAAGCACCGCACCTGCCTTGCACAGTCGATCGTACACGATCCCGATATCCTGGTTCTGGACGAGCCGACCGACGGCCTCGATCCCAATCAGAAGCACGAGGCGCGCAGTCTTATCAAGCGCATGGGCGAGAAAAAAGCCATCATATTCTCGACTCACATTCTTGAAGAGGTGGAGCAGGCATGCACGCGCGTCATCATCATAGATCGCGGCAAAATCGTCGCCAACGGCACCCCCCAGGAATTGAAGTCGCGTTCCAAGGAGGGCCGGCTCGACGACGTGTTCCGTTCCATTACCTTACCTGACACGGTGCTCGCATGAACTCCTGGGCCATCATCAAAGCAATCTCGAAACGCGAACTCGGCGGCTACTTTACGTCGCCGGTCGCGTATGTGTTTCTGGTCATATTTCTGCTGCTGACTGGTTTCTTCACGTTTACGGTCGGCAATTTTTTCGAGCGCGGCGAAGCCTCGCTGGTGTCGTTTTTCACGTGGCATCCGTGGCTGTATCTGTTTCTGGTGCCAGCGGCGGGCATGCGCTTGTGGTCCGAGGAGCGTCGCATCGGCACGCTGGAATTGCTGCTGACCATGCCCGTCACGACATGGCAGGCCATCGTCGGTAAGTTTTTGGCGTCGTGGATATTCCTGCTGTTGGCGCTGGCACTGACTTTTCCGGTTTGGATCACGGTCAACTGGCTGGGCAGTCCGGACAACGGCATCATCATCACCGGTTATGTGGGCAGTGCCCTGCTGGCGGGTGCGTACCTTGCCATCAGTTGCATGACGTCGGCAATGACGCGTAATCAGGTGATCAGCTTCATCGTATCGGTCATGATCTGCCTGTTCCTGATCCTGGCCGGGTTTACGCCGGTGACCGACCTGCTGGTGCGTTGGGCAAACCCGGTCGTCGTGCAGACCATCGCATCATTCAGCGTGATGACGCATTTCGAGGCTTTTCAGCGCGGCGTGATCGATGTCCGCGACGTGATATTTTTTGTTTCGTTGATCGGTTTCGCGCTGTTTACTACCGGCGTCGTGATCCGCGGTCATCGCGCAGGTTAGGGGGGCGGCCATGCAAAAGAAACATCTCGAATCATTGCTCTATTCCACTGGCGGCGTGGCGGCGCTGGTTGTGATACTGATAGCCGCTAACTTCATCATCAGCGCTTTCAACATCCGCGCCGATCTGACGCAGGGCAGCGTGTACACGCTGTCGCCGGGCACCAAGGCGATACTGTCCAAGCTCGAAGCGCCGGTCAAAATTCGCTTTTATTTTTCGCAGGGCAGCACCGTGCCGGTGGGTTTGAAGACCTTTGCCAAGCGCGTTGAAGACTTGCTCAGTGAGTTCAAGCATGCGGGCGGCGGCAAGGTCATCATCGAAAAACTCAATCCCGAACCCGATTCCGATGCCGAAGACTCGGCGGTGCTCGACGGTGTCGAGGGCCAGCTCACCAATACCCAGGAGAAATTCTATTTTGGCTTGGCGGTGAATTTCCTCGATCAAAAATCCGCGTTGCCGGTGTTGGCGCCGGATCGCGAACAGTTGCTGGAATACGACATTACGCGCGCAATCTCGCGTGTCGCGTCGGCCGCCAAACCGGTGGTCGGCGTGATGAGCGCCCTGCCGGTCATGGGCCAGCCGTTGAATCCGATGAAAAAACAGCAGCCTAGCGAGCCATGGACGCTGATTACGGAGTTGCAGAACATCTTCACCGTCAAGAAAGTAGAGCGCAACGTCGACAAGATTCCCGACGATATCAAGGTTTTACTGGTCATACATCCACGCGATCTTTCGGAAGTCACCGAATATGCGCTCGACCAGTTCGTGTTGCGTGGCGGCAAGATGATCGCATTCCTCGATTCTTATGCCTATTTCGATCAGCAACCCGATCTCACCAACCCGTTCGGGACCAACAATGCGGGCCAGTCGACCTTCAATTTCCTGCTCAAGCACTGGGGCTTTGCCATGGAAATGAGCAAGGTGGTGGCCGATCTGACCTACGCCAGCGGTACCGGCGCACGCCTGCTCCCGGGCTTGCTGGCGCTGCCGCAGGCTGCGCTCAACAAGGATGACGTGGTGACCAGCCAGGTCGGCAACCTTCTGGTCCCGTTTGGCAGCGCGTTTACCGGCAAGCCGACGGAAGGATTGACTCAGACGGTGCTGGTGCAAAGTTCACCGAATGCGATGTTCGTGGACCTTATCATTGCGACGTTGTCCGGTGAGCCATCAACCCGCGGCTTTCAGCCGGCGGGTACGCCATATACGTTGGCGATGCGCCTCTCGGGCAAGTTCAAGACCGCGTTCCCAGAGGGTAAACCCAAACCGTACGAATCGTCGCGCGATCCCAAGAAAGCCGAAGAGGCCAAGGCCGATGAGCCCAAGGGCGAGCCGCAGTTGAAGGAGTCCGCGCAGGAGAACTCGATCGTACTGGTATCCGACGTGGACATGCTGAGCGATGGTGCCGCGGTCGAGGTGCAGGAAGTGTTCGGTCAGCGCCTAGTGGTTCCCAAGAATGGCAATCTGAATTTCGCGCAAAGTTTGATCGAGCAGGTTTCGGGCGATTACGATCTCACCAAGTTGCGCAGCCGTGCGGCATTTTCGCGCCCATTGACGGTGGTTCAGCAAATGGAATCGCGCGCGCAGCAAAGCTATCTGGGCAAGATCAAGGAGCTCGAAGACAACCTGCAGCAAACGCAGGAGAAGCTGACCAAGATGCAGAAGGCGCGTGGCACTCAGGCCTCCGTCATGTCCGCCGAGCAACAGGCCGAGATCGACAACTTCAAGACGAAATCCATCGAAACCCGCAAGGAGCTCAAGGACCTGCGCAGGAATCTGCGCGAGGAGAGCGAGACGATGCAGTTCTGGACCAAGCTCGTCAACATCGGCCTGGTGCCGTTCCTGGTTGTGCTGCTCGGCATCGTGCTGGCTATGTCCCGCCGCAACAAGCAGCGGGCCGCAGCAAAGTAAAAGTGGAGGTTACGGTATGAACCGCAAGTCATTTCTGACGTTACTGGTGGTATTGCTGGTGCTTGGTGGCGCCGGGCTCGGCGTGTTCTGGCAGGATCTGATCGCGTGGCGCGGTTCGGACACCAAGATCGGCTCCAAGGTTTTCGACAAGCTGCAGGTCAACGATATTGCCCAGATACGAATTTTCGATGCCAAGGGCGAAGTCAATCTGGTGAGCAGTGACAAGCGCTGGATCGTCAAACAGCGCGGCGACTACACCGCCAACTATCAGGACATCAGCGATCTGCTGGTGAAACTCCCCGATCTCAAGGTCGTGCAGACCGAGAACGTAGGCGCGTCTTTGCTGCCGCGGCTGAATCTGGTGGCGCCCGTCAAGGACGAGAAAAAGGATGCCAAGCCCGTCGAAAACAGCGGCACGCAGTTTGAGTTGATGGACACGAGCGGCAAGGTCATCGCCAGCCTGCTGCTCGGCAAGAAAGTCATCAAGACTGAAGACAGTCCGCTGCCCATCAAGCCGCAGAAGGACGTGGGCCGCTACGTGTTGAGTCCCGGCCACCCGACCGTGCTCGTCACGTCCGACGCGCTGAGCAGCGCTGAGGCAAAGCCCGAACGATGGCTGGCCAGGGAATTTTTCAAGGTGGAGAAAGTTAAGTCGCTCACATCCAGCGGCGAAGGCGCGACGTGGAAGGTCGCACGCCCCGAGGAGTACGGCCAGTGGAAATTCGCCGACGGCAGCGATCAACTCAACTCGACGGTTTCCACGGCAGCCGTCAATTCGTTAACGGCTCTGACGATTGCCGATGTGGTGCCCGGTGCCACCCCCGATCTGTTTGCGAAGTCCCGCACCTTCGTTGCCGACACATTTGAGAATCTTGTCTATACCATACGCATCGCGAAGAAAACGGATGACGATTACTATCTGAAATTCATCGTCAGTGGTGAGCCGCCCAAGGCGCGCCCTCCCGAAACAGGTTTCGATGGAAAAGCCGAGAAACCCGAGCAAGCGGCGACCCGCGATAAAGAGTTTGCCGAAGACATGAAAAGACTCGCAGAACGCCTCAAGCGCGAGAAAGAACTCTCCGGGTGGACCTTCGTGGTCGCCGCCAAGACGGTGGAGTCGCTGCTCAAGGCGCGCTCGGATCTGGTGGCCGAGAAGCGGCCGCCCGCGCCCAAGAAATAATCCCGCGGTTCTGACTTCCCGCGTCGATCCGGATCCCTGCGTTGGCCGGCGTACCGCGCGGCGGCAGGTCATACACCTTGCAAACACCGCGTAGCTGGTTAGCTCGCGCCGTGCTCGCGGTTGTCCTCGCCGGATTCGCGGTCCTCGCGTTTTTCTTCCTGGTCGTTTTCCTTGTCATAGGCGCGGCGCTCGTGACCGGTCTGCTCATACGCTGGTGGTGGCGTGCGCGCACGATCAAGCGCGAACAAGCGGCGGCGAGCATAGAGGGCGAATACGTGGTGGTTGAATCGGGCGATGCCCCGCTCTCGTCGCAGGCGCAACAGTCGCGTGAACTGCCGCATCAGGATAATTCGCGATAGCGATGCGCTATACTGCCCGCATAGCTTGCCCAACAAATTTTTGTCTATGAGAATTAATTCATGAAATTCAAGGACATATTGAAGTCGCCGATATTTCCGCTGGGGCACCGGTGGGATTTTGTAAAGCGCAAAAACCAATACGAATCTGACGTCACGGCCTTGGTGCGCAAAATGCTCGAAAACGAAAGCATACAGGCCGACCAGCGCTTCGCGTGGGAGCGCTGGCGCGCCGAAGATCGGTTGACCAAGCGGCCCTAAGTGTCCGAGTCCCTGTGCATCCGGACAATTCATCCAACGTTGGTTTGTTCCCAGGCGTGCGCATAGTCGTTATGGCGCTGGCCATCGGGCTTGTGCCCGTAAGCGCCGTTGCACGCGACCCGCACGCATTCAACCGGCAGCTGCACCTTTCGACACAGGAAGTACACGAGCGCTGCGTTGATCTTGCGCCTGGACAGCAGCTGGACTACTCATTCAAGGCCACGCAGTCGGTGGACTTTTCCATACGTTACCGCGAGAGTGACCGGATCATGATTCCGGTCAGCAGGAAAGCACGTTCGGGCAAGGGCAAGTTCACCGCCCGCGCCGAGGCAAGTTACTGCGTGACCTTGGGTAATTTCAATGCGCGCGGGGCGAATGCTTTTTATCAGTATTCGATACGAGACGCTAAACCTTCGCGTCATTCCAGACGATAAAAGCGGTTTACCGCCAACTCGCCAAGGCCGTCAAGAAGTGCAAAATCCGATTTGAACTGCTGGAACCCCAAACGCGGAGGACGCCGGGGAGCGCGGGAAAATCTTGAATCAGGCAGGTGGGGATGAAACTTGTCGTGGATGGATCTGTCCTGTTGATACAGTCCAAACGTTCCTCCGCGATCCTCAGCGCCCTCCGCGTCCCCTGCGTTGAGCGTTTGAATCTTTCAGCCAGCTCGAGTGCGGCTATTCCTTGCGCGCCACGTGATGCGTCACCACCTCCAGAATACGCGCGCCGCCAGACGCCTTGAGTTCGGTTCTTACTACTGCCATGTTGCGTCCGGCGTGCACGACGCGCGAGTTCACGAGCAGCGTCTTGCCGCGTCCGGGGCCGATGAACCATGCGGTTGCGCTCGCCAGTGTCATGGTCGCGGGGACTGCGGCGCAGGCGCAGGTGGCGGCGATACCGAAGGAGACACCGCCCTGCAAGTACCCGACTCGATTGCCGAGGTGCGGGCCTATTGCGATACGGTTGCGCGCACCACGTGCGGTAGTTTTGGGTATGCCACCCCAGAAGTGCTGTATGAACGAGTCGCTTACGGCGGCACGGGTGAGCGCGGTGTCGCACGACTGGAGTATCGGCCGTTCGTCCGGCGCGAGGTCGCTTGCGCTTAATGGCGGCATATCGGCCGGAACCTTCTGCTCCCACGGTAGCGGATCAAGCGCCACGCCCGGTGGTGGGTCCAGTGCCGCGAATTCACCGCTGGCGTGAGCGACGATCTCGTTGTTGGCATGCACCGTCGCAGAGGACAGGGATGTTCGCATGCCCGTTTCGCTGTTGAATCCGAGCAGACGCGCTTCGGTCTTGATGCGTCCGGTCATGGGTGCGCCGGTCAGGCGCAGATCCATGCGCAGCGTAGCCAGCCGGGCACCGACAGCCAGGCCGGGACGAGCGCAAGTCGCCAGCGCGGTATCCACCAGTATCGCGACGGCGGCGATATCTACCGTGCCGTCGGCATTGCGGCAATGCGGGCCATCAGCGATCGACATGTGTACGCCATCGTGGTCTATCTTGGGCCAGGCCAGGCCGAGAAAATGCCCGGGGAAATGCAGCGGTGTATAGCGATGAACCGCGATACCGTGCAAGACCTGACTTCGTATCGTTTGTGCGTGCGGATGTGGTGCGGGAGGATTTTGGTGTGCCATGTGGGAGTCTGATCGAGAGCCGCGGCGATTATACACGGACGTGAAAGCCGCTTGACTCACGCGCATACACGAACAAGAATGTGACCTGCCCGCCAACCAGTTCAGGAGAAAACATGAACCTCACCATCAATCGCATATTTACGTATGTTGTTGTGCTTGCGGCCGCCGTTGTTGTTGGTGCGCATTCGTTGCCCGCGCGCGCCATGGCATCACCCGATCAGTCAAAATCGGCTGAGAAAAAGGATGCGCCCGGAGCGGCCAAGAAAGCGGCCGAACCGAAGAAAGATGCAAAATCTGAGAACAAGAAGTAGAACCCATCACAAAAATACCCGACGATGCTATTACATCGTTGCCCGCTACGTAGCGCCTCGCCTTACTCGGTGTAATGTCTCGTCGCAGCCTCGTGGGCGCCTCGTCCTAGCTGCGCTCGGATATTTTTTGAGATGGGTTCCAGCTACTTTTTGCTATGCCCAAGCGAGCATAGATGGGCCTGACGTGGCTGCGTATGCGCGGCAGTTGCGATGCCATGTATAGCGCCACCAACAATCCGACAACGCCGCCAGCAAACACGGTATGGGTCGCGCCTATGTGATCGGCCAGTACGCCGGCAAGTAGTCCGCCGAGCGGTGCGACACCGAGAAACGCCACCGTGTACAAGCTCATCACGCGCCCGCGCTTGTCGTCATCGACGATGGTCTGCAGGATCATGTTGACGGACACCGAAATCACCAGCGTGCTGAAGCCGATAGCTGCCATGAGCAGCAGCGACCATGGCAGCAGCCGCGAGCATGAGAGCGCAATCAGTGCGCAGCCCGATATCACTGCCGCCGCAATGACGATGCGTGTGAGCCCGCGTACATTGCGGCGTGCCGCGAGCATCAGTGTGCCGCAGATCGCGCCCATGCCCGCGGCGCCGACCAGCAAGCCCAGCGTTTGCGCGTCGCCGGCGTAAACCTCATGTACAACCGCCGGCATCAGCGCGTTGTACGGCGCTCCGGCCAGCGCCATGGCCGCCAACAAGCTGAGCAGCAGGCGCATGGGTACCGAACGCCAGGCGTAGACGACGCCCTCCTTGATTCCACGCAGCGCTGACGGGTGCGGGTGCGGCGGCTGCGACTGATGTTGCGGTGTAACACGTATGCAGGCCAGGCTCGCCAGCACCGCGACATAGCTGAGCGCATTGATCAGAAAACAGGTGGCTTCACTGAATGCGCCGATCAGCAAGCCCGCAAGCACTGGTCCGATCAGACGTCCGCAATTTCCAACCAGCGATATCAGCGCGATCGCGTTGGGTATATCGGCCCGGTCTTCCAGAAGTTCCGGAAGGAAGGCATGCCGCACCGGCAGCTCGACGGCGATGCACACGCCCAGCAGTATGGCCAGCACCACGATATGCCACACGGCGATGATGCCGCTGAAGGCGAGCGCCGCGAGCAATACCGCCTGCAACAGTTCCGCGACCTGCGTGCCGGTCATCATGCGGTGGCGGTTGAAACGGTCGCACCATAGACCCACAAACGGCGCGAGCAGCAGTATCGGCAGATTGGACGCAAACGCGA
The DNA here is from genome assembly GCA_947476215.1 of Betaproteobacteria bacterium. GTDB lineage: Bacteria > Pseudomonadota > Gammaproteobacteria > Burkholderiales > SG8-41 > PALSA-1004. The sequence goes on from CANJQI010000043.1 coordinate 30,649, forward strand.
CCACGCCGAGCAGTGTTGCGCTACCGGTGAGCCGGTACACGAGCCACATCAACGCGATCTGCTGTATCCAGTAGCCGATCATGACGAAGATCTGGCCGCCCAGGAACCATGCGAAATTGCGGTGGCGCAGCGCGCGCAGCGTGAAATTCATGGGCCGGATTTTAGCAGCGTGGCTGGGTGGCCATCTGTTATAGTCCGCACGTCAGCCGCGTCCACAATCCGTCGCGAGGCTACGGCATACCGAACACCCATCAGCATGAATATCCATATCGTTTTCCTCATCGCCGGACTCAACATGATGGCCTACCGCGCCAGCAAGGTGCTGCTGTCGCTATTCGCGATCGAACTCGGTGTAGCGCAGTTTTTTATCGGCATCATGATTGCGATGTATGGCGTGTTTCAATTGGTATTCGCGCTCTACGCCGGCAAGCTCAGCGACCGCCTGGGCGTGCGCTATCCGATGCAGTTCGGTTCCGCCGGGCTTGCTCTTGGCATGCTGCTGCCGTTCGTGTTTCCCGGCATTCCGGCGCTTTACGCGTCGGCGACGCTCATCGGCGCTTCGCATATCTTCTACAACGTCGCGATACAGAACCTGGTCGGATACCTGAGCACCGCCGAAACCCGTATGCGCAACGTCAGCAACTTTACCCTCATCGCGTCATTCGCCTCGATACTGGGCCCACTGATGGCGGGCGTTTCCATCGATCATGTCGGACATGGCTGGACTTATTTCGGACTTGCGGTGCTGCCCATGGTCGCGGTGGTCATCGTGGTGTTATTTGCCCGAGGTCTTAGGCAGCAGCAAGCGGAAAAGTCCGCCAGTGAGGTAAAAGTTGTCGACGCCGCCAGTTTGCTGACCAATATTCCACTGCGGCGCGTGCTTGTCCTCGGCGGCATCGTGTTGACCGGCAATGATCTGTTTCAGTTCTATATGCCGATCTATGGCCGCTCCATTGACCTGTCGGCATCGGCCATAGGCGCGGTCATGAGTTGCTTCGGTGTTGCCGCTTTCGTGGTGCGGGTGTTTTTGCCGACACTGTCCAATCGCCTGGGGCCGAGCAAGTTGTTCCTGTATTCAATTCTGCTGGGCGCATTCGGGTATCTGCTGGTCCCCATGTTTGAGCATGCCGTCATGCTAGGGGTAGTTGCCTTTGTGCTTGGACTCGGGGTAGGCTGCTGCCAGCCACTGGCGCTGGTGATGGTCTATGAGCGCACGCCACCGGAACGCACCGGCGAGGCGTTGGGGTTGCGCCTTACGATCAACAATATGATGCACATCTCGGTACCGCTGGTGTTCGGCGTGGTGGGCTCCGCATTCGGCATCGTGCCGGTGTTCGTCGCCAATGCGATAATGCTCGCAAGCGGTGCCCTGCTGGTGAAGAGTGCGGGGAAATCCTGAGTAACAGTTTGTTTATAAAGGAGAAACTTATGAAAATCGCAGTCATAGACGACTACCAGGATGCATTTCGCACGCTTGCCTGTTATGCCCGGCTCAAGGATCACGAAGTCATCGTATATACCGACACCGAGAAAGACCCGGCACGGTTGGCGGCTCGTCTCGATGCGGATGCCGTGGTGCTGACGCAGCAGCGCTCACCTTTTCCGCGCGCCGTGATCGAGAAGTTGCCGGCACGCCTGAAACTCATTACGCAAACCGGCCGCCATTCCACTCACATCGACGTCGCGGCGTGCACGGAACGTGGCATCGCGGTCGCTGCGGCCGGCACCGGCAATTCCAATTCAACCGCGGAACTGGCGTGGGGCCTGATCATTTCGAGCATGCGCCATCTGCCGTTTGAGGTTCAACAGTTGAAAGCGGGCAAGTGGCAAACCACGCTAGGCACCGGTCTCTTCGGCAAGACGCTGGGCGTGTATGCGCCCGGCAAGATAGGCAGCATCGTTGCACAGGTTGGAAAGGCGTTCGGAATGAAAGTGACGTGCTGGGGACGCGCGGCGTCGCAAGCCAAGGCCAGGGCCGCGGGATACGAGGTGCCGGCGAGCCGCGAAGCGTTTTTCGAAAACGCCGATGTCATCAGCCTGCATCTGCCTCTGCTTAAGGAGACGCGCGGCATTGTGACGGCGGCAGACCTGGCGCACATGAAACCGACCGCGCTGATCGTCAATACCAGCCGCGCACCGCTGATTGGTGAAGGCGTGCTGGCCGAGGCATTGCGCAAGGGCCGGCCCGGATACGCGGCGGTGGACGTGTTTGAAGACGAGCCGGTAGTGGGGGGGCATGCATTGCTCAAGATGCCGAACGCGGTGTGTACGCCGCATCTCGGCTATGTCGTGCAAAGCACGTACGAGCTTTATTACGCCACGGTCATCGATAGCATACTGGCCTATGCGTCCGGTAAACCGGAGAATGTGATCAATCCGGAAGCGCTGTCCGGGAAATAGTGAGGAGAACAATGATGCGTGCGATGACTATGCTGCGGGGATATGGCGGCTCATTGATGCTGGTGTGTTTGATCAGCCAGTTTGCGCACGATGGCCGGGCGCAAAACTACCCGGCCAAACCCATACGATACATCGTCAGCGGATCGCCTGGCAGCGGTACCGATACGCTGGGACGCATTATGGCGGAGCGCCTGGGCCAGGTGCTGGGTCAGCAGGCGGTGGTGGAAAATCATGCCGGCGGCGGCAGCAATATCGCCGCGGAGATGGTTGCGCGTGCGCCGGCGGACGGGCACACCATACTGCAGACGACCATTACGCTGGCGGTCAACGTCACCTTATATCGCAAGCTCAACTACGATCTGGTGCGCGATTTCTTACCCGTGACCCGGCTCGCGACCGGCCCGTACATCTTCCTCGTGCATCCGTCGCTGCCGGTCAAGTCCATCGTCGACATGATCAAGCTTGCGAAAGCGAAACCCGGCGCCATCGATTATTCGTCCGGAGGCACGGGAACGGCGACGTTTCTGGCAGCGGAGCTTTTCAAGGGGCAAGCGGGCGTCAATCTGACGCACATTCCGTACAAAGGCGGCGGCCCGGCGCTGACTGCGGTAATTTCCGGGGAAGTTCCGGTACACGTGGCGCCAGTGGCCACGGGA
>CANJQI010000044.1 GCA_947476215.1 Betaproteobacteria bacterium
AACGGACCACTTCGAATCGCTCACCCTGTACGGGTAGCCCGGAGGAAGCGCAGCGCACTCCGGGGTCATCGCCCCAGACCGGACACTATCCCCGGATTCCACTTCGTTACATCCGGGCTACGAGCTTCGGTCACATCCGTTTGAATCGCACCCGATCAGCTAAGCCGTTCCGGCGCGAACTGTATCCGGTACAGGCGCGAGTACAATCCCCCTGCTGCCAGCAGTTCGCGATGGTTGCCTGTTTCCGCGATACGTCCGCGATCGAGCACCACGATGCGCGACGCCTTCTCTATGGTGGACAAGCGATGCGCAATCACAATCGTGGTGCGCCCCTGCATCAGCGCATCAAGCGCCGCCTGGACATGCTGTTCCGATTCCGAATCCAGTGCTGAAGTCGCTTCATCCAGAATCAAAACCGGTGCATCCTTGAGCAGGGCGCGTGCGATAGCAAGCCGCTGCCGCTGCCCACCCGACAGCTTTACCCCGTTCTCGCCCACCAGCGTGCGCAATCCTTGCGGCATTTCATTAATAAAATCAAGAGCATGCGCCGCCCTCGCCGCTGCAACTATATCCGCCTCGGGGGTTTCTCGCAGCGCCCCGTAGGCGATATTCGCGGCAACCGTATCGTTAAACAGCACCACGTCCTGGCTGACCAGCGCAATATTGGTGCGCAGACTCTCCAACGAAATTGACTCAAGGTCATGGCCGTCGATGCGGATACAGCCGGCGCCGGGCCGGTAGAATCGCGGCACAAGGTTGGCCAATGTAGTCTTGCCTCCGCCGGAAGCGCCGACCAGCGCCACCGTTTCGCCGGGGACGATGGTGAGCGTGATCCCGTCCAGCGCCGGCCGCTCGGCGGACGGGTATGAAAAGCTGACATCTTCAAACTTTATCTCGCCGCGTGCACGCGCGATCATCGTTCTTCCCGGATTCGATTCACCCGGCTGATCGATCAGATCGAATACGCTTTCCGCGGCAGCCAGCCCGCGCTGCAAAGGTTCGTTGACGCTGGTGATGCGTTTCAGCGGCGCGGTCAGCATCAGCATCGCGGTGATGAATGATACGAACTCGCCCACCGAAATTGACTGGCCGTCCGATTGCCGTGTCGCTAAATAGACGATGGATGCCAGCGCAACGCCGGCAAGTATCTGCACCACCGGCACGCTCGCGGCAGCGGCTGTCGCCTGCTTCATCATGTATCGCCGCACCGCGTTGGCCTGCGCGGCAAACCGCTTGGCCTCGTATTGCTGACCGCCAAACAGCTTTACAACTTTTTGCCCCTCGATCGACTCCTGGAGCACCTGCGTCACATCGCCCATGGACTGTTGAACGGCCCGGCTGCTGTTGCGCAGCCTGATGCTCACGAGGCGCACCACCCCCACGATCAGCGGCGTCATGACCAGCGCCAGCATGGTCAGTTTCCAGTTGAGCCACAGCATATACGCAAGCAATCCTGCGAGCGTTAGCGAGTCCTTGAAAATAACCGTCAACACACTGGTTGCCGCGGCGGTAACCTGCGTGACGTCATACGTTAGCCGCGACATCAAATTGCCGCTGGCATGGTCGTCATAGTACGGCGTCGGCAACGCGAGCAGTTTGTCAAACATCGCGACCCGCAAATCGGTTACCAGCCGGTTGCCTACCCAGTTGATGGAATACGACGCCATGAATTCGGCGCCACCGCGCAGCACGGTAATACCAATCAGCATCAGCGGCATCCAGAACATCAGCGTTTCGTCTCGGTTGACGAACGTGCCGTCCAGGAGAGGCCGCATGAGCGCGGGAAGCGCGACTTCGGTCGCGGCCACCATCATCATGCCCAGCAATGCCATGGAAAATATGTGACGGTACGGCGCGATATTGCGCAGCAGGCGTAGGTAAAGGTCGGTACTGGTCATGCGTTGCATGGACGTAACAATAGCAAAGTTGCTGGTTGATATATAGTGATTTGCTACTTAAACGCACGTTCAACAGCCAGGAATGCATTGCGGGCGGGCAACGGATAGGCGTTGTAGCGATCCGCGGCCGACACCTGATTGCTGCGCACGGCATAGTTGAAGTAATCGCGGTCAAAAAGGTTGTTAATGACTGCTGACAGCCGCCATGGACCACGCTCGTGGGTGAACTTCAGATCAGCCACCGCATACGCAGGGATGGTCACACCCAGCGTGTTGCCTTCATCGTTATCCATGAACTGGCTCGCAACATAGGTGCCGGCAACGCTCAAGCGGGTGCCGGTGGCGATAGTCCACGTAACTCTCAGATTCGCCTTGTGCCGCGGCACCAGCGGAACCTGTTTGCCGGCGATGGCGACGTTTGCGAAAAACGCGCCAAATCCGCCGCCGCCCACCAGCGTGCCTGCACGAAAGCGCGCCTCAGTATAACTATAAGCGGCATTCAGGGTCAGCGCTTCGACAGGTTTCCAGCGCCCGTCCAGCTCCAGTCCGCGACGCCGCGAAGGCGGAAGATTGGTGTTGCCGATGCCGGAGGTGAACGCGTCCAGATGAACCTCGTCATTGACGTTGATATTGAACAGCGTTGCACGCAATCCGCCACGCCTCTCGTTCAACTCAAATCCAAGTTCCGTAGCCTGATTGACCTGCGGCCGCAAAAACTGGAACTGCGCGGTAAACGCCGGCGTGGTCTCATAAATCTCATCGACGTTGGCGTATCGGTAACTGCGGCCGAGCTTGCCGATCAGTGCCAGCGTAGGCGCAACCTGATATCGCAACCCCAGTTCGTAGGCGTACGTGGATGTCGATTGAGAGTCGGCGGGCGCCCCCGAACCAAATGCACCACCTGGCGCGGTCAGGTCATAGGTATCGCTGGCGCTGGTCCTGAAACGCTCCTCGCGCCAGCCTGCCACCAGTGTTGCGCGCGAGCCCAAGCGTGTGGTGTTGTGCACATAGACCGCGTGCGTCTCCTGGGTCGCCAGAATGTTGTTGACGGGTTGCGTGATCGCAACGGTTGAATTGGACTTGCGCAACTGATAGTCCCAGCGATACTGGTCATAGCCGACGACCAGCGTGTTGGCGTGGCCGAACAGTGGTTGCCCAATGCGCAGACGCGGCGTAAATGACCACACGTTCAGGTCGGTAACACGGTAGTCCGGAAATCCGCCGAAATCGAAATACGCCGTTTGCCGCTTGTCGCGATAGCCGGCACCTATGATGAACTCGCCCAGCGAGATCTGCTGCCGCCAGTCGAGCAGCAGCTGATTGCCGGCGCGTTGAGCGTAGTCGAGTGGCGTTGCCGCGCCGCGACGATTGGTGTTGAGCAGATCGATGCCGGCACTGGGTTGCACCATACGGGCACCGGGCAGGCGTATGCCCTGATTATCACTGCTCGCCTTGATCGAAATTTCGCCTTTGTCGGTAAGCCAGCGTATATCGGCGAGCGCGTTGCTTTGCCGGTTGCGGTTATTGTCGCGATATCCGCGCGACTCAAGATTACTGCCCGTGAAGCTGATTCCTGCGCGCCCGCCCATGTACCTGGCGCTGACCTGCCCTTCGTACTGGTCATAAGAGCCGGCACGCACTGAAATGCTGGCGGTACGGTCACCCGCGACAGGCGAACGCGTGATGATGTTGATGACCCCGGCGCTCGCGCCGTCACCGTACATGACCGCACCGCTGCCACGCACGACTTCGATGCGCTCTATCGCCGCGAATGGGATGGACGACCATTGCACGCCGGACAGGTCGATATCCACGAGGCGCCGGCCATCGACCAGGATCAGCGTATTTTGCCCACCGGTGACGCCGAAACCACGCATATCGATCGTGGTCGTGGCGGCGTTGTTGCCGAAGAAATCGTGAACGGTGATGCCCGCCTGCTCAGACAACAAGTCAGGCAGGGTCTTGGCAGTGCTGTTGCGTATGTCGTCCGCGGTAATGACGGTCACATTGACCGGCGTATCAGCATATTTGTCCGAGAAACGCGTTGCGGTTACGACCACCTCATCGGCGATTTTAAGGTTGGCCTGCTGCGCGTACGCCGATATTGGCGCGGCAAGCAAAGAGCCGGTTAAACCCAATGACAATAAAACCCTGTTCTGCAGTTCGAAATACGCTTTCATGATGTTCCCTCGATCAGACGCACGCCCGCCGCGCACGGATTAAACGCAAAGGGAAACGCCCAAGGGAAACCAAGCCAGAACCGCAAACGGTGCCGAACGCCGCTTCCCCGCGGCATTACCCAACCCAATGGAGTCAGGCCGGTCTACGGGCTCGTGAGATTTGACGCGCCGCCTTCCCGGGCCGTTAAGCCCAGTGGCACAGTGGCGCGCCCGCGCTCAATTACCGTTGCGGGGGCAGCACAAGAATTGGTAATCCTAAAACTACCGCACTTGTTTCCCGATTATCCCAAACCGAAAGTCTCAATTCAGGCACCTGGAACCGCATCGCCGCAAACACTGCGCTCGCAAACGATGCCGGTGAATTTTACCTTACGCTCGCGGCGGGCACGGCTGCAGCCGGCTTTCCTGCCAATTCTCGGCGGCCATACGACAAGTGCCGGAATGCGTTCAGAAATTCAGTTAATCCCACCGTTTATGAGTAACGATATTGGCATCAAATCACATTCAAAATTAGGCGTTAGCTGTTGACTTATCAGGGTTTTTCAAACTATAGTGTGGCTCATGGATGCCGAACTTAAATCGCTGGACGAAAAGATATCCCAGTTCGTTGCGCTGCATAAGCAGTTACGCGCAGACAATCATGAACTGCGTCAACAACTCGCGTCCGCGCAGAGTGAAAACAAACAACTGCAGGACAAGATCGGTGACGCCAGAATCCGGCTGGAGGCTCTGCTGACTCAGATTCCCGAAGAACAGGCATGAGCGCGGACGGCACAGGCATGCAGGTCAGCATCATGGGGCGCGAGTTCCGGATAGCCTGCGAACCTTCCGAACAAAAAGCGCTGCAGGAGGCGGTCGATTACCTGAACCGCAAGATGCAGGAAATCACGGATCAGGGAAAAATCACCGGCACGGAACGCATCGCCATCATGGCCGCGCTCAACATATCGCACGAGTTTCTGACCACCCGCATGGGCAGTTTTGATGTGTCCGAGTTCAAGCGTAGAATGAGTCACATAGAAACTACGCTCGATCAGGTGCTGGTGGATCAGGAAAAACTGTTCTAGCTAGCCAGCCTGGCTGGCTGGCTGCGAGTCTACCCCCTGCGGTGTTCGTCAGGGCTTTGACGTCTTTGAACCAATATTTGTAAAAAGGTTGCGGACCTAAGCGGCACTGTTGTGCGCGTCCTACTGGAAGCGCCTGATGTGCCCGGAACGCGACCACTTGAGCCATTGGTTCAAGACACGGGCTCAACGGCATCTGCGGGGGACCCACATACGCGCCTGGTTCGAGGCGCATTTGCGATGCAAATTTATTTCGTGGCGTTTCGGCCCGCGATGCGTCCATACACCGCGCCGTTGATCAGGCCGCTACCCCCCGGATAATTGAAGTAGAAAATGCCGCCGACCAGTTCTCCGGCCGCATATAACCCTGGAATCGGCCGGTCCTCGGTATCGACGACCTCGCCCTGTGTGGTTATCTTCAGGCCGCCAAAGGTAAACGTGATACCGCAAGTAACCGCGTAGGCTTCGAACGGTCCGTCGCTGATGGCCTGTGCCCAGTTGGACTTCGGTACCGCAAGACCGTGGGTTCCGCGCCCGTCCCTGACACTCTGCGCGAACGGCACGTCCGTCATCACCGCCGCGTTGAACTGCTCGACCGTCTTCAGAAACTGCGGCTTGTTAACGCCCTCGAGTTTGTCGGCCAGTTCTTCGAGCGTATTGGCGCGCACCTTGGTCATCTTCTTGATGCGATAAAGCGGACCGAGTATGTCCAAGACCTTGGCGTCAAACACCTGCCACGCGAACTGTCCCGGCTGCGCGAGTATGACCTTTCCATATTTGGCATAGGTCATGTGGAAAAAATCCGCGCCTTCGTCGAGGAAACGATGGCCGTCGGCATTGACCATAATGCCCAGCGGATAGCTGAACTTGCTGAACCCGTCGCCAACTTCGATATCCCCATAGGGCGGCGCGTTCAAATCCCAGCCGACGGCGTGCGCGGATGACCAGTTTCCATACGGCTGAGCGCCTATTTCGAGCGCCATTCGTATGCCGTCACCGGTATTGAACCGCGTCCCGCGCACTTTGGCCAGATCCCAGCCCGCGCCCAGATAACGCGTGCGCCATTCAGCATTGGATTCGAACCCACCGCAAGCCAGCACCACGGATTTGGCCCTGAGCTCCGTGGTCTTGCCCTCGATACGCACCTTGACGCCATGCACTCCATCGTCGTCGTGCAACAGACTCTGTACCAGGGCGCGATAGCGGACTTCAACACCTGCGCGTGCAGCCGCGGCATACAGCGCATCGACCAGACCGCGTCCCTCGCCGGCCACGCCTAGCGTCGGCGGGCTGAAGAATTCGAATTTGCCATTGACGTCGGGCGTCTGTCTTGCGTAACGCGGTATGAACCGCACGCCCTGCGTTCGCATCCAGTGCATGACTTCGGTGCTGTTCTTGATCATCACTTCGGCAAGATCGGGATTCGTGCGGTACTGCGTGACCCGGTACATGTCGTCGAAATAACGTTCCTCGGTATAGGTCCGGAAGTCGGTGTTCGCAATCTCCGCGGCGCTCAGATCGGGCACCAGTTTGTAGACTTCTTCCTGGTTGTTGTAGACAAAGCGCATGCCGCCGCCCGCGAAACCGCTGTTGCCGCCACGTTCGTCCTCGGGCGCACGCTCGAGGAGCATCACCCGGGCGCCGTTTTCGCGCGCGGTCAATGCCGCGCACAATGCCGCGTTCCCGCCGCCGACGACGATAACATCATAATCCTGTTTATTATTCATGCGATCTCCAAGTCCAGTGTGCCGCATCGTACTATGTGCATGCTTACGGGGTCAATTCGCCGCGCCGGCAACTGATCTGTCCTCACGCCCGTCTGATTCGGCGCATCGCTTTGACGAGTATTGATCACTACATTATCATGCGCATGTGTATGTCCGAACAAGAAGGTCCCATGAAAACGGAACGAATGACCATACTGGTTACGCCGGCGCAAAAGCAGGCCAACGCAACTAAAGCGCGGAAACTCAACGTGAGTGCCGGTGAAATCATACGTCGTGCGGTGGAGAGTTACCGGCATAACGACGAGGAAATTGTTCTGGCCGCGCTGGCCGATGAACTCGACCGATCGGCCAAGGAAGCGCGTCACGCGCTCAAGGACGCATTGACGGAGACGAGGCGCACGATCGCGCATTTCGCGGCGAAACCAAAATCCCGTCACCTGAAGGCGGCGTGATGGCAGGCCTCGACCGCATCATAGACGGGGTCAGGGAAGTGCTGCGCATGACGGATGAAGTCAAACGTCTCCCGGATGGGCTCAAATCGCTGGCGATCGAAGTTCGTGATTTGGACAAGCGGCTGGTCCGTATCGAAACCATGGCGGAAATCGCCAAGTCCCAATCGGGACGGCAATCCAGGCGATTGACATGACCGCGCGATACTGGCTGATGAAATCCGAACCAGGCGAGTTCGGCATTCATGACTTCACGACTGCGCCCAAGAAAACGACGTCGTGGTTCGGCGTGCGCAATTATCAGGCGCGCAACTTCATGCGCGACGACATGAAACTGGGTGACCAGGCGTTTTTCTATCACTCCAGTTGTGAAGTGCCGGGCATAGCCGGGATCGTAGAAGTGGCGCAACTCGCTTATCCTGATGAAACCCAGTTCGACGCCCAGAGCGAATACTTCGATCCCAAGTCGACACGCGACAAGCCGCGCTGGTTCACCGTCGATGTTCAGCTCGTCAAGAAGACCCGGCTGCTGCCGTTAAGCGAACTGCGGGCACAACCCAAGCTCGCTACGATGCAGTTGCTGCAACGGGGTAACCGGCTATCGATCACACCCGTGCAGCCCACCGAGTGGAAGTTTATTTTGAGCCTGCTGTAGTGCGCATACAGCTTCTCTAGAAAATTTGTTTGGCATCATAAGGTATGCCTCTCGAGTGACGGCCGGCCACCGCCTTCAGGATAGTCGAACCCTGAACGCCCACACGCGGTCCAATTCAGCCCTCAACTGACCGCCCATCGAAGCTGACATCAGATGCACGCGCACCGGCCGGAATCGGACAAACAAACAACCCCCGACCTCACTGAATTGATGCGCGGCGGATTCCGGCTGACGCCCGTGACGATTGCATTGATAGGCGCGAACGTCGCGATCTTTCTGATCATGCTCGCGTACGGCGCCGGTTTGTGGCATTCGCCAAACGATGTGCAGCTTGAGTGGGGCGCCAATTTCGGCCCGGCGACGGGCGACGGCGAGTGGTGGCGTCTGGCAACCGCCATGTTTCTGCACTTCGGGCTCGTCCACCTGGCCATGAACATGTGGGCGCTATGGGATAGCGGACGGTTGGCTGAACGCCTGTATGGCCATGTCCGCTTTGCGGCCATCTATTTTGCGAGCGGCCTCGCCGGCAATCTGCTGTCGCTGGTCACGCACGGCAATCAGGCAGTGTCCGGCGGCGCCTCCGGCGCCATATTCGGCGTGCTCGGCGCGCTGCTGGTCTGCCTGTGGCGCGAACGCCGTCAGGTGGATCCCACCGAGTTTCGCTGGCTGTTTGGCGGTGTCGTTGTATTCACTGTCGTGACCATCGTGTTGGGCCTGTTGATCACGGGAATAGACAACGCAGCTCACATCGGCGGACTGATCTCAGGCTCGTTGCTTGGCATTGTGCTTGCCCGGCCGTTGTCGGCAAGCAGTCCGAAACCTGGGGCCCATCGATGGCTGGCCGCCGGCGCGCTCGGGTTGGCAGCAGCCGCGCTAGGCAATAACATACCCGCCCCCTCCTACCTCTGGCACGACGAATTGCAGGCGCGCGAGGCAATACGCGAGTTTCTGTCCGGTGATCAACGCATTCAGGATCGCTGGCAGACGATACTCAACCCCCGCAATGGTGGAAGCAGATCGTTTGAAGAGCTTGCCGGTCGCATAGAGACGGATGTGACGAACGAATACCGGGAGAGTTTTGAAACCCTGTCCGCGCTTGAACTCGATCCACTGCTGCCGTCGGCGGCGACTGTGGAAATACTGAAAAAGTATGCGCGATTGCGCGAGGAAGCATCGAAAGCGCTAGCCGACGCATTACGCTTTCACGATCAGAAACGCATACGCGAGGCACTCGAAATGATGCGCCGGGCGCCATACGTGGCACGCGGTATTCCACCGCCACCGGCTCCCGACGTCAAACCGGATAACCGCGTTCGGCCCCCGTACAAGTAAGCAACACCGTGACCTTATTAGCCGCCGTAGGGCCTGAAAATTTTAACGCCGGTTCGAGCGCCGAAATTCCATTTTGGGCCGTGCCTCGTTCACATTGAGCGGCTGGCCTTCCAGATCCTTGCCGTGAAGCCCGGCGATCGCAGCCAGCGAATGTTTCTTGCCCGGCATTTCGACAAAACCGAAACCTCTCGAAACATCGGTGAACATGACCCGTGCCACCTGGACCGACTTCACTTCGCCAAACTGCTTGAAGAGTTCCATAAGCTGCGCCTCAGTGACTGTAGGCGCAAGATTTCCAACAAAAATATTCATGGCAACTCCGTATAGGCTGCTGAAGTAAGAAGGGCAACCATTGATGCTGTTGCGGAGTTATCTGCCGCCTGGCGACAGCGTCACCGCCGCCTCCGCGCCTGATGTGGCGATGGAGCAAGCGGCCGCGCGCAGCCGCTTGAATAAACTACCCGGCCTTCAGATTGACGGCGGAGCTTTTGCCGTTGTTACCGCGCTCGATATCAAACGATACTGTCTGATTCTCGTTCAGCGTCGACATGCCAGCCTTCTCAACGGCGGAGATGTGCACAAACACATCCTTGGAGCCGTCCTGCGGTGCAATGAATCCGAAACCTTTGGTAGCGTTAAAAAATTTTACGGTGCCTGTCGTGGACATAATTTGCCTATTTAGTATGAAGAATGACTACCCTGCGCACGATAGTGCAGGCAGGATCAAGTGGCCCATTGGAGAAGATCAACGGCAGCATCCGCAAGAGACGCAACGAGAACTTGCCAATAACCAGCTGACGCTGGGAGTATGGGCGCTGCGGGGAACAATAACAAGTACAAAAGGTTGCCGTGTCTTATTCGAGCAACACCTGCGCGCGAACCGGGGTTGCGGTCATTAAAAACCGTTTGGCGACGGATTTATTCGGATTTGATGCCCGCAGCCTTGATCACGGTCGCCCATTTGGCAATCTCATTGCGGATAAAGGTCGCGAATTCTTCGGGTGTACCGGGCGCGGTATCGGAGCCGGCCGCGGCAAAACGCTCGCGAACTTCCGGCGTATTGAGTATGCGCACGACGTCCGCGTTGAGTCTGCCAATAATCGGTTGCGGCGTGGCAGCCGGCGCGAGCAGACCATTCCAGATGCTGGCCTGGTAGCCCGGCACACCGGCTTCCGAAATCGTCGGCAGATGGGGCGCCAATGCCGACCGTTTGAGGCCGCTGGTCGCAAGCGACCTGAGTTTGCCGGTCTTCACCATCTGCAGTCCGGTCGTCAACGCTGGAAATGCAAAGTGAAGATCACCCGACAGAACGTCGGTCAGGGCCTGCGCCGTGCCGCGATAAGGCACATGCACGATATTGACGTGAGCCATATAGGCGAACAGCGACCCTGCGAGATGCCCGCTCGTGCCGACGCCGGCCGACGAGTAATTCAGTTGTCCGGGCCGCGTCCTGGCAATCGCCACGAAGTCCTTGACGGCCCTGACCGGCATACTGGGATGCACCATCAGCACCAGCGGCGTCGACGATAACAGGCTGATGGGCGCCAGATCCCGCACCGTGTCATAGGGCAGTTTGGTCATGCTCGGATTGGTGAAGTGAGCGCTGGCAATTTGCAGCACCGTGTGTCCGTCGGGCGGCGACTTCACGACCGCCTCGGTGCCTATGATGTTGCTGGCCCCCGCGCGATTGTCGACCACGACTTGTTGGCCCAGACTCTCGGTCAGGCGCTGCGCCATCAGGCGGCCCACGATATCGGCGTTGCCGCCGGGCGCCGAGGGAATAACATAACGGACAACATGCGTCGGATACTCGGCCGCGCCGGCAACGCACGACACGATGCTCATGGCGATAACAATATGGCTCGATGGATGACTCAAACGACTTCCATGACATGAACGGCGCGGCATAGCTACCCCTAGAACATCATTAAATGAATTCCCTGCCAACTCTGGGCAGATTCCACGCGCAGCGTATCCGATCTGATGGATAGTCTCGTGTACTTTATGGATTGTATCAATATCATGGCGGTGCATATAATCCCGGAAACAGCTTCAACAAGGAAACGACCGTGTCCGCAAATAGCCCCAACGCACGTGCCCAATTCGATCCGGTGCTCATCGATATCGCCGACTACGCGCTACGCTACAAGGTGCGCAGCGCCGAAGCCTACAACACGGCACGCCTGTGCCTGATGGATACCATCGGTTGCGGTCTGGAAGCACTGTCGTACCCGGCGTGCACCAAACTGCTGGGTCCCGTGGTGCCCGGTGCAATCCTGTCGCGTGGCGCAAGAGTACCCGGCACATCATTCGAACTCGACCCGGTGACCGCGGCATTCAACATCGGCTGCATGATCCGCTGGCTCGATTTCAACGACACCTGGGTCGCCGCGGAATGGGGCCATCCGTCGGACAATCTCGGCGGCATACTCGCGATTGCCGACTACCTGTCGCGCCGGAACATCGCGCAACGCGAAAAACCGCTGTTGATGCGCGATGTGCTGACCGCAATGATCAAGGCGCACGAAATACAAGGTGTCATCTCGCTCGAAAATGCGTTCAATCGCGTCGGACTCGATCACGTGATGCTGGTCAAGATCGCAACCACTGCCGTGGTTACGGCCATGCTCGGCGGCACGCGGGACGAAATCGCCAATGCGGTGTCGAATGCCTGGATAGACGGTCAACCGCTACGCACCTACCGCCAGGCGCCGAATACCGGCTCGCGCAAGTCGTGGGCGGCCGGCGACGCCACCAGCCGCGGCGTGCGCCTCGCCTTGATGGCCATCAAAGGCGAAATGGGCTATGCCACCGCGCTGTCCGCCAAGACCTGGGGATTTTACGATGTGCTGTTCGAAGGCAAGCCGCTCAAATTCCCACAGCGCTACGGTTCCTATGTCATGGAACACGTGCTCTTCAAAATATCGTACCCGGCCGAGTTCAATGCGCAGACTGCGGTCGAGTGCGCGATTTTGCTGCACCCCAAGGTTAAGGACCGGTTGCCCGAGATTGACAAAATTGTCATTACGACCCATGAAACGGCGCTGCGCATCATAGACAAGCAGGGGCCGCTCAGCGGTCCTGCCGATCGCGACCACTGTATCCAGTACATGGCTGCAATCGGTCTCATCAAAGGTAACCTGACCGCGGCCGATTACGAAGACGAGGTTGCCGCCGACCCGCGCATAGATGCGCTGCGCGCGAAAATGGTGTGTGTGGAAAACAAGCAATGGACACGTGACAAGCACGATCCCGAAAAACGTTCGAACCCCAACGCGATACAGGTGTTCTTCAAGGACGGCAGCAGGACCGATAACATGGCCGTCGAGTATCCTGTAGGCCATCGCCGCCGCCGCAAGGAAGGCGTACCATTACTCGAAGCCAAGTTCAAGACCAATCTCGCGCGCTGTCTTGCGCCCAAACAGCAAGCGGCTATCGTCGCGCTTTGCGGCAACCAGAAGCGGCTGGAAGCCGCCACGGTCCACCAGTTCATGGATCTTTTCGTCGTTTGAAGATCAAGGAGAAATACACTATGAAACAAAGTGTTATGGTAATTGTGCCGGTGGTGATCACCGGCCTGCTGCCGCTCACGGTTTGCGCCGCGGATGCGCCTGCCGCTCAGTTTCCCGAACGCTCGGTACGGTTGCTGGTCGGATTTGGCGCCGGCGGCGGCACGGACATCGCCGCGCGCCTGATCGGCAAATCACTGTCCGAGACGTGGGGCAGGAGCGTGGTCATCGAAAACAAAGCCGGCGCCGACGGCAGCATCGCCGCGGCCGAGATCGCCAAGTCCAAACCCGACGGCTACAACGTGCTGTTTACGACCACCGCCATCACCATCACGCCGGCGCAACAGGCCCAGCCGTTCGATCCGGTTAGCAGTTTCGAACCGATTACGCTGATCGGCTCATCGCCGAGCATGGTGGTCGTGCATCCTTCGCTTCCCGTGAAATCGATCAAGGAACTCATTACCCTTGCAAAGGCGCGACCGGGCGCGCTTAGTTTTGCCTCGAGCGGCATAGGCACGGTGCCGTATCTAGCCACCGAACTGTTCCGCCAGACCACGGCCACCGACATGGTACATATCCCGTACAAAGGGGGCGGGCCTGCGGTGATCGGCATCCTGAGCGGCGAAGTGCAGTTGCTGTTCAATGGCATAGGCCCTGTATATCCGCATTACAAGTCGGGCCGGTTGAGGGCGCTCGCCGTCACCTCCGCCAAACGACAGACGGTGGCCCCGGAACTGCCGACCATGATAGAAAGCGGACTGCCCGGATTCAACACCGCAACCTGGTATGGGGTTTTCGCGCCGGCGAAAACGCCGCGCGATATCGTACACAAATTGAACACGGATTTCGTCAAAGCAACCCGCTTACCCGATATCCGCACCAACCTGGAAAATCAGGGTTTCGTCGTCGATGGCAGTTCCGCGGAGGAACTTGCGACTCTGGTGAAATCCGACCTTGCGACCTGGTCGCGCGTCATCAGGAATATCAAGTGATATAGAGTCAGTACAACGACGCGACCGCGCCACCATCGACATGCAAGCTGGCGCCGGTGATGAATCCCGCCTGTTCCGACGCAAGATAAGCCACGGTCGCGGCAAACTCGTCGGCGCGCCCCATGCGCTGGAGCGGGATGAGCTTCATGCGTTCGGCGACCTCCTCGGGTTTGCGGAACACGGTGTCTATCAACCCTGGACATACCGTGTTGACCGTCACGCCCTGTGCGGCAATCTCGTTAGCCAGATGTTTCATGTAAGCGGTCACGCCCGCGCGAAAGATCGTCGACAGGCCATGCCACGGCATCGGCTGCTTGACGGTCGCTGACGTTATCGCGATCACGCGGCCCCAGCCGCGCCCGAGCATCAGCGGCACTATCCTGTTCGCGACATGCACCGCGCCGCGAAGCTGAGTCTGGTATGCGTCTTCCCAACGCGCGTCGTCGTTTTCCTTCAACACTTCAACCATGGGTTTGGGCGGGCGCCCGGTGTTGACGATCAGAATATCGGGGGCGCCAAATTTCTGCTGCAACCCCGCTACGAGACGTTCGACATCCCCCGTGATGCGCATGTCTCCCGCGATGGCAAGAACGGGCACGCCATGCTTCTGCTCTATGTCCGATGCTATCGCCTGCAGCGCTGCGGCAGACCGTGCAAACAGCACCAGCTTGACGCCTTCGGCCGCCAGCGCGTAGGCCACCGCTTTGCCCAGCCCCGAACTGCTGCCGCTAACCACAGCCACCTTACCGGCGATCCCCAGATTCATGACGAGCACCTCCCGTTTCGTGGAAAATCCCGACTCATTGTATCAGCGCATCGCCGCTGCACCTCGAAAAACCGCGATGTGATATCGTGGACACAACGAGCGGCTACCATAGGCCCAGCCGACTTATCCTATTCGGAATTGAAATGCAGACCACAAGACTTTTTGCTGCGGTGATTTTGGTTCTCGCGGCGATACCCGGCATCGGAACGGCGCACGCGCAAACTTCCGCACAGTCCTACCCAAGCAAATCAGTACGCATCGTCACGACCTCACCCGGCGGGGGCAGCGATTTCGCGGCGCGCATCGTTGCGCAAGGGCTTTCCAGCGCGTTCGCCCAAGCTGTCATCGTGGACAATCGCGCCGGCGGATTTACCGCGGTAGAAAACGTCGCCAATGCGCAACGTGATGGCTATACCCTGCTGCTGTACGCCAATACCATGTGGATCGCCCCATTCCTGCAAAAAGTATCCTATGACCCGATCAAGGATTTTGCACCGGTCACGCTGGCAGGATTTTCAGCGAGCGTGCTGGCCGCGCATCCAGGCGTGCCCGCCAGTTCAGTCAAGGAACTTATCGCGCTGGCCAAGGCCCGACCGGCCACCCTTGCCTACGGAACCGGGCCATCCGGCTCCATCGATCATCTGGCAGGTGAACATCTGAAAGCGCTGACGGGTATCGACCTGCTGCACATCCCGTACAAAGGCGGTGGTCCGGCCGTCATCGCGGCGATCGGCGGCCAGGTGCAACTGGCATTCGCGTCCACGGCATCGATCGCCCCACAGGTGAAAGCGGGCAAATTAAAAGCACTGGCGGTCGCCAGTGCGCAACCCACGGCAATGTTTCCCGGACTGCCGACAATGGCGGCGACACTGCCCGGATTTGAAGCGGGAACCCTGTACGGCGTATTTGCACCGGCCTACACGCCGGCAGCGATCATTAACATCGTGAACCGGGAAATCGTGCGCATCCTGACCAGCAAGGACGTCATGGAGAAATTTGTCAACAATGGCACTGAAGTCATCGCCAATACACCGACGCAATTTGCCGCCATCATCACATCCGATACCGCCAAATGGGGCAAGGTGATCCGGGATGCGGGTATCAAGGGCGAATGATCCCATTCGGAGACAGAGAGACATTGCATGCACATACTTGATAAGAGAACACCGTTGAAATCTCGACATTTCAGAATGATAGTCTCCATGGGTTCCGCAATGCTGAGCGCCAGCGCGGCGTCCGCCCAAACTCATATGAGCAGCACCGCACAGGCCTACCCCAACAAGCCGGTACGCATCGTCACGACCTCGCCCGGCGGCGGCAGTGACTTTACGGCGCGCATCATCGCGCAAGGACTGACGGCTGCACTGAATCAGCCGGTGATCGTGGAGAACCGGGGCGGTGGATTGTCGGCGGTGGAATCGGTGGCGCGCGCGCAACGCGACGGATATACACTGATGCTCTACGCCAACACGATGTGGATCACGCCGTTTCTGCAGAAGGTTTCCTATGATCCCGTCAAGGATTTCGCTACCATTACCACGGTAGGCGTTTCACCGCAGGTTTTGATTGTGCATCCATCGGTGGCAGCAACATCGATCAAGCAGCTTATCGCGTTGGCCAAGGCCAAACCGGGCGCGCTGAATTACAGCTCGAGTGGGACCGCCTCTCCACCGCATCTCACGGCCGAGTATTTCAAGGCGCTGACCGGCGCCGATCTCACGCACATTCCATATAAAGGTTCCGGTCCGGCGATCACGGCGCTGCTGGCTAGTCAGGTGCAGATCGCCTTCGCGGCGGCGGGCTCGGTGATGGCGCAGGTGAAAGCAGAACGATTGCGCGCGTTGGGTGTCACCAGCCTGGAGCCTTCCATACTGGTGCCCGGCGTGCCTACGATTGCATCCTCGGGTCTGCCCGGATTTGAAGCGATCTCGATCTTTGGCATGTGGGCGCCGGCGGCGACGCCCACCGCGGCCATCAACCGGCTCAACAAGGAAATCGCGGCTGTGCTTGGCCGTACTGACGTCAAAGAAAAGTTCATCAACAATGGCGTCGAAGCCGCTGTCACCAGTCCCGCGCAATTTGCCGTGCTGATCAAGACCGACACCGCCAAATGGGGCAAGGTGATCAAAGACTCCGGCATCAAAGGCGAGTAGCATGACAGTAAATTCAACCGCCAAACAGGGGCTATATGTCTATTAAAAACAAAAGCTTATGCATTTCATCCGCAGTGGTGCTGGGACTGGGCACGGGGTGGGCATACGCGCAAGGCGCAGCGCCGGCATACCCGAGCAAAGCGGTGCGCATCGTCACCAATACGCCGGGCGGCAGTACCGATCTCGCATCACGGTTGATCGCACAAGGCGTTACGGCTGCGCTGGGCCAACCAGTCATCATCGAAAACCGGCCGGCCATCGTGCTGGTTGAAATCGTGTCCAAGGCACAGCCGGACGGATATACCGTACTGGTGGAAAGCGGCACGCTGTGGATCGCACCCTTCCTGCAAAAAGTTCCTTATGACCCGATCAAGGATTTCTCGCCCATCACCTTGCTGACGCGTGCGCCTAACCTGCTGGTCGTGCATCCCTCGCTTGCGGCACACTCGGTCAAGGAACTGATAGCGCTCGCCAAGGCCAAGCCCGGCGCGCTGAATTATGCATCGTCTACAGCGGGATCATCGAATCACCTCGCCGGCGAAATGCTCAACGCCATGGCCGGCATTAAAATCGTGCGTGTCCCCTACAACGGCACCGGGCCGGCACTCAACGGCGTGATCGGCGGCGATGTGCAGATGCTGTTCGCGAATGCGGCTGCCGGCATGCCGCATGTGAAATCGGCACGCCTGCGCGCGCTGGGCGTGGCCAGTGAAAAGCCGTCACCGCTGGCGCCAGGCTTGCCTACGTTATCAGCGTCGGGTTTGCCGGGGTTTGTCGCGGTAACGACGAATGGCATGTGGGCGCCGGCCAGGACGGCTACGCCCATCGTCAGGCGGCTCAACCAGGAGATCGTGAAATTCCTGAATTCAGCGGAGGCAAGAGACAAATTTCTGAATGCGGGATTTGAAACCGTGGCCAACTCACCGGAAGAAGCGGTGGCTGAAATCAAGACGGATATGGCGCGCATGAGCAAGGTGATCAAGGACGCCGGAATCAAAAGTGAGTAATCTGGTTAGACATTGTTTCGGTGTGCGGTCTGTGGATCGCCAGCCTTGGACAACGTGCGGTTACGTTTTTCTGGTTGCTCTGCTTGACGTGTATGCTGGATACGCCTGCGCCCAGAACTATCCCGTGCGCAGTGTGCGTGTCGTCGTGCCCGTTACGCCGGGCGGAGGCACCGACTTGGTGGCGCGCATGGTCAGCCAGAAATTATCTGAAAATATCGGCCAGCCATTCGTGATTGAAAATCGTCCGGGCGCCGGCAACGTGATCGGCAGTGCCTTGGTAGCCAGTTCCAAGCCCGACGGTTACACGCTGCTGGTGGTGCCTATCAGCCACGCAGTCAATGTCAGCCTGGTCAAGCTGCCGTTTGATCCGATCGCGGATTTCGCGCCTATTGTGCACCTCGGGTCCGCGCCCAGCATAGTCGCCGTGCACCCGTCGTTACCGGTGAAGACGGTCAGCGACCTGGTGCGGCTCGCGCGCTCGCGTCCCGGCGCGATGGGTTACGGCTCCGGCGGCAATGGCAGTTCAACGCACCTCGCGGCGGAACTCCTGAAGCTGCTCGCTAAAATCAATCTTTATCATGTGCCGTACAAGGGTGGCGACCCGGCACTGGTGAGCGTCTTGAGCGGCCAGACATCGATGTGTGTCGGCAGCCTGCCCGCGGCGTTGCCACACGTCAATTCGCGCCGCTTGAAAGCGCTGGCGATTACCAGCGCAATGCGCTCGCCGGTACTGCCGGAGTTGGTGACCGTTGCCGAATCAGGTGTGCCCGGCTATGAATACTCGGGATGGTACGGACTGCTGGCACCCGCGGGCACGCCGGCGGCAGCCATAGAACGCTTGAACACCGAAGTCAACAAGGTATTACAGGACCCGGCCATCGTGCAGAAACTCGCCGCCGACGGCACGCAGCCGGTAGGCGGGACGCCGGCACACTTTGCGGACCTGATCAAAAGCGAAATCGCAAAGTGGGCCAAAGTCGTGAAGAGCGCCAATATCCGTGCGGAATAGTCGGCGTTTCCTTCTTGTCATCGTCGTCTTGGGCGCAGCGGGGTTTGCGGCATACAAGAAACTTCAGGGCCCGGAAGTTGAAGTCGCACGCGTGCAGGCGGGGCCGCTCGAACATTCCATCGTGGTCAGCGGAAGAGTGCAGGCTCCGAATCGCATTGAAATCGGCGCGGTGATCACGGGCCGGGTCGACAAGGTGCTGGTCGAGGAAGGTGCACTCGTTAAAACCGGTCAGCCGCTGATACTGCTCGAGTCCAGCGAACTCAAAGCTGCTCTTGAGCAGACGCGTGCCGCCGAATTCAGTGCGCAGGCGCGCGTAGCGACGGTGCGCGAATTGGGTCTTCCGCAATCCAACGACGCCGTCACGCAAGCCGAGGCGCAAATGAAATTCGCCGAAGAGGAATACCGGCGCAATAACGACTTGCGCACCCAGGGCTTTATCAGCGAAGCGCGCCTGCAGGATCTGGGACGTCTGCGTGACGTCGCCAGGAGCCAGATGGAATCCGCACGCACCCAGGCACGCGCGCAGGAGTCACGCGGCGTAACGTCGCGCGAGGCGGTATTGCGTGAGCAGGAAGCGCGCGCCGCGCGCGCGCTCGCGGCATCCAGGCTCGCACAAACCACGATACGCGCATCGCTGCCGGGCACGGTGCTGGTGCGGACCGTGGAGCCCGGTGACATTGTCAGTCCGGGCAAACGCCTGCTGACCATCAGTTCGAACAGCGAAACGCGCTTAAGCGCCCAGATCGACGAGAAGAACCTGCCCTATCTGAAAGCCGGGCAGGAAGCTCTGGTTGCCAGCGATGCATTTCCCGATCTCAAATTCAAGGCCGTGCTGTACTACATCAGTCCCGGCGTCGATATCACGCGCGGTTCCGTAGAAGCGCGCTTTCGGGTCGCGCAACCCCCTGACTACCTGCGTTCCGACATGACCGTATCCATCGATATCGGTGTCGGCGGCAAAACGCGTGCGCTGTCGGCACCGACCGAGGCGATACGCGGCTCCGGCAATTCGAAAACCATGCAAGTGGTGCGCGATGGCGTTACGCATAGGGCAAACGTCGAAACCGGTATACGTGCCGGCAGCCGTTCGGAAATAGTGTCTGGCATCGCCGAAGGCGACAACGTGGTCCTGACACCAGGCATAGCTGACGGCGTGCGAGTTCATGCACTGGAAACGCAGCGCCGTTGAAATTTACGGATTCTCGTAACGCATTGCATTAAACAATGTTTTAAATCAATGCGTTATGGCGGGCGACTTGCCTAACCACTCCGCGATATGCTCGGCGGCTGCAAGTCCCGTCACGCCGCCCTTGGACAATCCGCCCACGTAAGCGATCTCCGGGCCGCCTTCCATGCCGCCTGCGGCAGCACCGGCCACATAAAGCCCTTCAATTGCCTTGCCATCCTCACGCAGCGCCTGCGCATGGGCGCTGATCACGATCCCGCCCATGGTGTACGTGATCCCGCTTACCGCAGGAACCGCATAAAAAGGCGGTTTTACGATGGGCATGGCTTTGTATTTTTTCGTGCTCCGCAGCGGCGTCAGCGACAACGGTTTTTCTGTCTGTTCGGCCAGCGCCTTGTTGTAGGCGGCGACGGTTGCCTGCAATGCCACGCCATTTATGCCGGCCGCCTTCGCCAGCGCCGCGAGGTCAGCCGCCTTGTGCATGGTCCCTCCCTCGTTCGCCAAATGGGGATTCGGGGGTATCAGTCCAAAGCGCCCAGGCTGCTCCCAAATATCGTGGTCGAATATGGTAAATGCAGATAACGGGTCATCGAGTTGCGCGATGAAGTTGGCCGTATAAGTACCACCTCGTCCCTCATCGACAAAACGTTGCCCCGTTACCGTGACCACTATCCCCGCTGTCACGAGCGGATCGAGATACGGGTAAGGCCACAGCATCTCATTGGTCAGCGCATCGCGGCACAGCACATGCCCGTAAAACCGGTCCAAACCTGTGGTTGCAGCGCCGAACGCCTGCGCCATCAACAGGCCGTCGCCGCGACCCGTGCCCGCGCCACGTTGTTTGAGCCGCTCCGGATGGCCGGATATATAGCGTTTTACGAGTTCGGGGTTGCCCTGGAATCCGCCATCGGCGATGACCACCGCGCGTGCACGGTAATCCTTGTTGACACCGCCGCATTCAGCGACGACACCCGTGCACTTGCCACCTTCGTTAATCAACGACCGGGCGCGGGTATTGCGGACCACGGCACCGCCGCGCTTGTTCAGTTGCTGCTCAAGGGTACGCAACAGTACGTCACCGCTGCGCCCTTCCCAGTCCAGTCCGGGACGCACTCGACCCGGCGGCGCCAATGTCCACTTATGGTGTTCGGAACCGCTGGCGCGTATGAACTTCAACCCCTCTTCCTGCAGCCAGCGCACGGCTCGCCGGCCATGCGTGGAGATGACTTTGGCCAGATCGTCACGCACAAACCCCGCGCTATAATCGATGATGAGCTGGCGCTGCGTTTCTTCTTCGAGCATGATGTCGCGCGTGCAGATGTGCAGCGTGCCGCCGGTATAACGCGAATTGCACGGATACCTGTCATCCCCCTGTTCGAGCACCGTCGCTTTCAAACCCAATTGCGCCGCGCGGTTGGCCGCGATCATGCCGCCGATTCCACCGCCTATGACTATGACATCCTGATCCGCACCAGTACTCACAAATATTCTCCACTTATAGCGTTTGTTATAATCGATTGCACAAAAAAAGGATGAGCCCTCATGGATAGCACCGCCGATTATATTAGTTCTTATGCAGCCGAGCTTGCTTACACGGATTTGAATCCCAAGGCGTTGCACGCCGTCAAGAGAAGCCTGATCGATTCCCTCGGTTGCGCGCTCGGCGCATTTGCCGCGGAACCCGTGAAGATCGCCCGGCGACTCGCATCGCGCACCAGCAGCACGACGCCTGCAACGTTATTCGGAACCCACATCAAGACCACGCCCGAGATGGCGACGTTTGTGAACGGCATCATGGTGCGTTATCTGGATTTCAGCGACGACTACATCAACAATGACGGTCCGCATCCCAGCGACAATATACCGGCGGTATTGGCCATCGCCGAGGCCATGCATGCCGATGGTAAAGCGCTCGTCAGCGGCATCGTGCTTGCCTATGAGCTGGTCGACCGTCTCGTCGACAGTGCCCACTTCAGAACCCGGGGTTGGGACTACGTAACGGAAACATCGATAGGCAGCGCGCTGGGCGCGGGGAAAGTTCTGGGCTTGTCGAAGCATGCGATGGCGCAGGCGCTGGCACTCGCCATCGCACCGAATATCGCGGTGCGGCAAACGCGGGCGAGCGAATTGTCGATGTGGAAAGGCTGCGCGGGCCCAAACGGCGCACGCAACGGTTTATTCGCGGCATTGCTTGCCTCGGAAGGCATGTCGGGCCCCGAGGAAATCATCGAAGGACAATACGGCCTGTGGAAACAGGTGACCGGCCAATTTGCGCTCGCGCCCTTCGGCGGCAAAGAACGCCCGTACATGATAGAGGAAACGTTCTTCAAATCCATACCGGTGATGTATACCAGCATGTCTCCGGTGGAGACGGCCCTCAAGTTGCATCCGGAAGTCAACGTCGACGATATCGAATCCATAGACGTTGAAGTCGATGCATTTTCGCTGGCAACCGGCGACAGCCCCGCCAAGCACGACCCGCATACGCGCGAGACCGCCGATCACAGCACACCCTATCTGATCGCCGCCGCCCTCGTGGACGGGAAAATTTCAGAAGCGACTTTTACGCCGCAGCGTTATCGCGACCCGAAGATTCTCGACCTGCTGCGCAGACTGGTCATGCGCGAGAACCCCCAGTTCACGACGGAATGGCCCAAAACTTTCCAGTGTCGCATCGAAGTCAAAGGCAAATCGGGCAAACAATGGACCGCACACTTGAAGCACCCGAAAGGGCACCCCGAAAATCCGATGAGCGATCGCGATATCGAGGAAAAGTTTCTGAAGCTGACGCACGAGACACTGACACCCAAGCAGGCGCGTAACGCGATCGATCTGGTGTGGCGGCTGGAAGAAATCAGGGATGTCGGGGAAATTTGCGCCGCGATTGTGGTCTGACGATTTCCGATGGACAGTATCAGCGTTTGACCGCATCAACCTCGACCGTGGTTTGGTTCTGCGTGCTTTGCATGTGCAAACCCGCGTTGGCGCGTCAGTGAATAACTCACCCTACGGATGGAGAACGCCATGTCAGCAGCGAGCAACGATGGTTACTATGAAGCGTACTGGCCGCGCACGCCGCGTCAGACCAAGATCAAGCCGTTGGCGCCGCGACTCAACACACTCGAAGGCAAAGTGGTTGCCCAGCTTTGGGACAACGTTTTTCGCGGTGATGAAATATTTTTGATCCTTGAGGAAGCGCTCAAGGCGCGATTTCCTGGTATCCGCTTCATAAACTGGCGCGATTTCGGTTCCATCCATGGCGGCACGGAACGCGAAATACTCGCCGGGCTACCGGCAAAATTCAAAGAAATGGGGGTAGACGCGGTCATCTGCGGCATGGCCTGTTGAGGCAGCTGTACGCCCGCCGTGTTGCGGGCCAGTGCAGTGTGCGAGACAGCGGGGGTGCCGACTGCGTCACTGACGTGCGAGGGATTTCTGACCGCCGCGGCGGCGACATCGATCGGATTGGGTTACCCCAATCTCCCGGTGGCCATGGTTCCGGGCCATGTCGGCACGCAAAGCGCGGACGAAATGCGCCGCAACATCCTCGAGGTTACGGTCGATCGCGTCATCGAGAACCTGACACGCATGCCGGCTATCGTAGGCACCAAGGGCGAACCGGGCGCGCGCGACATCGTGTGCAAAGGCGGATACCAAGCCATCAATCGTTACTTTTATAAGAACGAACTCAGCGATGGCTTGCCCATCGTCCCGCCGACTCACGAGGAAATCGACAAATTCCTGCGTTTCGTCGACCGCGATCCCAATGAGGTGCTGGGGATTATCCTGCCTGACAGCCGCGCGGCGACGATCTGGAGCGTTGCGGTCAATGGCGTCATGGCGGGCTGCCGCCCCGAGTACATGCCGGTGCTGGTGGCGCTGATCGAAGCCATGTGCGACCCGGCCTATGGCGTCGAACATAGCGGCAACACGCCGGGGGGCGAGACTTTGATCACCATCAATGGCCCCATCATCAAGCAACTCGAATTCAACTACACACAGGGAGCGATGCGCGACGGCTTCATGCCGAACACATCCATCGGTCGATTCTGGCGCCTGTACCTGCGTAACGTCGCGGGATTTCTGCTCCATAAAAATGACAAGTGCACGCACGGCACGACGTGGCGCGTGGTCATGGCCGAGAACGAAGACGTGCTGAAGAAGATCAACTGGGAAACCACCAGTCAGGAGATGGGATACGCGGCGGGCGACAACACGGTGACGGTTGCCCGATATACGGCTGGCGGCTCGTTTCCATCAGTATCGGGCAGCACGCCGGAGGAAATATTGCCCTACATCGCGGACGCGGTATTGAAGTACCACAGCTGGCACATACATTTCACGCAGAACGGCAATGAAACGCTGCGTCCGCTGGTGGTGTTCAGCCCCATCATCGCGGAAACCATAGCCAAGGCCGGCTGGTCCAAGCACGATGTCAAACGCTACTTTTTCGAGCACACGAAGATGAAGGCCGGAGACTTCGAACACGTGTTACGCGACTGGACCGTCAAAGGCCAGTGGAGCCTCGCGGAGCGCGTGCAACTGGGCGACATGCCGAAGTTGTTCCACGAATCGGATGATCCTGACCGCATGGTGCCCATCGTGTGGGATCCCAAGGATTTCATGATCGCGGTGAGCGGTGATCCGCTGCGCAATACGGCCTATGTGTTCGCCCATAATGCGTTCATGGGCTATCCCGTCGGCAAGAAGATCAAACTGGTCAAGGACTGGGAGAACATGCTGGCTGCAGCCAAGGCCGCTGACTAGCGAATTGGGTTGCGAGCCGCTCATTCCGGGACAGCACCACCGTCTTCAAGATTGAAAATCGGATCGGTGATCAATGACCTTGATGCCATGAAATCGCTTTTCCAGTTCTTCGTTAATGATGGGGTACATCTGGTCGCTGCGGTACACCCAGCCCCAAAACTCACACACCGTCTTTCCGCTGAGATTCACATCAGCCAGCGCCGGAGCCAGGTTCACCCGAGGTGATGTGGATTTCCCCAAGGGCCACACGACTTCATAGAGTGGTTCCGATGAAGCAGTCTGCTGTTGATCCATGTCCTGACTCTCCTGAAAAATTGATGCAAGCGGAAGTGGCCCGTTTTCGTTGCGGCTGGCCTCGGATGTGAATGACTCTTTACACAATGGTGAAGCGATCATGAATTCTAACGCGAACATGCGTCGTTGACAGTACCGCTCAATTCGACGACGATCACGCGTAGATTCATCTCTACGCTCCCCTCTCTTACCGATCAACAGTCCACAGCCATGCAAAACGCCACAGCGGGTCCTACGCTGGATCTGATCGAAAATTTTCCGGCGTATGAAAAAGCCGCGATTTATCTGAAGAAAATTATTGCCGAGCGCAACCTTAAAATAATTGCCGACATTGGCGGCGGTGCCAACCCTTTGCTCGATGACAAGTTTGTTGCCGACCGCGATATTCAGTATTTCCTGATCGACAAGTCGGCGAGCGAACTGAAGAAAGCCAGTGCCCTGTACAACAAGATTGAAGCAGACGCCATCAGCGACAGCGTCGTGTTTCAAAAACAACTCGCCGGCAGAAAGTTCGACCTGATTTTTACTCACATGTTTCTGGAACATCTTGAAGACCCGATCCAGGCGCACAGGAATTTCTACGACGCATTGAACCCGGGCGGTCTGTGTGTGCACGTCTACCCGTCGCCCAACAACCTGCCGCTGATGTTCAATCGGTTGCTGCCGGAAACGGTATCGGCGTGGCTGCTCAAGACCGCTCAGCCGTTCCGCGATCTGCAAGGTTCACAACGCAAATTCAAGGCCTACTATCGGATGTGCGGCGCGCCGAGCGCCGCGTTGAGCGCAGCATTCGTGGCCATGGGATACGCTGTAAGGCAACACACCGGCTACATCGGACATACTTACTATCTTCGTTTTAAACCTGCGGCATTTCTTGAAGAAAAAATCCGGAGAATAATTCACAAACTGCAACTTCCATTGACCAGCGGTTGTTTGCTTGTTTTGGAAAAAACCGTCATGAATTCGTGACTTTTTGCCACTAATGGTCGCGATCGCGTAACGGCTTGTACACCAACGTGAAATCCTGCACGTTATCCCGATGTGAGCACCGCTGGACGGTCAACTAAAGTAACTTAACGGGCACACCATGCGGGACGAGAAGATTACAATGACCAAGTCATCAGGTTTGTTTTGAAACTCGTCGCGTGCTACCGTATTTGAATTGAGCGTTCAGCAGATTTCTATTTGAATCTAGTTGTCACCTGCCAGGAGAATTGTCCATGCGCTTAGTTTCCCTCGTTGCCAAATTCACGACCATGTCGTTGTTGGCCGGATTCAGTTCTGTTTCGATTGCAGCCGATGCCGGCACCATTCAACAACTCAACGGCAATGTAACCATTACCGATGCCAATAAGGTTACCCGCAAGGCGTCGGCAAAGGAAAGAATTCAGTCCGGTGACACCATCACCACCGAAGCCAAAAGCGAAACGCTGATCAAAATGGCGGACGACTCTACGGTAGTCCTGCGTCCCAATACACAGTTTCAGTTTACGGAATTCAACTATAACAAGGCGCCTACCGATTCGTCATTCGTTACCTTGCTGCGCGGCACCGCGCGCATGGTTACCGGCCTGATCGGCAGACAAAACGTGGCGAACGTCCGCGTCAATACCCCGACAGCAACCATAGGCATCCGAGGCACGGACTTTGAAGTCGCGGTCATCCCGGAGGACACGGCGGATACGCGTGCGGGAGTCTACGATCTGGTTCACGATGGTGCAACCAATATCAAACTCGCACAGAGCGACAAGAGTCTGGATGTCAAAAAGAATCAGACTGCATTTGCCCCGGACAAGCCAAAACCCGGCGAAGAACCGCTGCAAATTCTGCGTGAGACGCCGATATTTCTGCGCACAGGCGGCGGACTTGATGCCTTGATCCAGTCCATCACCATTCAGATTCCGATGTTCCGCTGATCGCGTCGGGGCGAGTTTTAAAAACTTCGCCCCGAGTGCCGATTACTGCGCAAGGCAGGACAGCTTGCGCAGTACCTTCCAATCTTCTCCCCAGCAACACTGGTGGTCGAATTTCTCCTTGTCGATGATAGTGGCCACGGAAAGGCGATCAAGAAACCTGGCGGCGGTTGCGGGCGGCACAACTTTATCGCGCATGCCCCTGAAATGCGTTTGACGCACGTTCCGCAGTTTGTCCGCTACATCCGCGGGATTCAACGATAGATCAAGTTGCGATACGTGCAGGGCATCCGTCCATGCATTGGTATCGAGCGGCGCGGCGATGGTCACCAGACAAGCGACATCGGAACGGCGCGCCGCAATGAGCGCAGCCATTGCACCGCCACCCGAATATCCGACCAGGCTGACATGCGTCGCGCCGGTGGTGCGTTTAATCTGATCAACCGCCAGACTCATCGCCGTGACCGCTTCGTTGCTGTATCGTCCCCGCATCCACAACTCCGGGTCGCACTTTTGCAGGTCTGTATCGCTCAAGTACTGGCAAGGACGCCCCAGATAAGCCACGACAGGCGCAGCGTCCGCGATAGCCATATTCAGCACGAGCGGTCTAAGCGGCGTGGGATCGGCGGGCGGTTGGTCCGAAAAACGCCACGGCGCGCCGTCACTCTCTATGTACACGGTTACCCGGCTGGCCGCGCCGGTTCCTGCTTTGCCCTTGGCATAGGCACGCAGCCGTGTGTCGGGGACCGCGACCGGAATGAATCCTGCGTCGC
Source organism: Betaproteobacteria bacterium (assembly GCA_947476215.1). GTDB lineage: Bacteria > Pseudomonadota > Gammaproteobacteria > Burkholderiales > SG8-41 > PALSA-1004. The sequence goes on from CANJQI010000044.1 coordinate 27,675, forward strand.
CGGCAAGTGTGCGCAAGCGCTCAGAGGGTGACAGCGCGACGCACGCCGCACAAAAGAAAACTGCCGAGGTGGGGAAAACCCAGCTCGGCAGCTTCATGTTTCAGCTAACGTGTCCGGCGGAGGCGCCGGACGGACTTCAGTTTCTAGAACCGCGCCCCAACGTTGAATTGGTAGTTTTCGTTCTTCACTTCCGAGCGGCCATTCTCTTTCGAATACTGGAATCCGCCGTACACCGACCTGTCGATCATGAACCGGAAGCCAAGGCCGACTGTCCACGCATCGCGATCATTGGCTGCGGAAATAAAGCTACCTGACGAATTAACCTGCATGGCCGCCTGATCAGGACGCTTGATATCATTTACGTAAGTCAGCGATACGTATGGTGTAAATGCGTCTATCGTATACGCGGCCTGACCGGTGAGGCGAACCTGGGAAAGGTCAACCTTGCCGTCGGCAACGAGTGTGCGGTTCGACAACACATAGGCGCCCAGCTTGTCGTTGACATTGATGTATGCGCCGCGAGCGCTCAACGTCAAAGCACCAATGTTTTCGCGATAGGTCAAGCCGAGAGTGCCTATGGTGCGATCATTCTTGGTTCGACCTGTAATCGCGACACCATTTCCCGTAACCTGGGTATCTATATCACTGCGGCCAAAACCCAAGGTCGCGTCGAATGCCAGATTCTTATTGATGGGCACGCCGAGGTACGGCGAGAACGTATAGCCTTTACCCGACAGCTTGCCACCGGAGAAAGTCAAGTCGATGTCTGAATCATCCCTGGCCACCGCGAGACCAATGACCATATTGTTATCAAGCGTGTAATCGACGCCGGCCAAGAATACTTCGACTTTACCGCTTGACTGCAACGGCGTGAAGTTGTAGGCCACATTGCTGCGCGAAGCCGCACCCCAGACGTTCCACGGCGAGCCACCCGGTGCCGCCGCAGCGCCCGTCTTACCGTTGTTGGCCAACGCGAAACGTTTCATGTTCAGGCCACCTGCTACCACGCCGTTGCCCCCAAGCGCGATACTCCCGATTGCGCCCGCGAGGTTGGCCGCGTTGTTTGCCGTAGTTACCGTCAACACACCAGCCTGCAGACCTGGGTTACTGCCAGGCTGGGAGTTTTTAATTTTCGCCGTGGTGGACGCCGACGACTGGGCCATCGCGGTGGCGCTGCAGGCGGCCATTGCAACGGCCGATGTCGCTAGAAATAATTTTTTCGAGTTCATTTTGTTTTAACCCTTTAATCCAAGTAGAAGAAAGCTGCGTTGGCTATTGCTAACTATACCAAAACCCTTCACTCCTTACACAACTTCCTGCCTTTTTCTTTAGTTGTCGGCCATTTAGTGTTGCATTTGTGCAACATGCATAAGTTCTTGATACGCCTGCGACGAGAGCCTTGCGCGCGCACGCGAAAGCGTATCTGTAATCTCCTTAGAGTCAGAGGCTTGCATTGCGAGCGCAATTCGCTCGGAGTACGGCTCCCGATCACCCGGAACGAGGCGCTCCATTTCATCCAGTATCCGATAGGCTTCGGTCAGATTTCCCTGGTCGGCAATGAGTTGCGCCCAATTGCGCAAGAACAGGGGTTCACTCGGGAAAATCTGATGCGCGAGCGCAAAAAGCCGGCTGGACTCCTGTGCCGCCTGCAACCCGCCTGCCGGATCGATGGGGCGCATAATGCGCAGCGCCTTCACCTGCAGCACATTTGCCAGCGCGACGACCACCCACGGATCGCGTGGAAAAAGTGGCGCTGCGGCGCGCGCCGTCGTTTCGGCCAGGGCTAAATTGCGGATCACCGCCGCTATCCTGCCCGAGGCCTCCGAATCCAACTCTTTGGATTCATTGACTTTTTTAATGTCGGCAAGAGCTCTGCCCAGAAGATCGAACACCAATTGGCGGCGGTAAAACCGCTCATAAGGCAACAGGCGTATCGCCTCGTCTGTTAATTCTTCGCCCAACAAAGACTGCTTGGGAGTAACCTCCAGCGCCAGCCCGGACGCCACATCCGCACGCGTCGCGCGCCAATCGTGGGCCATAACCAATGCCAACGATAATCCGACAGCCACCATCCACAACGCAGCGGCGGGCCTCAAAACGGTATCTGACCCCGACCTTGCGCGGCGCACGGTCACCACGGCATAGGCCAGACACAGGGCCAATATAAAGGCCGAAACTGAAAAACATGCAATGGAGATTGTCAGTGCGTGCCCCATGTTCAGCTCAGGGCCGGGCCTCACCATGACGAGAAGATGGATGCCGACGTAAATCGCGGGTAAACCAACTAAGACCGCGAGCAAGTACGCGCCGCCCGTTGCTCCTGCCTTGCGCAACCGCACCCATGCGGCCCATGCTGCAACGCTCAGAAAAACAAGAAGCGGCGCCAATCGACGCAGCCAGTGCATTTCTTCTCGCACGTTTCGCGGCGCATCGAAATCGGCGATCGGCACAAGGCTGGCACACAGTGCAATCATCGCGCATGCGATGCCCCACATCCAGAGATGACGCTCACCGGAGTGTTCGTCGTCCGCAGCCTCGCGTTCTTTGCGAACGAGCCTCTCCGCGACGATCAAAATGAGCGCTGCAATGCCAAACGAAATCAACCTCGTGGTTGGTGCGGGAATATTGACCTGCGCGTCGACCCAGAACACCAATAACGATGAAGTCAACGCCGCCAGCAGCGCCCAATTACCTGAATCCTCGAGCGCAGTCGCAGCAATGTCTCGTTGCTGCGAACGCCATGCGCAAGCGACCATGAACAGCAACCACCCTGCGCCTATTCCCAGGCCAACCGCCGGCACCACGGCGGAGGCCAAGCCGATCTGCACTGTGGCGATGGCCGAAACGCTCGCGCCAACAAACATAAAGGCGAAAAACGCGCATGCCGGCGCCAGTCCAGTCAACCCAAACAAGGCGCGCGCCGCGGCATACATGACCAGAGCAAAGAACAAACAATAAACCACCCACGCCAGTAACCCAAAGTTCAAACCGATATCCAGCGCGTCAGCATGCATGCGATCGTAGGTGCGATACGCGCCATAGCCAACCAGATTCACCACCGACGCCGGTTGATGGCGAAAATAGAACATATAGGCGGATTCCGGTCCGTAACCCAGCAGCTTGCGTACGAGCGGGGCGGCAGCAAATGTCTCGTTGCCCGCCTCCCAAACGCCCAGCCGTGCGCCCGCGCTGCTGGATGCGCGCTGCGTCTGTTCGCCCGCGTCACTGTCCAGACTGAATACGAGGCGACCCAAGACTGGAACGTCCTGCGCCCACTGACGCGCGCTGGTGACGGTGTTGATCGCAATTAATGATGCAACCAGCACGACAAACGCAACGACGGCGCCGTGAAAACCGCGGCGCGCGCGCGCGTAGCCGGCCACGAAACACGCAAGCATCAGCATGCCTATCGCGACCGCCAGCAACGGTCCACGCGTTTGCGTGACGAGCAATCCTGCCAACTGCAGTACCGCAACGAGCAGCCACAGGAAGCGACGGGGCAGGTCTTGGCTTGCCTGCCAGCAACGCACGACAGTAATCGGCAGCAACACGCCCAAATAAGCCGCGAGAAACAACGGGCTGCCCATGGTCGCGCCGGGCCGCGTCAAATCCCTTGCACCCACCGGAAAAAAATCCAGGTCCAGCCGCTGCTGCAAGGCGTAGAACGCCGGCACCACGCTGGCCAGCAACAGCACATCCAGAAAATTTTCGATCCGGTCCGAACGATACGCCCATCCCAGCATGGCAATGAAGAACGCACCGTAGACCATCCATGCCAGCAGGCCTTCGCGACGATAGTAACCACCGAAGATCGCTACCTCGGGATTTTCCGACAGGACGGTAGACACAACCGCCAAGAGCAGAAAGGCGACGAATGCACCGGCCGCACACTTCACCGCCGTTCCCGAATTCCAGTACCGCCTCCATCCCCCGGCCAGCAACACCGCACCCAGCGCAAGTATCGACAGCGGTTCGGCCACGCATTGTTTCGCGATCTCGAATCCGCGGTCCATGATGTCGCTCATCATCAGCGGCACGGTCGCAACAACAGCGACCAGGCAAACGCCTGCAAGGTTAGACCAAAATGCACGCTGAAAAAAAATATTCATCATTACTCCGGGGAAGAAGGCGGGCGGTGATGCGTCTTGCGCAGCACCCACCATCGAGGAGCACGGAATTTCACAATCCGCGCATAGGCATAAATGTAGCCAACCGCAAAAAGCAGACTGCCAATTTGCAATACGTGCGTGGCCTGCCAGAAAACCAGCGCCGGAACTACTCCGATGGAGGTCAATATCCACAGATAGGGCGCGGTCAACGAATTGCGCTGCGTTCTGTGAAGAGGCAAATCGGTACCGACCAGCCAACGCACGAGTCTTTTGTAAATCAGATGATGCAGGTGCGCGAGATCAGGAAGTCCAGGATGGGAACCACGCACGATACCGCGCCGATAAATCGAAAACAACAGCTCGCACACCGGGTATGAACAAAGCAACACCGGAAACCACGCGGATACCTCATGGTTGCGTCCCACCAGGAGTATTGATAAAACGCCTATAAAAAATCCCAGCAGGTAGGCGCCGCAGTCACCCAGATAAACCAGACCCCGCGGAAAATTGAGCAACATGAAACCAGTGATTGCGCCCACCAGCGTCAAAGCTGCGCTCATAACCGGAATGTCGCCGACTTTGAACGCAACGTACGAGATACCCAGTAGTATCAGTGCCGAAACCCCGCCCGCCAAGCCATTGAACCCGTCGATAAGGTTGAACGCATTGGTAAGCCCCGCCACCAGCAGGCACGTGATCACAATGGATACGGCCGGCACTGCCACGGCGACGTCAAGCCACGGCACATCCAGTCGCACCACCCAGGCGTTAAGCAGCCAGCCCGCAAGCGCGGCCGAAACAAGCGCAAAAACAAGTCGCAGTTCCTTGCTTACCTTTTGCGTAACATCCTCAACCAACCCTGCCACAAAAACAGGCAACGCGCTGCCGAGCAGGATCAATCCCAATGTCGCGCTGTCCAGCGCGTGGGCTGCGGCGTCGAAATACCTCGCCAGAAAGCTGGCAAATAGCCCTGCCGCTATGCCCAATCCGCCGATTCTGCCAACGCCATGCTGGTGCACTTCCCTTACCCGGTTGGCGCGACGGGAACCCGCGTCCCGATTCCAGCTCCGCGGCAGCCTCAGGCGGACGCGTATGATGAGCAGCGTCACCAGGAAGGAAACGATCAGTGCCGCGATGATGTATGGCATGTCCTGCTTAAATTATTGATTGCGCCCGTTTGTGACTTCCAGGGCTGGAAAGTCACAAACCGGGCAGGCGGAAATGCGGATATTGTAAGGCATGTTGGATCACCAACTGACTTCGACGTCGTGAGCTTCGCGCGCGCATTCTTGCCGGCAAGGC